>CAIMEE010000408.1 GCA_903839865.1 Enhydrobacter aerosaccus | reverse complement strand
TAGAATCGCCGTTTCCTTCAGGTCGCGACATTCAAATGTATGCAAGAGCGGCAGATTGCATTCTTTTCGGGCATTCACAGGCAGATTGTGTGCGTTGGCATCCATCTTGTATGCAAATAGGCGTATGAGCGCCGAAAATCCCACCCTGGCCGACAGACTGGCGACGGCGATCGCCGACGGAATCCTGAGCGGCGCCCTGAAGCCTGGCGTCCGGCTCGACGAGATGGGCCTGGCCGAGCAGCACGGCGTGTCGCGCACGCCGGTGCGCGAGGCTCTACGCCAACTGGCGATGAGCGGCCTGATCGACATGCGGCCACGCAAGGGCGCCATCGTCTCCAAGGCGACGCCGGATGAGATCGAGAGCCTGTTTGTCGCCATGGCGGAAATGGAAGCGACCTGCGCACGGCTGGCGGCGATCTGCATGACGCCGATCGAGCGACGGCGGCTGCAGGCACGGCACGAAGCGATGCTGGTTCTCGCCCACGCGGGACAGACCGAAGCCTATTCGGATGCCAACGTCGCTTTCCATGGTGCGATCTATGCGGGGTCACACAACGCGCCGCTGGCCGAATACGCGATGAATCTACGCCGCAGGGTCGGCCCATTTCGGCGCGCACAATTTCAGGTCGAGGGACGCCTGGTGCGCTCCAACCAGGAGCACGATGCCGTCGTGCGCGCGATTCTCTCCGGTGATGCCGCCGGCGCGCACGCCGCGATGCTGCATCACGTCAGTCTGGTCGAAGACGCGTTCGAGGCCTTCGCGGCGACGAACGCGGCTTAAACCAAAGACCTGGGCTCAGCGATAGCCGGGCTGATAGCCCCGGTAGTTGTCGACCTTCTGGCGCTGGGCTTCGTAGCTGCTCGAGGTGCTGCCGTTGTTGGCAGTGGCATCGGCAGCGGTGCCGTTGTTGCCAACGCGGGCGCTGTACGAATGCGTCGGGCCATAGCCCTGGTCGCCGCAAGCAGCGATCGACGTGGCGAGCGCAAATGCGCCCACGACCATCATCGAGATCTTTAACATGGTATTCCTCCTGAATGGGTTCTGGGAGCTAACGCCTGCGGCCGGGGCGAGTTGCCTTCAGGCCTCCGCGCAGACGGCCGCCTTTCCGTCGAATTTTGTCCCGCGGAGGCTCAACCGCCCCCGAATTGGCCGTCGGCCACAGCCCATCCGTTTCAATCCGGCATGCATTTTAGCGTGAGTAACGACCGTAATCGGTGATTCCGGCAGACTCGTCTAGTTTCGGCCCATGACAACTCTCACTTGTCGGGCATTCCCGTTGCCCCGTCCCCGCCGCCGATCGATCCTCTGGTCGCCCGCGAGGACAAGATCGCCAACGACACCCATGTCGAAAGCGAGTTAAACCGCTTCATCGCGGCCAAGAAGAATTCGCTCTTCGTCATGCCCGACGCCTACTATCGCAAGCAAGGCGGCGATGCGGTCGACGGTGCGCCACAGGCGATCCAGCGTCTCCACGAAATAAAAGACGCGTTGCTCAACGGCCTCGCCAACGACTATCAGCGCAAGAGGCTCGGCGCCGCACTGGATACGCAGCTGGGGGTGGCGCGGGACGGCATCTCCCGCCACGTGGCTGAACAAAGCAAAGTGTGGCAACGCCAGACTGCGCTCGATCGTATCGACCTCCTCGCCAAAGAGGCAGCGCTCCATCATAGCGACGACGATCTGATCGCCATACTTGGTGCCGCAGCCGCGAATGCCGCTCGCGCCCATGCGCGGGTGGGTGTCGATTTACCCGATGCTGAAATCGAAGATCGAACTGCGGCCTCCGCGAGGAGCCGCGTGCTGGCAGCTGGCATGCAGGCGCGTCTTGCCGCTAATGGGGCTCTTGCAAGCCGGCTTCCTGATCAAGAAGAGAATGTTCAAGCCATATCGGAGCGAGTGGAGGCACGACCTGAGAGCGCTTATTCCGAATGCATCGCAGAATGCTCTCAGAAATTCGCGAATGGAGAACTTCCCCGGCCCAGATGGTTCACCGGTTCGGACTCACGCAGTTTGATGCGCATATGCATTCGAGCTTGTTTGGCCGAAAAGGGAGATCTTAACTATTTGGTTCCCTTGCCGAAGGAGCAAGAAGATGGAGCGTGACGTTGCAGAACCGATCATCAAAGCGATGAAAGGAATAGATCTCGCTCTCCTGGAATTGGAAGACGCGGTCCGTGCAATCAAAGACGAAGATGAACGAAAGAAGATGCTCCTGTTCATGGCCAACGTGATCCACGAGTTTCACATGAAGATCACTTTGCCTGTCGTGCAGCACTTTCCAGATTTGCATCCGGACGTTCCGGGCTCGCGTGACTATTGAACTTGGCCGATAAAAAGCGGTTTTACGTCGGTTTTCTCGTTCGGGAGAAGAGCAAAAAGATCGATTTTGCTGCATCTGATCGCGCCGATGGTTTTCCGACCGTATTTAATCGGCGAAAACCGTCCGTCAGTTCAGTGGGAACGGGAAGTATTTTTCGTTCAACTTTTTGTACGTACCGTCGCTCATCATCTCGCTGATCGCCTTGTTGAAGGCTTCGCGCAGCTTGATATCCTCGCGGCGCAGGCCTGCCGAGACGCCGATGCCGAGGGTTTGCGTATCCTTGACGTCCTGGCCGATGAGTTCGCAGCATTTGCCGTCCGGCTTCTGCGCCCACAGCCAGAGCTGCGCCTTGTCGCCGAACACCGCATCTACCTCGTCGGCGGCCAGCGCCTTCAGCGCGTCGTCGACGGTCGCGTAGCGCTTGAGCTGGGCGGAGCGGCGGAAACTCTTGTCGGCCCAGTCGGCGTGCATGGAGTCCTTCTGGATGCCGATCTTCTTGTTGCGCAGCAGCGACGGCGGCCCGTCGTACGGCGCGCCCTTCTTGGCGATGAAGGCGCCGGGCGAAAGATAGTAGCGGCGCGACAGGCCGAGCCGCCGGCGTCGCTCGGCCGTCACCTCGAGCGACGACATGACGATGTCGAACTTCTTGTCGAGCACGCCCGGCACGAGCTCGTCCCATTTGACGGCGACGAACTCGCACTCGGCCTTCATGCGCATGCAGGCCTCCTGGGCGATATCCATTTCGAACCCGGCGGGCAGACCCTTGCGATCGAGATAGTTGAACGGCGGATAGGCAGCTTCGGTGGCGATGGTGATCTTGAAAGCCGGCGGCGTGAACGGCGACTTGGGCGCGGCGGGCTTGGCCGAGGGCACGGGCGCGCGCGGCGCGGGCTTCGCCGTCTGGGCGAAAGCGGTGCTCGTTGCGGCGATCAGCAACGCCGCGAGAACAAGAAGCCGCCTCATGCGATCAGCCGCTCCAGCACGGCGTTCAGGCGCTGGCGGCCGGCGGCGGTCGCGGTGAGATGCGTCGGGCTCACTTCGAGGAAGCCCGCGCCGATCAGCGGCGCGAGAGCGGCCTCGCCCACGGCGTCAACGGGATCTGCGCCGGCATTGGCCGCGAAGATCGTCCGATCGATGCCCTCGCAGAGCCGCAATCCCATCATCAACGCTTCCTCCACCAGGTCGCGGCCGGTCACCAGCGTGCTCTCGGCCGTGCCATGACCGTCGCGTTCGACCGCCTCCAGCCACGCTTCCGGCCCGCTGTGCCGGCGCGTCGCCCGCTTGCCCGCACCGCCGCCGAAGCGGCCGTGCGCGCCGGGGCCGATGCCGACGTAATCCTGATACCGCCAGTAGATCAAATTGTGGCGGCAGGCCGCGCCCGGACGCGCGTGGTTGGAAATTTCGTACGCCGGCAGCCCGGCCATTTCGAGGCGGGCCTGTGTGAGCTCGAACATCTCGGCTGCGAGTTCCTCGGGCGGCAACACGAAGGCGCCGCGCGCGTGATCGGTGAAGAAGCGCGTGCCGCGTTCGATGGTGAGCTGATAGAGCGACAGATGCTCGCCCGCGAGCGCCACCGCGCGCCCGAGCTCGCCTGCCCACGCCTCCAGCGTCTGGCCCGGCCGGGCATAGATCAGGTCGAAGGAATACCGGCCGAAGTGCTGGCGGGCCGTCTCGAGCGCGGCCAGAGCTTCTGCCGGCGAATGCTCGCGACCGAGAAAACGCAACTCCATCGCGCTCATGGCCTGCACGCCCAGCGACACGCGGTTGACGCCGGCCTGGGCCAGGGTTGCGAAGCGCCCGGCCTCGACAGACGTCGGATTGGCTTCGAGCGTGATCTCCATGTCGGCGGCGCAATCCCACAGCGTGCGCGTGCGTGCGATCAGCTCGGCCACGGTTTCGGGCTCCATCAGCGACGGCGTGCCGCCGCCGAAGAACATCGTCTCGACCCTGCGCTCCGGCGCCTCGCGCGCGGCATGTTCGAGTTCGACCAGCAGCGCCTTGCGCCAGCGCCCCTGCTCGACGCCGTCGCGCACATGGCTGTTGAAGTCGCAGTAGGGGCACTTCGATTTGCAGAACGGCCAGTGGACGTAAACGCCCAGAGGAGCCTGCGCGCTCACTGGAAGCAGGCCTCGACCATCATCCGGAAGGCGCGGCCACGATGGCTGATCGCGTTCTTCTCGGCATCGCTCATCTCGGCCGTCGTGCGCGTCCCGCCGCCCCTTTGATCCAGAGGCTGGAAGCAGGGATCGTAGCCATGACCGCCGGTGCCGCGGATCGGCCAGACGATGGCGCCGTCGCAGGTGCCGTGGAACAGCTCGAGATGCTCGTCGGGCCACGCCAGGACCAGCACGCAATGGAAGGTGGCGCCGCGCGCGGCATCGGTCTGCGGCACGCCGCGTTTGGCCAACTCGTCCTGGATGCGCTTCATGCCGACCATCGCGTCGCGTGTCGGGCCCTCCCAGTCGGCGGTGTAGACGCCGGGCTGGTCGTCGAGGGCATGAACGCTCAAGCCGGAATCGTCGGCCAGCACAGGCAGGCCGCTCGCGCGCGTGGCGGCCAGCGCCTTGATCGTGGCGTTGGCTTCGAACGTCGTGCCGGTCTCGTCCGGTGACGGCAGTCCGAGTTCGCCGGCAGAGACGATCTGCGTGCCGAACGGCTTTAGCATCGTGGCGATCTCGCCCGCCTTGCCGCGATTGTGGGTCGCCACAACGAGCTTCGGCAGGACGAAGCGCCGCGCCATTAGGCTTTGCCGCCCCTCATCGGCCAATCGCCAAGCGCTGCAGGCCCGTGAGTTCGGTGACGCCCTTCTTGGCCAGCGCCAGCAGCTCCATGAACTGCGGCTCGCTGAACGGCTTGTCCTCGGCGGTGCCCTGCACTTCGACGATGCCGCCGTCGCCGGTCAGCACGAAGTTGGCGTCGGCCTGCGCCTTCGAGTCTTCCGGATAGTCGAGGTCGAGCACGGCGGCGCCCTCGAACAGGCCGCACGACACGGCGGCGACCTGCCCGGTCATCGGGCTCGCCGTGAGCTTGCCTTCCTTGATCAGCCGTTCGAAGGCGAAGTGCAGCGCGACCCACGAGCCGGTGATCGAGGCGGTGCGCGTGCCGCCGTCGGCCTGCAGCACATCGCAGTCGATGTTGATCTGGCGCTCGCCCATCGCCGGCAGGTCGACGACCGCGCGCAAGGCGCGCCCGATGAGCCGCTGGATCTCCTGGGTGCGGCCGGACTGTTTGCCGCGTGCCGCTTCGCGGTCGGTGCGGGTGTGGGTCGAACGCGGCAGCATGCCGTACTCGGCGGTCACCCAGCCCTTGCCGGAATTGCGCATCCACGGCGGCACCCGCTCGTCGATCGAGGCGGTGCAGAGCACATGGGTGTCACCGAACTTCACCAGGCACGAGCCCTCGGCATGGCGGGAAAAGCCCGGCTCGAGGGAAACCTTGCGAAGCTGGTCGGGGGCGCGGCCGGAAGGGCGCATTCTGTCTCCTGTTTATGGGTACGGGCTTATGGCCAATACCGGTGGCTCGGACAAGCTTGCCGGCCGGGAGGGCTAGGAGGGCGCGCGAACCAGCCAGCCACGGCGACGGAAGTGCCGGCGAACCTGCCGGATCACGAAGGACGACTGGATCATCAGGGCGACAACGACGACGGCCGGCAAGGCGATGAGCAGCGTCCGGTTCGACAGGAAGGTCAAGGAGACGGCCCAGAAGCCCACGATCCCGCCCGTCAGCACGACGGTCAGGAGTACCGAAGGCCAGAATCCCGACGTCTTGCGGTACATGATGTACAGCGGCCCCAGGAAGGCGGCGGCGAGGTACGACCCGCGGGTCACCAACTCCATCTCTTCCGTGTTCGGGTGCTCAAATCGATAGGGCCGCATCATGGGGTTCTTTTACACGATACCTGCGATTCGGGG
>CAIMEE010000407.1 GCA_903839865.1 Enhydrobacter aerosaccus | reverse complement strand
AGGCTGGAGCCGATGCGCTTCTCGGCACGCTCGAGTTCGAGGGCGCCCGTCACGACGCGGCGCAGAGCGCGCACCGTCTTCCACTTCTCGCCGAGCGCCGGATCGAGCCAGCCCGACGGGATCGTGGGATATAGGCGCAGATGGACGCTGTCGGCGTCTCCGTCCGGCATGTTCTTGGGACGCGCCAGCCAGGCCTCCTCCGCCGTGAAGCAGGTGATCGGCGCCAGCCACGCGGTGAGAAAGGAGAAGACCTCCGCCATCACCGTGCGGCCCGCGCGACGGCGCAACGTCTGCGTCGGGTCGCAGTAGATCGAGTCCTTGCGGATGTCGAAATAGAACGCCGACAGATCCTGCGAGCAGAAGGTATTAAGTTCGGTGCCGATGGTGTGGAAGTCGTAGTCATCGACCGCCTTGCGCAGGATTACGTCGAGCTCGGCCATGCGATGCAGCACCCAGCGCTCGAGCTCGGGCATGTCCGCAGGCGCCACGCGCTCGGCCGCCGAGAAGCCTTCGAGGCTGCCCAACAGATAGCGCAAGGTGTTGCGCAGCCGGCGATAGGCCTCGGCCTGGTGCTTCAGGATCTCCGGGCCGATGCGCTGGTCTTCGGTGTAGTCGGTGCCGACCACCCACAGGCGCAGGATGTCGGCGCCGTACTGGTCGCAGACCACCTGCGGCGCCACGACATTGCCCAACGACTTGGACTGCTTGCGGCCCTGCTCGTCGAGCGTGAAGCCGTGCGTCAGCACGCCGTCGTAGGGTGCGCGGCCACGCGTGCCGCAGCTCTCGAGCAGCGAGGAATGGAACCAGCCGCGATGCTGGTCCGAGCCCTCGAGATAGAGATCGGCCGGCCACTTGAGATCGGGATTGCCCTCGAGCGTGAAGACATGCGTGCAGCCGGAGTCGAACCAGACATCGAGGATGTCGGTTACCTGGTCGAAGTCGTCGGCATTGTACTTGTTGCCGAGGAAGCGCTCGGGCGGGCTCGCGAACCAGGCGTCGGCGCCCTCGCTCTTGAAGGCTTCGACCACGCGTCCCATCACCTCGGCGTCGCGCAACGGCTCGCCGGTCTTCTTGTTCACGAACACCGCGATCGGCACGCCCCAGGCGCGCTGGCGCGAGACGTTCCAGTCCGGCCGCGTCTCGATCATCGAGCGCAGGCGGTTGTAGCCGGCGCGCGGCACGAAGCGCGTCGCGTCGATCGCCGCCAGCGCCTTCTCCCGGAGCGTGCCGCCGATCTCCGCGATCGGCTTGTCCATCGAGATGAACCACTGCGGCGCGTTGCGGAAGATCACCGGCGCCTTCGAGCGCCACGAGTGCGGATAGGAGTGCGTGATGCGGCCCGAGGCCAGCAGCTTGCCCGCGCCGTCGAGCAACGCGATGGCGGTGCGGTTGGCATCGCCCTTCTTGCCGTCCGGCGTGTAGACACGCTTGCCCGCGAACAGCGGCACGTGCGGATAGTAGCTGCCGTCCTCGGCCACCGTGTCCGGCACCTCGACGCCGTTGGCTATTCCCAGCTCATAGTCGTCCGCGCCATGGCCCGGCGCGATGTGCACGAAACCCGTGCCCGCCTCGGCGGTGACGAACTCGCCCGGCAGCAGGCGCACGTCGAACACGCAACCCTGGCCGCGGAACGGATGGGCCGCGATCAGCCCCTCGAGCTCGCCGGCCGGCACGTCGCGCAGGATCTTGGGCGTGAACTTCGCGGCTTCGCCCACCACCCCGACGAGGTCCTTCGCCAGCACCATCTTCTCGCCGACGACCGCCTTGCTGCCGTCCTCGACAGCGACGACCTCGACCAGCGCGTAGGCGATCTCTTTGCCGTAGGCGAGGGCGCGGTTGCCCGGCATGGTCCACGGCGTCGTCGT
>CAIMEE010000406.1 GCA_903839865.1 Enhydrobacter aerosaccus | reverse complement strand
TTGCGACCAGCAGTGCCGGCCGGAATGACTGCTTCGTCCTGCGGAAGTTGGCGAGTCCCAGGTCCTGCTCGAAGTTCAGCCACTGCAGGTCGGATCCAAACCGCCGCGCGAGGTCCTGGAACAGGTGCGGGAAGATGCCGTCGAACGCGCTGCGGCCCTTCGCGAAACGAACGGCAAGCACACCGGGATTGAGCCACTCGACAAGCACGAAGCCGATCGGGATGGCGCCGGCCACGTGGAGGAACCCGAACAGCGCGCCGCCCGGGCGCAGATCCTCGAGCGCCGCGCGACACGCGGGAGCGTCGGCGCCGTCGGGACCGTGCTGCTTGTCCGTGCACCAGCCCTCCAGGACCGCAAGGGCCGCGCCCCGGTCAGCCCGATCAAGTGGGCGGACCTCGACCGGTGTCGCGGCCAGGAGCCGTGACAGCGCGTGTCGCTTGGGGCCGAGTCCGGCGTCGACATAATCGATGAATGGGGCTGACCGATACAGGTAGTCGGCGTCGTCGCGCAGCGCCCGCGACACGATCGTCGCCGGATCCAGGCTCCGCAGCACGGACTCGGCGACCGGATAGAATTCCGCGTCCCGGCCCTGCAATTCCCCAAGCAGCGCGAGCGGCGCCGTGGCGAGATCGAACAGCGGGATCAGCACCGGGGCGCCATCGTAGGCCAGCCCCGACACGCACGGCCAGGGTCCGGGCAGGTATTCGTAGCGATGCGCCTGCGCGAACAGACGTAGGTTCGAGTACGTCCCATCCGACGGCGCGAGCTCGGCCAGCGGGCGCCGGATGGCCGCGAGGCGCGCCTCGATGTCGACGGCATTCTCCGGCCCGAGCGGAACGCCAGTCCGCGCCGGGCGTCCACCCGTCGTCACCGCGGGAACGTCCCCGGCGGCGGCCCCATCACGGCCGGGCCGGCAAAACACTGCGCGAGCCGCATCCATTCCTCAGCGACCGGACCGATGACCTCGAGACCCGTGTCGAGATGGTGGCGGCGCTGCGTCACGACGAGGCAGAAGTCCAGCGCAGGCCCGCGCACGGCGGCGTCCCCGGACTGCGCACCCCAGGTCCAGCGTTCGCCACCCTCCCCCTCCAGGTCGACGTACGGGGTTGGGCCGGGTGTTGGCAGCCCGCGGTTGGCGAACGACCAGCTGAAGGTCAGGACGCCGAGATGCGCGAGGTGGCGCAGGCGCGCCGTGACCGGTCGTGCGCGGCCGAATGCGTCGTAGACGTCCTGGCCATGGGCCCAGGTCTCCATGAGGCGCGCGGTCGCGAATGATCGTGCGCTCATGTCGGGTCCGAACCAGGGCAGCCGGTGCTTCGGGTCGAGCGTCGCCAGCAGCGCTGACTCGGCCTGGTAGCAATCCCGCCAGAATGCCGCCAACGAAGGCCCGTCCAGGTGCGCATAACGTCGACGGGCAAACTCGCTGACCTCCATGCCGCCGGCCAGCGTACCCTCGAGCGCGGCCTGCTCGGCGCGGAACGCGTCGCGATCCCGGGCCGCGAGGACGGCGATCTCGTCGAACAGACATAGGTGCGCGATCTCGTCATAGATCGCCCACTCGTAGAACCGGGTCCGGGTCCGCCACCCGCGCGCATCGAGTGGCGCCACGAGACTGCCGAGCTCGTCGCACTCCGCGACGAGGTCGCGACAGAGGGGGCCCATTCCGTCGGCGGTCACGTGCGATCTCAGGACTGGACGAACACGGAACGTTCGTGGGAGACCTCGCGGAAGCCGTGGATCCCGTGGTACCGCCCTATGCCGCTCTCGTTGACGCCACCAAACGGCAACTGGGGCTCGAACCAGTGCATCGCCCAGCCGTTCACGGTGACGCCGCCGGACGAGGTATTGCGCAGGATCGTATCGACGAATCCCGGGTCGTTGCTGTAGACGTACATCGCGAGCGGCTTGCCGCCGCCCTGCACCGCCCTGCACACCTCGGCTGGGTTCCGGAACGTCATGACGGTCAGGATAGGCCCGAACACCTCCTCGTGCATGATCCTCGCATCCGGCGGCACGTCGATGAGCACGGTCGGATGGATCGTCAGGTCGTCGCTCTCGGTCGCCCCGCCGAACGCGACCGTCGCACCGCGCGCGATCGCATCGTCGAGGTAGCCCTTGACGCGGTCGAAGTTGCGCCGATCGACCATCCGTCCGAAGGAGCCTTTGTCGAGCTTTCCATCCCGATAGAGCGCCGCGCCCACTGCCTCCTGCAACGAGGCCACCAGCGCATCGCGCCGTGCAGCCGGAACCCACGCGACATCGGGGCACAGGCACACCTGGCCGCTGTTGTAGCAGCGCGCGGCGGCGATCGTCGCGGCCGCCGCCGCGAGGTCCGTCGAGTCGTCGAGGATCACCGGGCACTTGCCGCCGAGCTCGAGGGGTCACGGAGGCGAGGTGGCGCGCCGCCGCACCCATGACTACGCGGCCGACCTTGGGGCTTCCGGTGAAGAACACGTGGTCGACCGGCAGCGCGAGCAGCTCGTTGGCGAGTTCGACGCCGCCTTCGAACACCGCCACCTCGCGCTCATCGAACACCTGGCGGATGATCTCGGCGGAGATCCGGCTGGTCTCCGGCGCCAGCTCGTTCGGCTTCAGGATCGCCGTGTTGCCAGCCGCGATGACCGGCACGAGCGGCTCGAACAGGAGCTGGAAAGGGAAGTTCCACGGACCGAACACGAGGCATACGCCGCGCGCTTCGTAGACGATGCGGGCCTTGGCACCGGCGAACATCGGCGCCGTGGCCACCTCGACCGGCGCCATCCACGCGTCCATGTGCTCGAGCGCGTCATTGATGTCGTTCTCGACGCTGCCGATCTCGCCGGCCGCCTCGGCCTCGGGCTTGCGCAGGTCGACGTGCAGGGCCCGCTTGATGGCATCCGCGTTCGCCAGCACCGCGTCCCTGAGCCGAATCAGCCTTGCCTTGCGCTCGGCGGCAGTGGAGTTCTTGACGTCCCACTTGTGGAGACGCTGCGCGGCAAAAACGCGATCGATGGCACTCATTCCGGGCTCCCAGTGTGTACGCAGCGGACCGGGCCGCTTCATCAGGC
>CAIMEE010000405.1 GCA_903839865.1 Enhydrobacter aerosaccus | reverse complement strand
TTGAACTGCGTCATCCGCGATGCTTCACCGTAGCCAGTCAGACAGCCCAGCACCCACGCAAGTTGAGCATGTTCGGGCACCTGGCTCTGAACAAAGATCGTGCTTCGATCTGCATCCAGGCCCGCAGCGAGCAGCTGCGCGAACGACGACAAGGTACGTCGCCGGATCTGCGCCGGGTCAAAATCGACGGTGATCGCATGCAAATCGGCAATGAAGCAGAACGCCTCATGGGTGTCTTGCATGCTCACCCAATGCCGAACTGCACCCAGCAGGTTTCCAATATGGAACGAATCCGAGGTCGGCTGGATCCCGGACAGGATGCGTAGTCGCGCGTCAGACATGGTCGCCATCGTGGCACAAGACGCTAGGCGCCCGTCGGTCAGGTTCAGGCGTCGGCTTCCGAGTCCTTGTCGACTGCTGGCACAAAACGCACCCGATCGATGCGGCGACCGTCGAGTTCGATTACCACTAGGCGCCCCTCCGGGTAGTCAACCTCGTCGCCGATGTCGGCCAGTCGCCCAAGTTCGTTAGCGATGTAGCCGGCAACTGTCTCGTAAGGCCCTTCCGGGAGTTCGATCCCGACGTCGTTGGCTAGATCCGTCAGATTCAGCAAGCCATCGACCTCGACGGGCCCGCCCGCGGAACGAGTCGGCTCTTCCTCAGCCTCGTCGTATTCGTCGCGGATCTCCCCCACTAATTCCTCGACCAGGTCTTCAAGGGTGACGATGCCCGCCGTACCGCCGTACTCATCAACAACGCTCGCCAGGTGCGCGCCGATCCGCCGCATCTCAGAAAGCGCCGGAATCACGTGCTTGGAACTGGGAAGGAAGGCAATCTCGCGAACCAACTCCGCGACCCGGATCGAACGATCAGCCAGATCCGGATCCAGCAGATCTCGAATGTGTACGAAACCGATAACGTCATCCGCCGAATCGCGGACCACTGGGTACCGCGAGTGCCGACCCTCAACCACCGTTCGGACGGCCTTGAATACCGGCATGTCTGCGGGCAGAAAATCTACCTCGGTTCGCGGCACCATGATCTCGCGGAGATCGCGTTCACCAGCATCGAAGACGTCATCGATTAGGGTCCGCTCGTCCTCGGTCAGTTCGCCATGGGTGGCTACCATCCCACGCAGTTCGTCCTCGGAAATCCCGCCCTTGCCGGCCGCTGGATCCCCACCTAACAGCCGCACCACAACGTCGGTGGCTAACGACAGTAGCCAGATGAAGGGCCTAGAGATCCGCGCTAGCCCGTCGACGACGCCGGCGGTCGCCAGTGCAATAGCGGCAGAACGCTGCAGCGCTAGGCGCTTCGGAGCCAACTCGCCAAGGACCAGGACAATGAATGCGATGAGCAGCGTGGTGCACAAAAACGCGAGGGTAGAGGCCACACTCTTTGGCAGACCCCAGGACACTAGGTGCGGGGTCAGTTTCGGGGTGATCCGCTCGGCTCCAAACCCTGCCGACATGAAGCCGGCGATCGTCACGCCTACCTGTACTGCTGCCAGCCAGCGATTTGGGTCATGGTTTAACTCAGCAAGTCGCGTGCCGCGACGTCCATGAGTTTCTGCAAGCACGCGCACTTGGCTCTCGCGCAACGAAACCAACGAAGTCTCGGCAGCGGCGAAGAACCCCCCGAACACGGCAAGCAAAATGATCACTCCAAAGGTGATCAGGACGCCGCTCATCCCATCAGCGTACGGCGCAGCCAAACCAAATAGCCCC
>CAIMEE010000404.1 GCA_903839865.1 Enhydrobacter aerosaccus | reverse complement strand
CAGGCCAACGACGCCGAAGGCGCGGCCAACGACGCGAGTTTCCAGGGCGCCAATGCGCTGGCCAGCCTGCCGTACGCGCAAGGCTCGAGCCTGCTCGGCGGCCTGTCGAGCGTCGTCGGCAAATTCGGAAGTTTCGGCCCACCGGCGTCCGCAAACGCCGGAGCACTGACCGAGGAGAAAAACCGCCAATGACCGTTTCAAGCACTGCCAGCCGCGTCGTCCTGTCGGGCGACGGCACGAGCACCGCGTGGCCCTTCGCCTTCAAGGTGCAGCAGGCGGCCGACCTGGCCGTCGTCTACTCCGACGCGACCGGCAGCGACATCGCGCTGTCGGCCGGGCAATACGATGTGACCGGCTTCGGACAGGATGCGGGCGGCACCGTCACCTATCCGAAGAGCGGCAGCGGCAATCCCGCGATCGCGACCGGCACGACGCTTACGATCTATCGCAAGGTCGCCGTCACGCAGCCGACCTCGATCTCCAACCAGGGCGCGATGTGGCCCCAGGTCATCGAGGCCGCGCTCGACCGGCTGACGTACATCGGCCAGGCCGTCACCGACGCGATCAGCCGGTCGCTCGTGATCGGCCCGACCGATGGCGGCACGCTCGCCCCGCTGCCCAATGCCGCGACGCGCGCGAACGCGGCGTTGCTGTTCGATGCCGAGGGCCAGCCCTATGCCGGTGCGCTGGTGCCGGGCACCGTCGGCACGGCGGCGTGGCTACTGCAGAACTTCTTCGCACAGGCGACATCGGCGCCCGCCGCCCGTGCGGCGCTGGGCGCCATCGCGCTTGCCGATGTCGGCGCCGGCGCCACCGTCGCCGCTGCAGGAAGCTACGCTCTGCCCAACGGGCTCATTCTGAAATGGGGAATCAGCGGCTCGATCGCGAGCGCCGGCAACGCCGTGCAGACGTTTCCGGCGGCCTTCCCCAACGGCTTCTTCGGCGCGCTGCTGACGCCGCTCGCCAACAGCACCGGCCATGCCGACACCGGCGGCGCGGCGTCGTTCAAGATCCACAACAATGGAGCGGGTGCTGCCACGTACTTCTGGCTCGCGCTCGGAAGCTGAAGATCCAGGCGCGGCGCCTTCTCTCTCGTTTATCCGCCGTTCATTGAACGACAAATCGCAACTCCGCCGGCATCGGCGGCAATCAGGAGACATCGATGGACTATTCGATCGCCAACAAGACCCCGGACGTGGCCCAGGCCATGGTCGGGCACTATGTCGACGCAAGCGGCAACGCCGTGCCGCAGAGCGCCGCCGCGCCGCAGCCCGTCGCCTCGGTGCCGCGCACCTTCATCGTCGCGGCGGTGGCGCTCACGCGTCCGGCGAACACGACCGCCTATGCGGCGGGCGACGCGGTCTCCAACAGCGCGACGGCGGCCAGCGTGACGCCGATCTTGTTTGCCGCGTCGGACGCCGCCAACGCGCCGGTGACGCTCACCCACCTCGCGCTGCTCTCGAGCGACACCGGTCCCTCGGCGGCGGGGGCGACCTTCGAGGCCTGGCTGTTCAACGTCGATCCGACCGCGAACGCGGGCGTCGGCGGCGGCGACAATGCGGCGTTCAGCCAGAAGCAGGCCGGTTTCATCGGCCGCATGTCGGGCACGTTCATCGCGGCATCGGACGGCAGCATGGCGATGCTGACGCCGGTGGAGGGCAGCTTCCTGCCGGCGACACCGGCCGCCGGCGGCGTCGCGATTTACGCGCTGCTGAAGACGCTGACCGCCTTCACGCCCAGCGCCAACGGCACGACGTTCACCGCCACGCTGAAGGGATACCAGGGCCGTGCTTGAGGGACTCCTGCTCACCGGCCTCTCCGACCCCGACGCCAACGCCTGGGCGAATGCCGTCCAGGGCGCCGGCGGCTTCGTGACCGGCCCCCAACGCCGCCGCGTGGCGACGCTCATCCGGTCACTCAAAGCGGCCGGCGTGTGGCCGCTGCTCGACCGCCTCTGGCTCTTCGCCGCGGAGAACAATGTCCAGGCGGGAATCGATCTCGTCGCACGAGCTTCGGTAACGCTTGTTGCGGCTCCCGCCTTCACGGTCGCGCGCGGTTACAAGGGCGGAAGTGGCGCTTACATAAACACCAACTTTAACCCTGGAACCGGCTCGCCCAATTTCTCGCGCAATAGCGGCGGCTATGGATGCTGGGTCGAAGCCGTCGATACGAGCGCCGGCGACCGGATCATGGGCAACGACAGCGCCCTGGCATCCGAGCTGTTTGTAGGGGCAACGAACTACGGCTATGGAGTAAGCCAAGCATCGAACAGCACGAGCATGACGCCGACTTACACTACTGGCGCGATGGACTCCGTGCGTGTTGCGTCATCTGGCACCGGCGCCGTTAGCTTCTATGTGAATGGCGCACTTTCCGCCTCAGATTCCATCGCCAGTGTCGCGGTTGCCAATCAATCTTTTTTCGTACTGGCGTCGAACAACGGCGGCTCGCCGCCGAAGTCCACGATTCGTGCCGCGGATTGCTGGATTGGCGGCGGCATGAGCGCAGCGCTGATCGCCGCGCTCAAGGTAGCGCGTCGCACTTACATGACCGCTGTAGGTGTCGCTTGAAGTACGTAGAGTTTCATGCCGCCATCGAAGTGCGGCTCGGCCAGGTCGTAGAGCGCCGGAGCAATGCCGCCGATCAGCCGGCCCTTGATCTGATGCATCGCACCACGTTCGACGTGCATCACGGGCAGGCCAAAGCAGCGTTCAACAAATCCGCGAGTCACCGGCCGAGCGCCGGATCGCTCGCGCGTCCAGTCGCGCACGACGATGTAGCTGCCGGGCTTTACGACGCGAAGCATCTGGACTGCCATGGCTTGAGCTTCATCGTCGGATATCTCGTAGAACGTGGTCGACACGAACGCGAGATCGAAAGTGGCTGCGGGGAAGGGGACTTCCTTGGTGGCGTCACAGTGGCGAATGTCGACGCCGCGCCGCGCGCGGCCGTTGGCGGCCTCGCCTTCTTGAATTTCGACACCGCTCAGTGTGTCCGGCGGGCTGCCGAGATCGAGGAACGTCTGAAGTGCAGCGCCATCGCCGGCGCCGAACTCGATCACGTGCCAGCCAGGCTTGAAGCCGATGTGTGCGAGGACACGCCTGAGAGCGTCGTTGGCGGCCTTGGCCTGACGCGCAGCGCCGAAGTTCCTGATGAAGGAGGGAACTCGCGCCCCAAATCGGCGGCGGCGGCTTTCTTCAATCTGCCGTTCGCGATCTTCCATGCTCCCATCCTACCCCAACCCAAGCCCGAGAGAAGAGCGGCATGAAGCTCGAGGAAATCTCGGCGGCGGTGGCGCCCTATCTGCCGCCCGCTGTCGGCGCGCTGATGAACCTGCCCTATGCCCGGAGCCAGACGCCGGTACAGCGCGTGGTGAGCTGGGCCGTGGGAACGGCGGTCGGGCTCTATGTCGGCGGCGCGGTCGCGGAATGGCTGGCGCTCGGGCCGCGGGCCACGATCGCGGCGGGCTTCCTGTTCGGCGCGGCAGGCTACGACCTGATGCTGGGCCTGACGGCCGCGGCGCGCGGCTTCGGCGCCGATCCGATGGGCAGCGTGCGGGGCTGGCTGTCAGCCTGGCTCAACAGGAGCCAGTCGTGAGCGCCGGGGAAGCGCTCGTCCTGATCGGCGTCCTCTACTTCGTGGGACGTCCGGTCCTTCACTGCTGGTGGAGGACGCGGTGAGGATCTCGCAAGCAGGTGTCGATCTCATCAAGGGCTGCGAGGGCTGCTGCCTCGTGCCCTATCGCGATTCGGCCGGCGTCTGGACCGACGGCTACGGCAACACCCACGGCGTCGTCCCGGCAGGGCCGCCGATCGGCCAGGCGAAGGCCGAGGCCGACCTGAGGCGCAATCTCGCGGCTGCGGAGGCCGACGTCGCGCGGCTCGCCTGGGTCGCGCTGACGCAGGGCCAGTTCGATGCGCTGGTGTCGTTCACGTTCAACCTCGGCGCCGGCGCGCTCGGCGGCTCGACCCTGCTCCGCAAGCTCAATGCCGGCGACGCTGCGGGCGCCGCGGCCGAATTCGGCAAATGGGTCCACGCCGGCGGCGAGGTGCTGCCCGGGCTCGTGACGCGCCGCGCGAGGGAGCGGGCGCTCTTCGAGGGAGACGGCTGATGGCCTGGTTGTCGTTCGCGTGGAAGGCGGGGCCGTGGATCGCGGCATTGCTGGCGCTGATGTTCGCCCTCTACGAGCGCTCGGGCTGGTCCGCCGAGGAAGCCGCGCGCGCCGCCGACCTCGTGGCGGCGCAGCAGGCCGTGAGCCGGGCCCGGATCGCCGATGCCGCCCGCACGCGCGAGATCGAGGACGCGCATGCCGCCGAAATCATTTTCCTGAAGGATCAAGCCAGTGCCCGAGAAATTGCGATT
>CAIMEE010000403.1 GCA_903839865.1 Enhydrobacter aerosaccus | reverse complement strand
TCGGGCTGCAGCAGCTCGCGGCCGAACTGCCACGGCGTATTCTTGGGGCTCCACGGCACGCAGGCGCGCTCATAGGTGCCGAGCACCATGCCAGAGCGCTCCTGGCGCATGTAGATCTCGGACTTGAAGTCGATCGCGTGCGGCAGCTCGACGCCGCGCTCCTTGTTGTAGGCCACGACCTCCGGCATCTCGTCGGTGACGAGGTACATGTGCTCCATCGCGAGCACCGGCAGCTCGATGCCGACCATGCGGCCCACTTCGCGTGCCCAGAGGCCGCCGCAGTTGACGACGTGCTCCGCGTTGATCGTGCCCTGCGTAGTCTCGACGTCCCAGCTGCGATCAGGCCGCTGCGTGAGGCCGGTCACGCGCGTCTGGATGTAGATCTCCGCGCCGCCGATCTTCGCGGCCTTCGCGTAGGCATGGGTCGTGCCATACGGGTCGAGATTGCCGTCCGCGACGTCCAGCATCGCGCCGACGAAATACTTCTCCTCGATCAGCGGATGCATCTGCTTGGCCTCGGCAGCCGTCAACAGCTGGGTCTCGAGGCCGAGGTAGCGGGCCCTGCCGTGGGCCATCTTGAGCCACTCCATCCGCGCGGGCGTGTCCGCGAGCAGCAGGCCGCCAGATCGGTGCAGCCCGCAGGACTGGCCCGAGATCCGCTCCAGTTCGTCGTACAGCCCGATGGTGTAGTTCTGCAGCTTCGCGACATTGGGGTCGCCGTTCAGCGTGTGGAACCCGCCGGCGGCATGCCAGGTGGAACCGGAGGTGAGTTGGTCGCGTTCGATCAGCACGACGTCCTTCCAGCCGGCCTTCGTCAGGTGGTACAGCACGCTGCAACCGACGACGCCGCCACCGATCACAGCAACCCGTGTATGCGACTTCATGAACGAACTCTCCGATTCAAGGGAAGACGGCGGAACGCAGCCTCAGGCCGGACCGCCGTCGATGAAGGTGTCGTAGCCGAACGGGAGCGCCGCGTCCGCGATCGACTCCCAGATCGTCGCGCCATAGGTCCGCAGCGCGAAGAATTCGTAGCGATTGGCGGCAGTGCGATACAGCAGGCCGCCGACATGGTGGATGCCAACCTGCGCGAAGCGGCCGACCGGGAACGCGGAGGGATGCAGGTCGAGCGGCACGAGCTTCATCAGCAATGCACGGGCATCCGCGCCTTCGACGACGATGCGCGTGCGCGACGCAGACAGGTCCAGCACGGTACCGACCTCGATGGGGATGGCCAAGGCGAGCGCGCCGGGGCGCTTGGCGTCCTCGGCCAGGATCCAGTACTGGTCCGGCGAGATTCGCAAGACGACATCGGGACCGGCTTGCGCCGCTTCCGTCGCGGACACCGGCAGCTCCTGCCCGAGCGCGACCCTGGCCGCCGCGGCGAAGCCCGCGGCGGTGCCGGCGTAGTGTCCGAGCTGGACCAGGTGACCGCCGCGACGCTCGCCGAGCCGCAGCCGTCGATGGCCATCGGCACCGTCGCGGCCACCTCCGGCCAGCATCGCGGCGATGGCCGATCGTGATTCAAGCATGGACGCGCTCTCCTGCCGGATCGATGAACATCGGCGACACGATCCGCGCGCGAACGATCTCGTTCCTGAGCGGATACGCGCAGACGATCTCCTCGCCCTCGTGCGCAAGTCCGCCTTCGAAGAGGCCGAGCGCGATCAGCTTCTGGTGCTCGGTCGACCAGGTGACCGAGGTGATGTAGCCGCGTCCATGCCCCTCGAGCGGCTCGTGCTGCCTGAACAGGATCGAGCCGCCGCGCAGCCTCTTGGTCGGCTCGAGCAATTCGAGGCCGACCAGGCTCCAGCGGCGAGGCCTGTGCAGGTTCGAGCGCGTCGCGAGTTCACGCCCCACGTAGGCCTTGGTCTTCGAGGCCATCTTGCCGAGACCAAGGTCGTTGAGCGTGTTGCGATGGTCGAGTTCGAGACCGGCGACGTGCCCCTTCTCGATGCGCAGCGAGGCGAGCGACTCGAGGCCGTAGGGGCGGATACCGAGCGGCGCGGCCTCCGCGAGGATCCGCGACCACATCGCCGTTCCCGCGTCGGCGGGGACGTAGACCTCGTACGCGAGTTCCCCGGAGAAGCTCAGGCGCAGGATGCGGACCGTCGTGCCATGGAAGGAGAACTCCCGCACGCCCATGTACGGCAGCGCCTCGCCCGAAAGGTCCACGCCAGGGAACGCGAGCAACAGGGCGTCGCGCGCCCGCGGGCCGGCGACCGACATGCCGGCCCATCGGTCCGTGACCGATGCGACCTGCACGCGCAGCTCGGGCCAGGCGACCTGGAGCAGGAACTCGAGCCACGACATCACCTCGCCGGCCTGTGCCGTCGTGGTCGTCATGAAGTAGGTGTACTCGTCGAATCGCGCAGTCGTGCCGTCGTCGAGCACGGTTGCATCGTCGTTGAGCATCACGCCGTACCGGGCCTTGCCGACCGGGAGCTTCGCGAAGCCGTTGACGTACACGCGGTCGAGGAAGAGCGCCGCGTCCGGGCCGCGGACATCGATCTTGCCGAGAGACGAGACGTCGGAGATGCCGACGCCGTGGCGCACGAGCTTCATCTCCTCGACGTAGGCGGCACCGACGTCCCTGCCGGCCCAGCCGTAGTACCACGGCCTCAGCCAGGGACCCGCCTGGATCATCACGGCCCCGTTGTCGAGGTGCCAGTCGTGCATCGGCGTGAGGCGCGTCGCGCGGAAGTGAGCGCCGACCGCACGACCCGCGAGCGCGCCGACGGACACCGGCGCGTACGGGGGACGATAGGTCGTGGTCCCGGCAGCCGCCATCGCGATGCCACGCAGCGAGGCCATGACCCTGGCTGCGTCGACGTTGGCGGTCTTGCCCTGGTCGGTGCCCATGCCGAGCGTCGTGAAGCGCTTGAGGTGCTCGACCGACTCGTAGCCCTCCTCGTGCGCCAGCGCGACATCCTTCGTCGTCACGTCGTTCTGGAAGTCGATGAACGCCTTGCCGGCACCGGGCGCCCGGGTCGGCGGCGACGGCACGTAGCCCGACGGCCATTCACTGGCACACACCGGACTCGTGCCCACAGGACCGGCGGCACCGACATGGCGTGCCGCGGTGGCACCCGCCTCGTGGCCTTCGACCAGCGAGTCACGCAGCGAACGCGTGCCTCGCATGGCACCGGCACCGTAGTGTCCACTGGCCAGCGGCCCCGGCAGGAACGCATCGAGTGCCGCGTCGAAGATCGGCTTCGGGCCCGTATGCGAGGTCAGGTGCACGGTCGGCGCCCAGCCACCGGAAATCCCGACGACGTCGCAGGCGATCGACTCCGGAGTGCCGCCCCGGCGTGCGTATTCGACGCCGCGAACGGATCGACCGCCGAGTGCCCGCTGGACCCGGGCCTCGTGGCGGACATCGACGCCCGCCCTCCGTGCCGCTTCTGCAAGGCCTGCGCCAGCCTCGGCACGCTCGTCGAGCAGCGTCACCTTGACGCCTGCGTTCGCGAGATCCACCGCCGCGGCCCATGCCGAGTCATTGTTGGTCGCGATGACCGCGGTTTGGCCGACCGCGACCGCGTGGCGATTGAGATAGGTGCGCACCGCTCCGGCGAGCATGACGCCCGGTCGGTCGTTGTCGCCGAACAGCATCGAGCGCTCGATCGCCCCGGTAGCGTGGATGATCGCCCCCGCGCGCAGCGTGACGATCACCTCGCGGGCCTCGCCCTTGCGCGGGTCCGGCCGCGCATGGTCGTGCCGCTCGACGAGCGCGACGGTATTGCCGTCGTAGACGCCGAGCGCGGTCGTGCGCCGCAGCACCTCGACATTCGGAAGCGTCGCGACGTCGGCCTCGAGTGCTGCGAGCAGGTCCGCGTCGGCAGTGGCGACCGGCGCCGACAGGAGACTGCCACCGAGCTCGAAGTCCTGCTCGACGAGGGTCACGCGGCAACCCGCCCGGCCGGCGGCGCGCGCCGCAGCAAGGCCCGCGGGCCCGGCACCGATCACGAGCACGTCGGCAAACGCGTGGCGCGTTTCGTAGCGATCCGGGTCCGGCAGGTGGGTCGCCTCGCCGAGCCCGGCCGCACGACGGATGAACGGCTCGTACATCATCCACGAGCCGCGGCGCGGGCCCATGAAGGTCTTGTAGTAGAACCCTGCGCCGAACAGCGGCGAGAGCCAGGAGGTCAACGCCATCACGTCGAAGTCCACGGACGGCCAGCCGTTCTGCCGCCGGCAGAAGAGCCCCTCGTACAGTTCGGTCGTGGTCGCCGGGACGTTGGGCGTGCATCGCGCGCCCTCGCCGATCGTCAGCAGGCCATTCGGCTCCTCGACGCCCGCCGCGAGGAAGCCGCGCGGCCGGTGATACTTGAAGCTCCGGCCGACCAGCCGGACGCCGTTGGCGAGCAGGGCCGAGGCGAGCGTGTCTCCGGCGTAGCCGCCGAGCAGCTTGTGGTCGAACACGAAGGACACAGGACGCCCGCGGTCGATGCGCCCGCCGCCCGGGAGTCGCGCGGGGCCGTTCACGACGGCACCCCCGAGCGCGCGAGCCACGAACGTCCGACCGTGTTGGTGGACGTGTCACGCTCGAGCACGAGCCACTGGCGGCAGCCCTGGACGTGCTGCCAGTACTCCCGGTGCGGCCCCTTGGGGTTGGTGAACAGGAAGACGTGCTCGTACCACGCCTGAACGTCCTCGGTTCCATGCACGGGGCGGCGCTTGGTCGCGTCACCGGCGTAGCGGAACTCGGTGTAGTCGCGCTCGCCGCAGTGGGGACAGGGAATTCGCAGCATCGGCTTACTGCCTGTAGGTCCAGAGACCGAGCCCATATTCGTCGTGGCCATTGCCGGTCACGTGTCGATCGAGTCGGAGGTGGTGGATCAGCGGGTGTTCGTCGTCATGCGCGATCGTGTGGGCGAGGCACCATCCCGTCGCAGGCGTCGCCTTGAAGCCCTGGTAGCACCAGCCCGCATTAATGTAGAGGTCGCGGAACGGCGTGCGGCCGATGAAGGGGCTGCCATCCGGCGTCATGTCCTGGATGCCACCCCAATGGCGCAGCAGTCGCAGCCTCGACATCGCCGGGATCAGCGCCACGGCGCATTCGGCGACCACCTGGGCACGGGGGAACTGCCCACGCTGCGTATAGGTGTTGAAGCCGTCGATGTGGCCGCCGAACACCATGCCGCCCTTGTCGGACTGAGAGATGTAGAACAGCTCCGCCCCGAACGAGACGACGCAATCGAGGAACGGCTTGATCGGCTCGGTGACGAACGCCTGCAGGATGTGGCTCTCGATCGGCAGACGCATGCCGAGCATCGCCGCGACGTGCGAGGAATGCCCGGCGACCGAGATCGCCGTCCGCCCGGCGTTGATCGTGCCGCGACTCGTCTCGACGCCGGTCACGCGGTCGCCGTCCCGCAGGAATCCGGTGACCTCGCAGTTCTCGATGATGTCGACGCCGAGCCGGTCCGCGGCCCGCGCATAGCCCCAGGCGACCGCATCGTGCCGGACCGTCCCGGCACGCTGCTGGAAGAGGCCGCCGTAGATCGGGAAGCGGCAGTGTTCCGAGTAGTCGAGGAACGGCAGGAACCTCATCACGTCCTCGCGCTCCATCAGCTCGGCATCGATGCCGTTCAGGCGCATCGTATTGCCCTTGCGGGCCAGCACGTCGAGCTGTCCCGGACCGTGCGCGAGCACGATCTGGCCTCGCTGCGAGAGCATCACGTTGAAGTTCAGCTCGTGCGACAGGCCTTCCCACAACTGCAGCGAGTGTTCGAAGAACTGGGTGTTGCCCGGCATCAGGTAGTTGGAGCGTACCAACGTGGTGTTGCGGCCGACATTGCCGGATCCCAGGTATCCGCGCTCGAGCACGGCAACATTGCGGATGCCATGCCGCGACGCCAGGTAGTAGGCCGTGGCCAGACCATGACCACCGCCACCGACGATGATCACGTCGTAGGACGGCTTGGGATCCGGGGAGCGCCACGCGCGTTGCCAGCGCGAGTCGGTCAGGGCCCGGCGCGCGAGCGCGAGGCCGGAATAGCGCGAGAGAAACTTCAAGTCAGGTCACCCTCAGGAATCTGGCCGGCCGGCAACCCGCGGCGCGGTCGCCGGAGGCACCTTACCCGAACCCGCTCCATGCTACCAGGGCGGCGGCGCGCAGCCAGCCTGAAAAATTGGCGGTGCCGCGAGAAAAACTCCATGCCACGGCGCACCCCATCCAGGGCACCTGCACCCAGCATCGGGCGTGCGGAATTCCCCGCTTGCTCAAGCGCTTGCCCCAACCGTCTCGCGACTGCGCGAGCCAGCCGGGCGAGTACCGGCTCCGGTCGGACTTCGGCCGTCCGTTCGCCGCCCGGCCGATGCGCGAGATCCCCGCCTTCCGGGATCCGCGGCATGCGGTTGCGGAACCCCGGGAAGCTGGAGCGTTCTTAATCAACCTGTCGCCCGCCTCAGGTAGCGTATGGACGAGCGCAGGAGGCGGCTCGCCCGCCGCTCGCATCCCCGGCTCGTCCGGATCACGGCAGCATTCGCAGGAGAGATTCATGGGTCTACTGGATGGAGTACTCGGCGGCATCGTCGGCGCAGGCGCCGTCAACCTCGCGGCCGCGTTCATCGACCGACATGGTGGCGTGTCCGGACTGGTCTCGCAGTTCGAGCAACACGGTCTCGGTGGTGTCGCCCAGTCCTGGGTCGGCACGGGCGAGAACCTTCCGGTGTCCGCGGAACAGATCCAGAAGGTCCTTGGCAGCCAGGCCGTCACGGAGATGGCCGCGAAATTCGGCGTCAATCCCCAGGAGCTTGCCGAAAAGCTCGCGCACATCCTGCCGCAGACGGTCGACAAGATGACGCCGGGCGGCGTGATCCCCCGCAGCTGATCCCCTCCTCCTTCCCCATCACGGAGAATTCCATGACGCGTTCCATTCGCTGGGCGACGGCCATCGCCGCGCTCTCATTCAGCATCGCCGCGTTCGCACAGGCGCCCGCCGGTGCGCCAGCGGGCACGACGGGCCTCTGCAATGACGGCTCGTATTACTCAGGGGCCACGAAGAAGGGGGCCTGCCGCGGCCACAAGGGCGTGAAGGACTGGTACGCGGCGTCAACGACCGCGACGCCGGCCACACCTGCCGCACCGGCAGCCGCGGCCGCGTCCCCCGCTCCCGCTGCGCCGGCCGCTCCTGCGGCTCCGGCTGCGCCGGCCAAGCCCGCCAAGGCGGCGGCGTCCCCGGCCGCCGCGGCCGCAGGCGGCGGTCCTGGCCTCGT
>CAIMEE010000402.1 GCA_903839865.1 Enhydrobacter aerosaccus | reverse complement strand
TGGGAAATAAACATGATCTCGCTCCGATTCTTTCTAAGAGTCCTGGCCGCCAGGCGGCCAAGCGCGCGCCTTGTGAAAAGCGGCGGGACTATAGCCGCCCGCAACAGCTTTGCAACGCAGGCTCTGGGCGATATGGTCGCCCCCTTTTCGAGCCTTTGCGCTCCTTCAGGCCCCGATGGATCAAGACCTTAAAGCCACCCTTTCACGCATCGCCGAAGCCCTCGACCGGCTGGCCCCGCCCGCCCCTCCCAGCGCCGACATCAATGGAGCCGAGGCCTACGTCTGGCATGCGGCTGGCCATCGCCTGGAAGCCGTCACCAAGGTGAACCGGGTCGATCTGGCCCTGCTGCAGGGAATCGATCGCCAGAAAGAGACCCTGCTCGAGAATACCCGCCGCTTCGCCAAGGGGCTGCCGGCCAACAATGCCCTGCTCTGGGGCGCGCGCGGCGCGGGCAAGAGCTCGATCGTGAAGGCGGCCCACGCCCAGGTGAACCGCGAGGTCGGCGGCCCGCCTGGACCGCTGGCGCTGGTCGAGATTCACCGCGAGGACATCCCCTCGCTCCCGGCCCTGCTCGGCAAGGTGCGCGAGACCAAGCGCCGCTTCATCGTCTTCTGCGACGACCTCTCCTTCGACGGCCAGGACGCCGCCTACAAGTCACTGAAGGCCGTGCTCGACGGCGGCATCGAGGGCCGGCCGGAGAACGTCGTGTTCTACGCCACGTCGAACCGCCGCCACCTGATGCCGCGCGACATGATCGAGAACGAGCGTTCGACCGCCATCAATCCTTCCGAGGCCGTCGAAGAGAAAGTCTCGCTGTCGGATCGCTTCGGCCTGTGGCTGGGCTTCCACAACGCCGACCAGGACACGTTCTTCGCCATGATCGAGGCCTACGCCAAGCACTACAAGCTCGGCATCTCCGACGAGGAGCTGCGCAAGCGCGCGGTCGAGTGGTCGATCACGCGCGGCTCGCGCTCCGGCCGCGTCGCCTGGCAATTCGTCCAGGAAATCGCGGGCGAACTGGGGAAGAGGCTGGACTGAAATGAGCCGCTCCGAAGACGTGCTGTTCTCGCCCTCGGTGAAAGCGGAGCAGACGCGTCTCGGATCACGCGAGATGTTCGAGGGCCGCGAATGGCAATCGGAGATCACGCCGGACCTCCGCCAGTTCCTCGACGCGATCGACACCTTCTTCCTTGCGACAGCGAGCGCCGACGGCCGGCCCTACCTCCAGCATCGTGGCGGCCCGCCGGGCTTCCTGAAGCCGATCGGTCCCGATGAACTCGCCTTCGCCGACTTTGCCGGCAATCGGCAGTACATCACGCTCGGTCACCTCAAGGAGAACGACCGCGCCCACATCTTCATTCTCCATTTCGCGACCCAGCAGCGCGTGAAACTGTGGGGCCGTGCGCGCATGGTCGAAGGCGACCTCGCCCTGATGGAGCGGCTGGTCGACCCGACCTACAAGGCCAAACCGCAGCGGGCGATCGTGTTCAAGATCGAGGCCTACGACATCAATTGCCGGCAGCACATCGTGCCACGCTACAGCGAAGCCGAGATTGCGCCGTCCGTGAACAAGCTGATCGAGCGCATCAAGGAGCTGGAAGAAGAAGTGGCGAAGCTGAAAGGCGAGCGCTAACCCGCCGTCTTCGCGAAGCGCTCGGCGCGATAGACGCCGACGCTGACCGGCGGATATTTCGGCGCCTCTCCTGCCGGCAGACACGGCGTCAGGCATTCCACGATCGTGTCGTAGTTGGCCTGGAAGAAGAACGGAACCGAGATGCGGCGCTGGCGCCAGCCTTCGGGCGGGTTGGCCACGCGATGTGGTGTCGAGATCCAGAGGTCGTTGGTCCAGCGCATCAGAATGTCCCCGACATTCACGACAAGGAAATCGGACGAAGCGGGTGGCGCCATCCATGTGCCGTCACGGGCGCGCACTTCGAGGCCGCCGGTGTCCGAGTTTGCATGGACGAAAGTGAGCATGTTGAGATCGGTATGCACGCCCGCGCGCAGCTGGCCTGCTTCCGGCGGCCTGTCGTACGGCGGGTAGCTGATCAGCCGCAGCATGCTGATGTGCCGATCCGTGAGCGGCGCGAAATATTCGGCCGGAAGCTCCAGGGCGAGCGCGCAAATCCTGAGGGTCCGTCGCGCGACCGCCGTCACTGCGTGCCAGTAGGTTCGCATTGCCGGCTGCAGGCTTGCCGGCATCGCGGGCCACAGGTTCGGCGCGAACGACGGGTAGGCAGCCGGGCATGTATAGTAAGCGTCGTCAGGCAGATCGAAGGGACCGATCGAGAAGATTTCCTTGTGATCAGGCGGCGTCTGCTCGCCGCCGAGACGCGCCAACGTCTCTTCACCGTAGGCAATGTATCCCCGGTTTTGATCGGGGCGCGGCCGCGCCACTTGCTTCTTGAGCACCGCCGGCATGTCGAAGAAGGCGTTGGCCGCCTGGTAAAGCGCTGCAGTCGTTTCAGCCGGCACATCATGTCCGGCAAGAGCGACGAAGCCGATCTCCCGGAACGCCTTTCCCAGGCGCGGCGCCAGCACCTCGTCCGACTGCGAATAGTCGAGGACAGGAATCATTGGCACACCGATTGCACGTCTCGGACGTGGAAAATGGTGCCAGGGGAGATCGCAACCATGCCGAATAGTCTCACGAAGTTCTCGCGTCGTCGCCTGTTGGC
>CAIMEE010000401.1 GCA_903839865.1 Enhydrobacter aerosaccus | reverse complement strand
GTCAGAGAATTTTTCGTGTGGTTCGCGTCTTTCGTGGTTAAGATTTTTTAAAGATGAAAACGAAGAAGGTCGCTATCGTCGGTGCGTCCGGTTATTCCGGCGAAGTGCTCGTGCAGCTGCTCCTCAATCATCCGCACGCGGAATTGGTCGCCGTCACCTCGCGCCAGAATGCCGGCCAAACCCTGGCGCAGGTGTTTCCCAAGTTTGCGAGCCATCCGAAATCCAAGACGCTGCGGTTCACCGAGCCGGACGCCCCGGCCCTGGCCAAACTGGCCGACGTGGTCTTTCTCGCGCTGCCGCACGGCGTCGCCGCCGAGTATGCCGTGCCGCTGCTCGCCGCCGGTTGCACGGTCATCGATTTGAGCGCCGATTTCCGGCTCAAGAGCGCGGCGGTCTACCAGGAGTTTTATGCCCACGCCCATCCCGCCCCAGACTTGCTGTCGAAATCGGTTTATGGCCTCCCGGAGATTTACCGGGACGAAATCAAGCGCGCGCGGCTGATCGCCTCGCCGGGGTGCTACCCGACCAGCATCCTGCTCCCATTGATTCCGCTGCTCAAGGCCGGGCTGGTCCAGCCCGACGGCATCATTGCGGATTCTTTGAGCGGCGTCAGCGGCGCGGGCCGCAAGGCGGAGCTGGATTATCTCTTCTGCGAATGCAATGAAAGCGTCCGCCCCTACGGCGTCCCCAAGCACCGGCATTTGTCGGAGATCGAGGAGCAGCTTTCTTTGGCTGCCGGGACAAACGTCACGATTCAATTCACCCCGCACTTGATTCCCGTGAACCGCGGCATTCTGACGACGCTGTATCTTGCGCCGACCGAACGCGTCTGCGACGCGGCGGGTGCGGCCCAGTTTGCGGAGAAAATTTCCGCCGCCTATCACTCGGCTTACGCGAGCGAACCGTTCGTCCGTTTGCTCGAAGGCAAGGCATTGCCCGACACGAAAAACGTCGTCGGCACAAACGTCTGCGAAATTGCGTGGCGGATCGACCCTCGCACCGGCCGGCTCATCGGGATGAGCGCCGAGGATAATCTGGTCAAAGGCGCGAGCGGTCAGGCCGTTCAAAGCATGAACATTCTCTGTGGTTTTCCCGAAACGGCGGGACTGGTTTGAACTCGACTCGCAGGAGACGACCTGAGGAGTCTCTAACTAAAAAATGAGTCTGGTGACCCCGTCTTCCGCAGAAAGGATTGTCTGGAACGCTGCTGACTACGCTGCGAATTCCGCCGTGCAGCACCGCTGGGCGCGCGAGCAGATTGCCCGGCTTAACCTGCGGGGCGGTGAGCACCTTCTGGATGTGGGGTGCGGTGACGGCAAGGTGACAGCGGAGATCGCCCGTGCTTTACCGCGCGGTGCGGTCACGGGCGTCGATGCCTCGCCGGAGATGATTGAGTTTGCCACGAAAACGTTTCCGCCGGATGCGTTTCCAAACTTGCGGTTCCGCGTAATGGACGCGGGGAAAATAAAATTGAGCCGCCCGTTTGACGTCTTCTTTTCCAATGCCGCCCTGCATTGGATGGAGGATCATCCTGCGGTCCTGCGCGGTGCGGCTTCGGTATTGAAACCGGGCGGGCGGCTGGTTGTCTCCTGCGGCGGGAAGGGCAATGCCCACGACGTGTTTCTGGCGCTGCGGCCGGAGATGCGGCTCAAGCGCTGGCGCGGGTTTTTCCGCAAGATGCGCACGCCTTATTTTTTTTACTCGCCGGCCGATTACGAAAAATGGCTGCCGAAAT
>CAIMEE010000400.1 GCA_903839865.1 Enhydrobacter aerosaccus | reverse complement strand
GGCTTGCCTTCCTGGGCCAATACCGGCGACGCGCACAGCAAAATAGCCGCAGCAACAGCGGCAAAACGGTTGATCATCGAAGAACCTCCCACTTTTTTCCCAAGTCCGGACGTTAGAACAGTGGTTGTTGATTAGCAATTTAGAGGCCATCCTTAGCCCTATGGAACGCATCCTCGTCATCAATCCCAATTCGTCGCAGACCGTCACCGACGGCATCGATCGCGCCATGGAGCCGCTGCGCCTGCCGGGCGGCCCCGCCATCGAGTGCGTGACCCTCAAGGAAGGGCCTCCGGGCATCGAGAACCAGGCCCACGTCGAAAGCGTCGTGCTGCCGCTCAGCCAGATGGTGAAGAGCCGCGACAACGACTGCTCGGCCTTCGTGATCGCCTGCTACTCCGACCCCGGCCTGCATGCCGCACGCGAAGTAACCACCAAGCCGGTGCTGGGCATCGCCGAGTGCGGGATCATGACGGCGATGACCATGGGCCAGCGCTTTGGCGTGATCTCGATTCTGAAGAAATCGATCCCGCGGCATCTGCGCTACGTCGGCCAGATGGGCGTCTACGACCGCATGGCCGGCGACCGGGCGATCGGTCTCGGTGTTACCGAGCTGAGTGACGAAGCCCGCACCTTCAGCCGCATGGCCGAAGTCGCCGCCGAGCTTCGCGACGAGGACGGCGCCGACGTGCTGGTCATGGGCTGCGCCGGCATGGCCCGCTACCGCGACCGCCTGCAGCGCCACGTCGGCCTGCCCGTCGTCGAGCCCAGCCAGGCCGCCGTCTCGATGGCGATCGGCCGCTCGCGCCTCAACTGGTCGTAGTCCAGCTAAGCAAGATTGCGCTGCGCGCGGCCATGAGCGGCCTTGCCCGTGGCCCATCCTTCGAGACGCTCGCTTTGCTCGCTCCTCAGGATGAGGTTTTTATTGTTCCAACCCGCACGACCTCATCCTGAGGAGCGCCCGAAGGGCGCGTCTCGAAGGATGGGAACGAGCACGCTGCCCTATTCTGCTGCCTTGGTCGCTGTCACCACAGGCGCGGCCGGGAAATCCATGCGGTCGTTGGTGCGGCAGTAGCGGTCGGCGAACATGCGGCCGACCGGGTGATACTCGTCCATGTGGATGCGCATCGCCTTGGTGTCCCACAGCGAATCGCGGATATGGAAGCGCGTGCCCTCGCCGATGATGAGCTGGCGGTCTTCCTTCACGTTGATGATCTGCCAGGTCTTGCATTCCATCGCCCACGGCGCGTCGGCCAGGCGCGGCACCTTGATGTCCATCGACGGCGCAAGCTTGAGGCCAAGATGGTTCGGCTCGCCCATGTCGGGCGGGAAATCGCCGCTCGAATTGTGCATCGCCAGCGCCATCTCCTCGTCGGGGATGTGCACGACGAACTCGTTGGTGCGCTGGATGTTCGTCCAGGTGTCCTTGAGGCGTCCGTCCGGCCGCTTGTTGATCGCGAACATGATCAGCGGCGGATCCTCGCCGAAGACGTTGAAGAAGCTGAAAGGTGCTGCATTCACAACGCCGGTCGGGCCGAGCGTGGTCACCCAGGCGATCGGGCGCGGCAGCACGAAGGCCGTCAGCACCTTGTAGCGATCGCGCGGCGCGAGATCCGTGGAAGCGTATTGCATCGGTTAATCCTCAGTTCGCCAAATCGATTTCGACGCCGGTGCGCTCGGAGATCAGCTTGTAATGCTCGGGGCGGCGATGCTTGGCGAAGTTGAACGTCGTGTTGCGGATGTATTCGCCCAGCTCCAGGTCGCAGTCGTAGGAAATGACCTCGTCCTGCTCGGTCGTGCCCTTGGCCACGATCTCGCCGGTCGGCGCGATGATCACCGAGCCG
>CAIMEE010000399.1 GCA_903839865.1 Enhydrobacter aerosaccus | reverse complement strand
GCTCTGCCTCACCTATTTCAACGGCCGCGAGGACTATCTGAAGAAGCTGCTGCCGCCGGGCGAGATCCGCGTGATCAGCGGCAAGATCGAGCTCTACCAGGGCGAGGTGCAGATGATGCACCCCGAGCATGTCGTGCCGCTCGAAGAGCGCGACAGCGTGTTGAGGGTCGAGCCCGTCTACGGCCTGACCGCCGGTCTCACGCAGAAGCCGCTGCAGAAGGCGATCGCGGCGGCCGTCGCGCTGTCTCCCGAGCTGCCGGAATGGCAGGACGCCGCGTACCTCAAGAAGCAGAAGTGGCCCGGCTGGAAAGGCGCTCTCACCCAGGCGCATGCGCCGGGCGAGTCCTCCGATCTCGACCCGATGCATCCGGCGCGCGCGCGCCTGGCCTTCGACGAGCTGCTGGCAAGCCAGCTCGCCATCGCTCTCGTCCGTCATCACAATCGCACGCTGGCCGGCCGCGCGGTAAAGGGCGACGGCAGCCTGCAAAAGCGCGCGCTCGCGGCGCTGCCCTTCCAGCTCACCGCGAGCCAGCTCCTTGCCAATGCCGAGATCGCCGCCGACATGGCCAAGCCCGAGCGCATGGTGCGGCTGCTGCAGGGCGACGTCGGCAGCGGCAAGACGCTCGTGGCGTTCCTCGCCATGCTCACCGCTGTCGAGGCCGGCGCACAGGCAGCGATGATGGCGCCCACGGAACTGCTGGCACGCCAGCACTACGCCACGATCGCGCCGCTTGCGGAGGCCGCGGGCGTGACGGTCGCCCTGCTCACCGGGCGCGATGGCACGAATCAGAAGAAGGCCACGCTGCGCGGGCTTGCCGAGGGACATATCGAGATCGTGGTCGGCACGCACGCCCTGGTGCAGGACGACGTGGAGTTCGCCGACCTCGCTTTGGCCGTCGTCGACGAGCAGCATCGCTTCGGCGTGCACCAGCGCATGGCGCTGTCCTCGAAGGCCGCCGCGGTCGACCTGCTGGTCATGACGGCGACGCCAATCCCACGCACGCTCATGCTGGCCGCCTACGGCGACCTCGACGTGTCCAAGCTGACGGAAAAGCCGGCGGGCCGGCTGCCGATCGACACGCGCACCCTGCCGATCGAGCGCATCGGCGAAGTGGTGCAGGCCGTCGGCCGGATGATCTCCACCGGGTCGCGCGTCTACTGGGTCTGCCCGCTGATCGAAGAGTCAGAGGACGTCGATCTCGCCAACGCCGAGGAGCGCTTCCGCACCCTGGACGCGCGCTACCCGGGCAAGGTGGGTCTGCTGCATGGCCGCCTGAAGGGGCCGGAGCGTGAAGCCACCATGGCCGCCTTCGCCAGCGGCATCCTGTCGATCCTGGTCGCCACCACCGTGATCGAAGTCGGTGTCGACGTGCCTGCCGCCACGGTGATGATCATCGAGCACGCCGAGCGCTTCGGTCTCGCCCAGCTCCATCAGCTGCGCGGCCGCGTCGGCCGCGGCGCCGACAAATCGACGTGCCTGCTGCTCTACGCCTCGCCGCTCGGAGAGACGGCGAAGGCCCGCCTGGCAATCATGCGCGAGACCGAGGACGGATTCCGGATCGCCGAGGAAGATCTCAAGCTCCGCGGCGCCGGCGAGTTGTTGGGCACACGGCAGAGCGGCTTGCCCGACATGCGCCTCGCCGATCTCGCCGCCCACGCCGAACTTCTGGCGGCGGCCCGCGACGACGCCCGCCTGATCGTCGACCGCGATCCCGATCTCGAGACAGACCGCGGTGCGGCGCTGCGCGCCCTGCTGTACCTGTTCCGGCGCGACGATGCGGTCAGGACGTTGCGGGCCGGCTAAAAAAGATGACGCCGTGTGCACCGACTTTCTGGGGCATCTCCGATGCCGATGGCACAAGGGTTTCCGGCGATTTGTGCCGGATTCCGCCACACCCTCCGCGCAATAGAGTAATAACGGTGAAAACGGTGGCGACGCCTATCCGAGCTGGGTGATGTAGGCCCTCAGGGACTCGCGGGCAGCATCGACGGCCTTCTGCGCCTCGGCCTTCTTCTTCGCCAGACCATCGAGATCGTTCTCCTGCTTTTCCAGCGTGGCGAGGTAGCGCTTTTGCAGGTCGCTGCCGGCCGGCACCTTGCCGATATTCTCGCGGATGCGCGCCTGTTCGTCGACGATCTGCTTGCGCTCGACATCGACCTGCCCCAGCGCACGCTGCGCCTCGGCGACGCCTTGCTGAAGCTGCAGCACCTTGGTCAATACGTCGCGCGTTTTGGCGTCGAACTCCGTCTCGCGCGCGTAGACGGCAAGCTGGTCGGCGGCGCCGTCAAGCAGGCGAAGCTCCTGCTGCCGGGTCTGTTCCTGGACGATCTCGAAGGTCTGCGTGTCGTTGCTGGCCGCGAGTTGGAACGGGATGCGATAGTTGCCTTCGCTGATCTCGATGCCCTTTGCGTCCGGCTTCACGAGAGTCCAGCCCGCGAGGCGGTTCTGGACGACGATCAGCTTGCGCGGGTCCTTGAGCGCTCCCTTCACGCGATAGGTCATGCTCTGCCGCACGATCAGGGAAGAGCGCAAGGTTCCGTTCGCAATCGTTCCGTTCGCAATGCGCTGCGACTGCGCGGGATCGCGCTCGATCGTGATCTTTTCGTCGAGCGCATAAGGCAGCAGCCGCGTCTCGCCCGTGGGAAAAGCGGAAAGCCGCGCATCACCGACATAGGAGACGTTGTTGGTCTTGTCGCGCTCGTACAGTGTCAGGATGCCGGGTGGCAGGCCGGTCTCGCCGTCGTTGGTGAGACGGATCGCTGCCAGCGGGTTACGCGCCGCGGTGTCGGCTTGAAAGAGAGCGAGCCGCTCCGCCGGTACCTGGCGATCGAGAATCGGGATCGACAAGGTCCGGCCGTTGGCGACGTCCACCGGGCGCGGGAACTTGAAGGTCACCTGGGTTGCCGCATCGGTCGCCTCGAACTGCTCGGCCGACTGTGCGACGGAAGGCGGCGGCGCCGCCGCGAAAGCGGTCGTCGCCATATCCCGCTGTCGACCGATCGACGCGGGAGCTGCCGGCGCAGGAGCCGGCGGCGGCATTGCCTTGGCAGCCACGCCGCCGCGATCGACGTTTGGCATCAACCGCCCCGCTACTTCGACGGGAATCTCTGGCCTCGTGACGTAATAGGCTTCGTAAAGGGCCTGATGGAACGCAACCGGGCGTCCAGAAGAGAGCGTGAGTTCGACGCCCTTCCAGTCCTGCCCGCTCATGTTCTCGATGGTGGCCCAGCCCTGCAGCGCGGCCTTGGGCGCCGCGGCGTCCGCCGGCAGGGTCATGCGATAGGACGCCTTCCATACCGGCACGGAGACGATGTAGGCCACACGCACAGCGCGTTTGCCTTGCCCTTTGGTCGTGAGCTCCAGTGTGCGCGCATCGGTGGCCCGATTGGCTTCGATGGCAGCCAGCCCCTTGGCGATCTTGGCGCGAATGGCGGGATCGTCGAACTGAAGGCTCTCCATGTCCTCGATGACGAATTGCTGCAGGCCGCTGTCGGTTAACAAGGTCACGCGATTGCGCACGCCGAGCGTCGTGCCGTCCTTGGACGTGCTGGCCTCGGGTTGCAGGGAGACGATGCGTCCGGAAAGCGACCGGCTGCCGCTCACGGTCACCCGCGCGCCCTTGAGGGCCGTCAGCAGTCCTTCGGTGGAGAGCAGCGCGTTATCGTCAAAGGGCAGGTCCTTGAACGCCTGCTTGAGCGGCTCCTTGCCCGGAAGGCTGAGGCCGCCAACGCCGCCTTTGTCGTCGTAGACCACGAGGCTCTTCAGAACGTCGTCGACCTGATCGAGCGGGACCGTGAGCTTGAGCGTGGCGTCGTTCTCGACCGTGGCCTCGTACTCGAAGTAGCCGAGGCCGGCAGAGGACAGCATCACGCGCTTCAGCGCGAGGTCCTGCGCGGCGGCAAGGGAGGGAATGCTGAAAAGGCCCAGCAAAGCCACGATCAAAAGGCGCCGCATCTCGTCTCCCCACTCAATTCTTTTAAGAGTCTCTGTGCACACTGTGACACAACCACGGCAATGCCGCGGTGAATCTAAGAGAGCGCGTCTTTTAGCGCTTCGAGCGGCAGCAACACGCACTCCTGGCGGGACTTGTGGGCCGCCACGGGCGCAAAGGCCGCGTATGGCTCATGCGCCGCCCCCTGCTCCCGGCCCAGGGCGCGTTCGGCGTCGTGCCGGATTTCGGCGATTCCGCCAGCGTCCTTGCCAATGGCCAGCGACGACAGCGCCGAGGCCGAGGCCTGGCAGAGCAGGCAGCCGCGGACCTGATGGGCAATCTCGGTGATCTTGCCGGCGGCATCGAGCGTCACGTCGACGATCACCCTGTCACCGCACAGGGGATTGTCGCGCCGCGCGGTCCTGGTCGGCGTAGCGAGCTTGCCGGCGCCTGTCTTGGCTTTGGCGAGCGCGACGATCTTCTCCTGGTAGAGCTCGTCGCTCATCGCAGGGTCTTGGCCGCGTGGCGCACGCCGGTCAGCAGCGCGTCGATGTCGGTGTTGTGGTTGTAGGGCGCGATCGACACACGGGTCGTGCCGTCGAGATCGAAGCGGTCCATCAGCGGCTGCGCGCAATGATGCCCGGCCCGCACCGCGACGCCGAACGAGTCGAGCGTCTGGGCAACGTCGTGCGGATGCACGCCCTCCAGCATGAAGGAGACGACGGGATAGCGGTTCTGCAGGCTGGCCGGTCCCAGTATCTGCGTGCCGTCGATCTTCTGCAGCCCGTCCATCAGCCGCTGCACCAGCCCCATCTCGTGATCGTGTGCCCCTGTCCAATCCAGGCCCCGCATCCAGTTACATGCGGCACCGAGGCCAATCGCGGGACCGATCGGCGGCGTTCCCGCCTCGAAGCGGCGCGGCGCCGGGGCCCAGGTCGTCTCGGCGAAGGTCACGCGACCGATCATCGAGCCGCCGCCCATGAAGGGCGGCATGGCGTCGAGCAGTTCGGGCTTCGCCCACAGGACCCCCACGCCATTGGGTCCGTAGGCCTTGTGGCCCGCGAAGACGTAGAAATCGACGCCGAGCGCCGGCAGGTCGAGCGGTCCGTGCGGCGCACGCTGTGCACCGTCCAGCATCACCTTGGCGCCGACGGCTTTCGCGGCCTCAACAACCGCTTTCACATCGACCAGCGCACCTGTGACGTTCGAGATGTGCGCCAGCGAGATCAACTTGGTCTTTTCGGTGACGAGCTTTGGCAGCAGCGAGAGATCGATCCGGCCGTCGAGCGTCACCGGGATCATGTCGATCTCGATGCCGCTCCGCTGCCGAAGCATCTGCCAGGGCACGATGTTGGAATGGTGCTCGAGTTCCGACAGCAAGATGCGGTCGCCGGGCTTCAGCAGTTGCCCGTACGAATAGGCCACGAGATTGATCGCCGCCGTGCAGCCGCCGGTGAAGACGATTTCCATCGGCTTCACGCCCAGGAACGTCGCCACGTCGGCGCGGGCGTTCTCATAGGATTCCGTGGCGCGCTCTGCCAGACGATGAACGCCGCGCAGTACGTTGGCCCGGCCGGTCGTTTCGTACTTCCGGACAGCGTCAATGACGGCGAACGGCACCTGCGCCGACGCGCCGTTGTCGAGATAGTGGACCGGCTTCCCATCGATGATCTCGGACAGGATCGGGAACTGCCGGCGGGTGCCCGCGACGTCGAAACTCATGCGGGTGCCTTCGCTCTCCACGCCGCAAGAGCTTCCGGCGTGTCGATATCGGTGATTGCCGCTTCGCCGGTCATCTCGACCTCGCAGACGAGGTCCGCATGTTCGCCGATCAGGTGCTTGGCGCCGGTGTCGCCCGCGATCTTCGCGATCTCGGCAAAGAAGCGGCGCGCCCACAGGACCGGATTGCCGCGCTTGCCCGCGACGGTGGGCACGCAGATCGCGCGGCCTTCGACCGGGCTGAACGCGGCCATCAGGCGATCGAGCAGGCCCGAGGTGACCCCCGGCATGTCGCCCAGCTGGACGATGGCGGCATCGATGCCTGAACCAAGCGCTGCGATGCCGGTGCGCACAGAGGTGCTGAGGCCTTCGGCGAAATCGAGGTTGGTGACGAAGCGCAGCCGCGCATTGGCGGGCACGGCTTTCTCGATCGCGGGCCGGACCTGGTCAGCCATGTGACCCACCACGACCACGATCTCGACGGCCTGCGAGGCGAGCGCCGCTTTCACCGCGTGAACCACCAGCGGCTGGCCATTGGCCTCGGCCAGCATCTTGTTCGGACCGCCCATGCGCGTCGAGCGGCCGGCCGCCAGAAGCACGACGGCAACCTTGGGCGCATGCTGCAGCCCCTCGCCTTCGTCGTCGCTGTCGTCGCGCGGCTGCGGCCGGGTCGGAATCTCCGCCAGCAGGCCGCCGGCACCCATGCGCACGATTTCCGCGCGCCGCACCGGCAGTCCGGCGGCGAGCCGCTCCAGCACCATGTCGAAGCCGTTGTACTTCGGCGACTTGGCGCAGCCCGGCAGACCCAATACCGGCTTGCCGTCGAACTCGCCGGTCAACAGCAGGTTGCCGGGATCGACCGGCATGCCGAAGTGCGTGACCTTGCCTCCAGCCTGCTCGATACCAGCAGGTACGACGTCGTGACGGTCGACGATCGCCGACGCACCGGCGATCAGGAAGAGATCGCAGCCCTCGCCTTTCAATTCCCGGAGCGCCGCGGCGATCGCGGTCGCGTCGTGCGCGCAGCGCCGTTCCCCCGCGACGCTGCCACCGAGGGACGTGAGCCGCTTGGACGTCGTGGATAGCGCCTTGTCGAGGACCTTGTCGCGCGTGCCGGGCAAGGTGGTCTGGACCAGCCCGGCGCGCATCGGCTTGAACGGGGCGACCGAAATCAGCGGCTGGTTGGCCGACTTCGCGACATCGAGCGCACGCTGGACGGCGGCGCGCGGCGCGGCATAGGGAATGATCTTCACCGTCGCCACCATCTGGCGCGGCGTGACGCGCGCATAGGGCGCCAGCGTGGCAACCGTCACCGACTCGTCCAACTCGTTCAGCGCATCGATGCGCTCGTGGTCGACGACGGCCAGCCCTGCTTCGCTGGCGAAATGGTTGCAGCGGCCCGTGAACGGCGCCGTCACCTCGATGCCCTTGCCGGCCAGCGCCCTGGCCACGGTCTCGGCCGCCTGGTCCTCGTGGATGTCATCGGGCTCGAGACGTGCCGCGACGATGCTGTCGGCGCCGGCGGCCTTCAACCTGGACACATCCTCGCCGGACAGACGTCGTCCCTTGGAGAAGCTGATCCCCTTCGCGCGCCAACTGTGCGCGAGGATCGCGCCGGTTGCCTCGTCGATCGGAGTCGCGCCGAATTTCACGCAGCCACGACCTTGGGCGCGGCGAGCGCTTCGAGACGGCGGGCCCGCACCTCGATGATCTGGCCCAGGATCGACACTGCGATCTCCGCGGGCGACTTGGCGCCGATGTTGAGGCCAACCGGCCCGTGCACACGCGCGAACATCTCGTCGGTGATGCCGACTTGGGACAGCCGCTCCTTGCGCTTGGCGTGGGTTTTCCGGCTTCCGAGCGCGCCGATGTAGAAGGCCTCCGACTTCAAGGCCGATTCGAGCGCAGGGTCGTCGAGCTTGGGATCGTGCGTCAGCGTGACGACGGCGGTCGAGACGTCGAGGCCCATTTCCTGGAAGGCCTCGTCGGCCCATTCCTTGATGACCTTCACGCCGGGGAAGCGCTGGCTGGTTGCCCAGGCGCCGCGCGGATCGACGACAGTCACGTCGAACTCAAGCATCGTCGCCATGGGGGCCAGGGTCTGCGCGATGTGCACCGCGCCCACGATGATCAGCCGCGGTGGCGGCACGTAGACGTTGAGAAAGACCTTCTCGCCGCCGACATCGATTATCTCGCTCTTGCCCGTGCCGAGCGCACGGCGCGCAGCGGCGACGAGCGTGGCGTCATCCGCTTGGGCGCCTTCGACGCGATCCGGGTAGATCAGCGTTTCGGCCGCGTCGCTGAGACGCGTCGCGAGAACGATAGCCTTGCGCGCGCTGCGCGCCTGCTGGAGGGCGGCGAGGGTCCTGGCTTGCATCGCTCAGTTCACCTTCTCGACGAACACCTGGACCTTGCCGCCGCAGGCGAGGCCCACGTCCCAGGCCTGTTCATCGCTGACGCCGAAATCGAGCAGGCGCGGCTTGCCGTCCTTGATGGCGTCCAGCGCTTCCTTCACCACGGCGCCCTCGATGCAGCCGCCGGAGACGGAGCCCACCATGGCGCCGGTGTCGTCGACGCCGAGTTGGCTGCCGACCGGACGCGGCGAGGAGCCCCAGGTCACGATGACGGTGGCCACGGCCACGCCCTTGCCTGCCTCTTTCCACTTGCCGACCTGATCCAGGACTTCCAGCGCGTCGCTCATGGTGATTACTCCTTGCGCAATTCGGTCTGCCATCCCGCCAGCCGGCGGTCGGCGCCGTGAGAAGTGGTGTGCAATGCCGCGATCAGCCCGGCCAGGCTCTCGAGATTGTGGACCGGGCGGAATTCATCGACATACGGCAGCATCGCCTTGTTGCCCTGTGATTTGGGTTCGTAGGCCCCGTATCTCAAGAGCGGATTCAGCCAGATCAGCCGCTTGCACGACTTCTTCAGCCGTTCCATCTCCTCCGCCAGACCCGATGCGCCTTCGCGGTCGAGCCCGTCGGTGATCAACAGGACCACGGCGCCCTGCCCCAGGACCCGGCGCGACCACTTGTTGTTGAACTCGTGGAGCGTCTGGCCGATGCGGGTGCCGCCGGACCAATCTTCCACCTGGGAGGAGGCTTTGGCCAGCGCTATATCCACGTCCCTATAACGCAGGGCCCGGGTAACGTTGTTCAGGCGGGTGCCGAAGGTGAAGCAATAGACCCTGTCGCGATCGTTGGTAATTGCGTGCATGAAATGCAGGAACATCCGCGTGTAGCGGGCCATCGAACCCGAGATATCGCAGAGAATGACCAACGGCGGCGGCCGGCGGCGCGGTTCGCGCTTGCGCAGCTCGGTCAGGCCCTCGGGCCGCAGGGCCCGGCGCAGGGTGGCGCGGAAGTCGATCCGCGGTCCGCGGCGTGCCGACTGGAAGCGCCGTGTCTTGCGCTCCAGTACCGGCAGGCGCAGCCGCGCGATCGCGCGCAGGGCGTCGTCGATCTCGGCCTGGCTCATCTGCTCGAAGTCCTTCTGCTGCAGGACCTCGCGATCCGACACTGTGAAGGTCGCCTCGATCTCAACTTCCGGCGGCTCGTCGGCATCCTTTGGCGCTTCCCCCTGCCCCGGCTGCAGAGCGTCCTGCAAGCGGCGGCTGAGTTGCTTGCCCTTGTCCTGCTCCGCCGGCACGTCGATTTGCGGCAGCAGCATTTCCATCATCTTCTCGAGCAGGCGCGGGTTGCGCCAATAGACGTGGAAGGCCTGGTCGAAGATCTCGCGCTGGTCCTGGCGGTTCACGAAGACGGCGTGCAGCGTCCAGTAGAAATCGTCGCGCCTGCGGAGGCCCGCCGCCTCGACAGCCTCGATGGCGCGCAGGATCTGGCCCGGCCCGACGCGCAGCCCCGCTGTGCGCAGTGTCCGCGCGAAGTGAAGAATATTCGTCGCGAGTTTGCCGCCTCGTTCGGGCGTCGGCGTCTGCTCGGGCAGCGCGTCCATGAAGGGATCAGCCGAGCGGCTGGGCGGCGATGTCGGCCTTCACCTTGCGCAGGATGTCGGCGGCCTCGGAGCCTTGCAGGCGCTGGATGTCGTCCTGGTATTTCAACAGCACGCCCAGCGTGTCGTTGATGCTCTTCGGGTCGAGGTCGAGCGTGTTGAGCTCGGACAATGCCGTCGCCCAGTCGATCGACTCAGCCACGCCCGGCGCCTTGAACAGGTCGAGCTTGCGCAATTCCTGGACGAAGCCCACGACCTGGCGCGACAGGCGCTCGCTCGAGCCCGGCGCCTTTACCTTCAGGATCTCGAGCTCGCGCTTGAGGTCCGGATAATCGACCCAGTGATAGAAGCAGCGGCGCTTCAGCGCGTCATGGATCTCGCGCGTGCGGTTGGACGTGATGATGACGATCGGCGTCTCCGCTGCCTTTACCGTGCCGAGCTCCGGGATCGTGATCTGGAAATCGGACAGGACTTCGAGCAGATAGGCCTCGAACGGCTCGTCGGTGCGGTCCAGTTCGTCGATCAGGAGGATCGGCGCGCCGCCGACGTGCGGCTGCAGGGCCTCCAGCAGCGGACGGCGGATCAGGAAGCGCTCGTTGAAGATATCGGCCGCGAGCTCGCCGCGATCGTGCACGCCCTGCGCCTCGGCCAGGCGAATCTCGATCATCTGGCGGGCGTAGTTCCACTCGTAGACGGCCGATGACACGTCGAGCCCCTCGTAGCACTGCAGGCGGATCAAGGGGCGCTTCAGCGTCTGCGACAACACCTTGGCGATCTCGGTTTTGCCGACACCCGCCTCGCCTTCGCAGAACAGCGGGCGGCCGAGCTTGAGCGCGAGATAGAGGACGGTCGCGAGGCTGCGGTCGGCAATATAGTCGCCGCTCTTCAGCAGCTCGGCGGTGGCGTCGATGGACGCCGGCGTGGACGAGGGCATGAAACTCCTGGAACGCGTGAAGACTGAGTGTAGCGGAGGAAAGGCCTGGCCGGTATGGTGGGAATCGCCAGATAATTCAAGGATTTGGGAGGGAACCATGGCTGACGGTCTGTTCAAGGGCCGCACCGCGATCGTGACCGGCGGGGCCCGCGGCATTGGCCTGGCTTGCGCTGCGAAAATCGCCGCCGGCGGCGGCCACCTCGCGCTCTGGGATAGCGACATGGACCGCGCCCGCCAATCGGCGGCAGCGCTGGGCGATGCGATCGCCGTCGAGGTCGACGTTACGAACGAAGGCTCGATCAATGCGGCACTCGCCAAGACGGAGAAGGATCTCGCCGCACCCGACATTCTCGTGGCCAGCGCGGGCATCACCGGCCCGAACGCGACGGTTGCGAACTATCCCGTCGATGCCTGGAAGCAGGTGATCGAGATCAACCTCACCGGCGTCTTCCTGTGCAATCGCGCCATATCACCCGGCATGGCCAAGCGGGGCTGGGGCCGCATCGTCAACATCGCCTCGGTCGCGGGCAAGGAAGGCAACCCGAATGCCTCGGCCTATTCGGCCTCGAAGGCCGGCGTCATCGGCCTGACCAAATCGCTTGGCAAGGAACTAGCGACCACGGGCGTGCTGGTGAACTGCGTGGCACCAGCCGTGGTGAAGACGGAGTTGTTCAGCCAGATGACCGAGCAGCACATCCAGTACATGCTTTCGAAAATCCCGATGAACCGCTTCGGTGAAGTCGAGGAAGTGGCCGAGATGGTGGCGTGGCTCGCCTCCCCGCTCTGCACCTTCGCGACGGGCGCGGCATTCGATCTCTCTGGCGGAAGGGCGACGTACTGATGGCCAAGCTGCATGACATGACCCTCACGGAGCTGGGCGCAGGCCTCTCCGCCAAGAAGTTCTCCTCGCGAGAGATCGTCGACGCCCTCCTCGCCCGCATCGAGAAGGCCGACGGCAAGCTGCACGCCTTCACCGAAGTCTATGCCAAGGAGGCGAAGGCCCTTGCGGATGCGGCCGATACGGCGCGCGCCTCGGGCTTTCCGCTCGGGCCGTTGCACGGCCTGCCGATGGCCTACAAGGATCTCTGCGACATCAAGGGCCGCATCGGCACCGGCGGCTCGAAGATGTGGGAGAAGAGGATCGCCACCGAGACCTCGAACACCGTGGAGCGGCTGACCGCGGCCGGCATGGTGCCGCTCGGCAAGCTGCACATGGTCGAGTTCGCTTTCGGCGGCTGGGGCACCAACCCGCTGATGGGCGCGCCGTGGAATCCCTGGGACCTCAAGACTCATCGCACCCCGGGCGGCTCATCGAGCGGCACGGGTGTCGCTGTGGCGGCCCGCCTCGCGCCCGCCGGCATCGGCAGCGACACCGGCGGCTCGGTGCGAATCCCGTGTGCCTTCAACGGACTCGTCGGCCTCAAGGTCACCTTCGGCCGCATCAGCCTGCACGGCACGATGCTGCTCGCCTGGTCGCTCGACTCGATCGGGCCGATGGCGCGCTCGGTCGAGGACTGCGCCCTGCTCCTCAATGCGCTCGCCGGCCCCGATCCGCGCGATCCCACGACGCTCGACCAGCCGCTCGAGGATTTCACCCAGGCGGCCAAGGGTGGCTCGATCGAAGGCATGCGCATTGCGCTCCCTGACACCAAGCAGCTGCCCGACTTCGTCGAACCGGACGTGGCCCAGGCCTGGCAGGCCGCGGCGCGCACGCTGGAAAGCCTGGGTGCGACCATCGAGGCCGTCCGTCTGCCCAAGTGGTACTTCGACATGCAGGTGGCGGCGGGCACGATCTCGACCTCCGAGATGTTCTCGCTCCATCGCAACTGGATCGAGGACAAGACCAAGGCGATCGGCGACGGCGTGCGCGGCCGCGCGCTCCTCGGAAAGACCTTCCCGCCCGGCGCCTATGCCGAGGAAATCCGGCGCATGAAACTGCGCCGGGCCGAGTTCTCCGAATGGATGCGGCCCTACGATGCGTTGCTGATGCCGACCGTCGGCGTGCCCGCGATCCCGCTCTCGGAGGTCGACGAGACCTCGCCGGTGTCCGGTTACATGACCCGGCCCGGCAACTATCTCGGGCTCTGCGGGCTCTCGATGCCGAGCGGTTTTTCGCGCGGCTTGCCCGTCGGCATCCAGATCCTGGGCAAGCCCTATGCCGAGCGCGATGTGCTCAAGGTCGGCAAGGCGTTCCAGGATGCGACCGACTTCCACAAGCGTACGCCGGACCTCAAGGAGCTCGGGCTGTGAAGCTTTACTATTCCGACGTGCTGGCGCCGCGGAAGGTCTGCGCGCTGATCAAGTATCTCAAGCTGCCTCTCGAGTTCGCCTACCTGCAGTTGGATAAGGGCGAGCATAAGAAGCCGGACTATCTGGCGCTCAATCCCAACGGCAAGGTGCCGACCCTCGTCGATGGCGACAAGGTGCTGTGGGAAGCGGACGCGATACTCTGCTACCTCGCCAAACACGGCGGATCGGACCTCTGGCCCGGCGACGACCGCCAGGCCGATATCGTGAGCTGGTTCAGCTGGAACTCGCAGCACTTCATCCAGTCGGGCGGCGCGCTCTATTTCGAGTTCGTCATCAAGTCGCGGTTCAACATCGGACCGCCCGACACGGCCGCCGTCGAGAAAGCCAAGAAGTCCTTCCGCAGCCAGGCCAAGATTCTCAACAATCATCTCAAGAACCGGAAGTGGCTCGTGGGCGAGCAGCTGAGCGTCGCGGACTTCTCGGTGGCAGTCACCCTGCCCTATGCCGCAAAGGCTGAAATGCCGCTGGACGAATTCCCCGAGGTGCGCCGCTGGCATGACCAGCTCTCGGCCCTCGAAAGCTGGCTAGATCCCTTTCCTCAGCGTGCATAGCTACCTTTGCGGCATGCCCTGCGGGATCACCGTCTTCACGATGGACGAGTCGAGCGCCTCGTAATCGTGATAGCCGATGGTCTTGTAGAGCTCGGCGCGGGTCTGCATCTGGTCGACCATCTTCTGCGTGCCGCCGTCGCGCCTGATCGCGGCGTACAGCTTCTCCTGCGCCTTGTTGGCGACACGGAACGCCGAGACCGGCCAGATCACCATACTGTAGCCCATGGCCTCGAACTCCGAGGCGGAGAAGAACGGCGTGCGCCCGAACTCGGTCATGTTTGCCAGCAACTTCACGCCCGGCATCGCCTTGGCGAAGGCGCGGAACATGTCGGCGTTCACCAGTGCCTCTGGGAAGATCGCGTCGGCGCCGGCCTCGAGGAACTTCTTGGCTCGCGCGACGGCACCGTCGATCCCCTCGCTCGCCGCCGCGTCGGTGCGCGCGATGATGTAGAGATGCTTGCGCGCCCGCGACGCCGCGTGAACCTTGGCGGCCATGTCCTCGACCGTGGCGAGCTTCTTGTCGTTGAGGTGCCCGCACTTCTTGGGCAGCAGCTGGTCCTCGATGTGGACGGCGGCGGCGCCCGCCTCCTCGAAGCATCGCACCATGTGCATGACGTTCAGCGCTTCGCCATAACCCGTGTCGCCGTCGACCAGCACCGGCAGGCCGGAGGCGCGCGCGACCTGGCGAATGAAGAAGCAGACTTCGTCCACCGTGATCACGCCGAGATCGGGCAGTCCCATCGACGCCGACATGCCGGCGCCCGACAGGTAGGCCGCCTCGAAGCCCGCGGCACGGACTTGCAGGGAGGCCAGGCCGTTGTGCGCGCCCGGCATCTGCAGAATGCCGCCCTTCTCCAGCAGCGCGCGGAAGCGCAGGCCGGCCGGCTCCTTCGGCAGATCGTCGGCGACGAGATACGGCATGATTTCCTCCCTCAGGCTTTCCGTTGCCGGCCCTGCCATCCCACGAGCAGGCCGGCGGCGATGATCACCGCACTGCCGATCCAGGTATAGAAATCCGGAACCTCGGCGAACATCAGGTAGCCCACGACGACCGAGCCGATCATCTGCGTGTAGTTGAGCGGCGCGATCAGGTTGGCCGGGGCATAGCTGAACGCACGGGCGACGCAGTAGTGACCGAAGCCGCCAAAGAAACCGAGCGAGCACATCATAGCGATGTCCTGCCAGTTGTCCGGCGTCTTCCAGTTGAACGGCACGAATACCGACGTCACGAGCGTGCAGCCGAGCGCACTGTAGAACGCGGTGGTGGCGGGCGAATCGACCGTCGACACGCGCCGCACGATGATCTGGTAGACGGCATAGGACACCGCACTCGCCACGATCATCAGCGACGCCCACTGGAAGACCGAGCTGCCGGGACGGATCACGATCAGCACGCCCGCGAAGCCGATCACGACGGACGCGAGGCGGATCAGGGTGATGCGCTCGCCCAGCATCGGCCAGGCGAGGAACGTCACGGCGAGCGGCGAAACGAACGAAATGGCGATCGCCTCCGTGACGCCGACATATTTCGCCGAGCTGAAGAAGAAGACCGTGGCGCCCAGCAGGCCGAGCGAGCAGATCACCTGCTGCATCGGCGCACGCGTCCGCAGGAGCGCCAGGCCGCGGCGCGGCAGGAAAACCATGCTCATCAGCACGAGATGCGCGAGGAGCCGCACCCACACCACTTCCTGGTAGGGATAGATCGCGGTCAGCATCTTCACCATGCTGTTCATGATCGGGAACAGCGCGCAGGCCACGCACATGAAGAAGATGCCCAGCCACGGCCGATAAACGCGATCGTGTGTCTTTACGGGAGCTTGCACGTCACCCTGTCGGCGAAAACCGGCTTGCCCGGCACGAACTCGGACTTGTAGGTCGGATGCTTGTCGAGCGTGCAGTCGGCGGACAGCGAAGCCTTGTCGACCTCGAAGCGGATGAAGTCCTCGGGATCGAAGGTGACGATGCTCAGGTTCTGGACCGGCTGCACGAGCGGGAAGCGCATCACATAGACCAGGTTGCGGGGCACCTCCGCCTTCGGTGGCGGCGCGACGCGCTTGTTCTCCGGCATCGGCAGGCCGCCGTCGTCCTTGTCGCCATCGTCGTGATCCCAGTCGGGCGGCGTGAAGGTTGCTGGCTGGTCGATCCGGGCATTCAGCGTCGGCGGCGCCGCGGGATGGAAATCTGCCGCGCCGGTGTTGAGCCAGGTCTGGTAACCGACCTTGCCCAGTTCCGGCAGCATGTCGTCGGCCAGCGCCTTGATCTCGCGCAGAGAGAACACGCCGTCGCCATCCTCGTCGATCGGCGGAATTTCTCCTTCGCTCGACATCGGGTCGAAGTGCCATTCGATCTCGAAGGCGACGTAGCGCCCGTTCTCGGAAATCACGCGCACGTGCTGCGAAATCCAGATATGCGGATGCGCCGCCGCGACGGCGGGCATCAGCAGGACGACGAGGGCCAGGAGCCACTTCATGCGTGAGGTACTGCCCGTGGCTTGCCATCCTCGTCGATGGCCACGAACACGAAGGTGCCATGCGTTACCTGGATGGGTGTCGGGTCCAGTCGCCGCTCGACCACGGTCTCGAGCGCGATGGTGATCGACGTCCGGCCGATCTTTGTGACGCTGCCGTAGATCGACACGAGGTCGCCGACCTTGATCGGCTGCACAAACGTCATCGCCGTGATGGCCACAGTCGCGACACGGCCTTTCGCGGCCCTTGCCGCCAGAGTGCCCCCCGCCATATCCATCTGCGACAGCACCCAGCCACCGAAAATATCGCCGTTGCCGTTCATGTCCGCAGGCTGCGGGATCGTGCGAACGATGGGGTCGCGCGGGCTGTCGGGCATCTCATCCACACCGGATATTGTTGATTTTCCGCGATTTTCCTACCATACGGATGGCCAAGCGGCCATTACGCGATCCCCTCGCGCGGCCACAGAAAGAAACAAGAATCATGGCCAAAAGCGGCGATCTGTTCGGGTCGGGTGGCGGTGGGAAGAAGCAATCCGCGCCCAAGGACAATTCCTACACGGCACGCGACATCGAGGTGCTGGAGGGGCTGGAGCCCGTCCGCAAGCGCCCCGGCATGTACATCGGCGGCACCGACGAGCGCGCCATGCACCATCTCGTGGCCGAGATCCTCGACAACGCCATGGACGAGGCCGTCGCGGGCCACGCCGACACGATCCATCTCGAGATGCTGGCCGGCAACAGCATCCTGGTGCGCGACAACGGCCGCGGCATGCCGGTCGACCCGCATCCGAAATTCAAGAACAAGTCGGCGCTTGAAGTGATCCTCACCACGCTCCATTCCGGCGGCAAGTTCAACGGCAAGGTCTATGCGACGTCAGGCGGCCTGCACGGCGTCGGCGCGTCGGTCGTCAACGCCCTGTCGGACGAGCTCGAAGTCGAGGTCGCGCGCGACCGCAAGTCGTGGTCGCAGAAGTTCTCGCGCGGCAAGCCCAAGGGCAAGCTGGTGTCGAACGGCCCGGCCATCAATCGCCGCGGCACGACGGTCACCTTCCATCCCGATCCCGAGATCTTCGGCAAGATCCTGTTCTCGCCCGAGCGCCTCTACCGCATGGCGCGCTCGAAATCGTACCTGTTCCGCGGCGTCGAGATCCGCTGGAAATGCGACAAGAGCATCCTTCCAAAGGACGGCTCGGTTCCCGAAGAGGAATCGTTCCACTTCGCCGGCGGCCTGAAAGACTACCTCGTCTCCGAGATCGGCACGCGCCCGACCGTCGTGCCCACGCCGTTTGCCGGCGAGGCCAAGAGCGACAGCAACGGCTCGGCCGGCGGCAAGGTCGAGTGGGCCGTGTGGTGGCCGAACGACGAGGAAGGCTTCGTCCGCTCCTACTGCAACACCGTGCCCACGATCGAAGGCGGCACGCACGAGTCCGGTTTCCGCAGCGCGCTGTTGCGTGGCCTCAAGCGCTACGCCGACCTCACGGGCAATCGCAAGGGCTCGATCATCACCTCCGACGACGTGATGGAAGGCTCCGCCGGCCTGGTCTCGATCTTCATCGAGCAGCCGCAGTTCCAGGGGCAGACCAAGGAAAAGCTGGTCAGCGTCGAGGCGACCAAGTTGGTCGAGACGATCGTCGGCGACAATTTCGAACATTGGCTGACCGGCGACAAGGAAGCCGGCAACGTGCTGCTCGAGCACGTCATCTCTAAGGCCGAGGAACGTGTCCGCCGCAAACAGGACCGCGAGCAACAGCGCAAGACCGCGACGCGCAAGCTGCGCCTGCCGGGCAAGCTCTCGGATTGCAGCAACACGGCCGCCGAAGGGACCGAGATCTTCCTGGTCGAGGGCGATTCGGCCGGTGGCTCGGCCAAGGCCGCGCGCAACCGCGAGACCCAGGCGATCCTGCCCCTGCGCGGCAAGATCCTGAACGTCGCCAGCGCCACCACCGAAAAGATGCGCGAGAACCAGGAGATCCAGGACCTGATCCAGGCACTGGGCTGCGGTGCGGGCGCGCAGTACTCGGACGACCGCCTGCGCTACGAGCGGGTCATCATCATGACCGATGCCGACGTCGACGGTGCGCACATCGCATCGCTCCTGATGACGTTCTTCTATCGCGAGATGCCGAAGCTGATCGAGAACGGCCACCTCTTCCTCGCCCAGCCTCCGCTGTTCCGCATCAGCAAGGGCGGCAAGACGGAATATGCCCAGGACGACGCGCAGAGAGACGAGCTCCTTCGCACCCAGTTCGGCGGCAAGGCCGACATCACGCGCTTCAAGGGTCTTGGCGAGATGCAGTCGGTCCACTTGCGCGAGACCACGATGGATCCGAGCAAGCGTGTACTGCTCAAGGTCGACGTGCCCACGGTCGCCAATGCGGTGGAAGGCACCGACAGCCGCCGCGAGGAAATGCGCACGCGCACGCTGGTCGAGGACCTGATGGGGCGCAAGCCCGAAAAGCGTTACGCCTTCATCCAGGAAAACGCCAAGTTCGCGCGCGACCTCGACGTCTGAGCATGGCTCTCTGGTACGCGCTCGCCGACAAAGTCCTGCAACGCTTCGATGCTGAAGCAGCCCATGGGCTGG
>CAIMEE010000398.1 GCA_903839865.1 Enhydrobacter aerosaccus | reverse complement strand
TCAAGCGGCATGCCTCCCGCCCGCTTTCGCAACCTCAGCCCTGGGCGTCGTCCGGCTTGAGAGCCTTGGGCTCGATTTTGGCGATGTAAGGTTGTCTCGCATTTAACTCGGCATAACGACTGGGAACGGCGCGGACGGCGGCGAGCGTGCCCTCGGTGAGCGCGGCCGTAATCAAATTAAGCCGGTTGCCGGTGATGACGAGATCGGCCGTTTGCAGCCCCAGGGTGAGGGTCTGCATCGGCTTGGTCGGATCGTCGGCCAGGTCCGGTTTGCGGGTGACCAATTGATAATGCATGAGCTGGCTGGCGGCATAGCCGACGCAGTTGTCCGGGCCGAGGTGGAACTCGATGAAGGCGGCTTCACCGGGGCGAGTCGTCTTAGTTATGGCGTCTAGTTCGCCAGCCGCAGCGGCGGCCTGTTTTCGTTCTTCAACTAATTTTTTGAGGTCACTCATGGTTAAAAATTACATGCGGATGCCGCGACTTTGGCGCGGCTCATCGGGTCGCTGACGCAGTTGATCGGCCGTGCTGATCCTTGTGGAGCGTTGCAGGCGTTGCGACGGCGTCAGCCGCTCGACCGGTTCCACTCCCAGCCGTTCGCCAACCCAGCGACGAAAATCCTGCGCCCACCGCTGCACAGCTACGACCGGCGCGAGCCGTTGCACCCGCAGCACGCGCAGAGCGCGGCTCATCCTTTGACTGTGTTCGTGATGGTGGGCCGGTTTGACCGCTTCCTTTTTCCGATCCGCTTCTCTCGGTTGAAATAGCCCGTTTTTAACCAGCTCTGCGCGCAGGCCGTCGAGTTCAAGCGCAGCCTTGCGGGTGTGGGCATCCTGGACCCGACGCGAGAGGGTGGCGGCGTCATCGGTGAAGACCGTGACCTTTTCCTTCGCCCGCGAAATCCCCACATAAAAACTCTCCCGAGAGACGGCGGCGAACGACCGGGACGAGGCGACAAACAAGCCCACGTCCACCGTCTTGCCCTGGGCGGCGTGAGAAGTGACGGCATAGCCGTAGTTGAAAGTCCGATACGACGGCGGCAGCGTGCGCCCGTCCTTGAGACCGATGCCATCCCGTCCGACGCTCGCGACCTGGACACGCTCGCCGTTGGTGAACGTCTGCGCGTTCGCTTTCGCGTTGGCCTGAAGCAATAACCAATCACCGGAAGCAACGGCCAGCTCGCGAGCTTCGCCGACCTCAAACGACGCCGGCGAGCGTGAAGGATGGAAGCCGGTGGCTTCACTCATTTTGCCGCCGTCGTTGCGGCGGAGAAAGACCGTCTTGCTCTTGGTCTCGGCGACCTCGGCAATCTCGCCCGCCTTGAATTGCTCTGTCTTCTTCACGAACCGAATTTGCAGCCCCGGCTCATAATGAGTGACGAGACCTTTTTGCGCATCGGTCCACCCGAGCGAATCGAAGACGTGGCGCGTCTCTTCCTTTTTGGAAATCGTGCCTCTTTCCTTTAGCCGCTCCCTTAAAACCTCAGTGACGGCGGCAATCTCGCCCCAGGTCGGCGAGATCAGCAGCGCGGTTTTACCCGCATCGGTGGCAGTCAAATAAGCCTCTGCCGCTTGGTTGTAGAGCCGCTGCCCTACGCGCCCTTGATCGGTCAACGACTCGACGACCGCGCCCTCCTTTTGCAGCAGCTTGAACGCGGCCCCGGTGTCTTGATCGGCGGCGAGTTTTACCGCCTGCCGAAAGGTCTCTTTGGTCTGTCGCCGAATCTCCCCCAGTACCGCGTAGCGATACCGCGAATGCTCCTCAATGAGCCGCAACGCATCGCCCTGAGCGACGGCGGCGTGTTGGCCGGTGTCGCCCGACAACACGACGCGAGCGCCGCGATTTTGCGCGAGGTCGAAAAGCCGCTGCATATCGGCCGTGCCGACCGCTCCGGCCTCATCCAGCACCAAGACCGACCGCTCCGAAATCTTCACTTGCGCCTCGGGATCGGTGAGCAGCTTCGCCAAGGTCATCGCGCCCTTGAAACCGTCCTTCCTCAGCACGTCCACCGCGCCCGTCGTGGGAGCTAGGAAAACGGCTTCATGGTCCACTTGGGCAACGACGCGGCCGAACTCTTTTAGCGTCGTGGTTTTGCCGGTGCCTGCCAGGCCACGGAAACCGGTGATCCGGTCTTCCGCATAAAACACATGGCCCAAGGCCGAGCGTTGATCGGCGGACAAATGCAACGGCCCTTCAAACCGGGGAGCCAGTTTTTGCACGGTGCCGATCCCTTCATTGACCGTGCGCAGGAGTTTTAGCTCGGCTTGCAGAATCGTCCTGGTCGAAACCTCCGCTCCAACCCGCACGAACTCCCGATTTTGGCGGAAGGCGGCTTTGACTTCCGGCAGCTCAAGCTGACCGCAGCCCTTGACCAAAGCGGCCTCAAAAAGGGCGTGCTCAGGTGCGACCGACTGGCGGGAAAACACATGCTCCTCGGCATACTGCACGGCAGGCCCGAGGCGAACCCGCTCCTCCATCGTCTGCGGTTGCCAGGCGACACCGTTGGCTTCGGCGATCAGCTTCTTGAGCCCGCGTTTTTCGAAAAAGCCCAGCTCGTCCAACTGTTGGCCGCGCACCTCTTCCTCCGATGCGTCCTTGAGCTTCTTCGGCCGGGACTTGTGAACGACGTTGCTAACCTCGTCCTTGGTCAGCTTGCGGTTGAGGCGTTTTTCCTCACGCGCCACGGCCTGGTCGCGCTGCTTTGAGCGTTTGGAAAAGCGTTCGATGATCTTCGGTTCGACGCCCGCGATCTCAAAGCCATGCGCGGTCTGCCGGGTCGCATAACCGAACCCGTGCAGCCGCTTGGCCAGCTCGTTGCGGTAGACAGCCGTGCCATACCGGATGGCGTCATACATGCCCGAAGATTGGAGCGCCTTCCACTGCTTCTCGACCGGGTCATACGTCGCATTGAACAGCGTGAAATGCGTGTGCAGCTGCGGATCGAGTGCCCGTGACGACGTGTGCCGAAACGCCGCCCCGATCAGGTTGCCTGTCGTGCGATCTTCCATCGCGCCATCTTTCCTCACACGTGCCCCGGCGAACGCTTCCAGTTCCTTCAAAGCAATGTCCGACGCTTCCCGGTGAGCGTCCAAAATGCGCCGGTCGTCCATCGTGACGGCCAGAATCGAAACCGACTTTGGCGCCGAGCAAGTGAAGTCAAAAAATATCCTCCGTTCCGAAAGTTGCAGCTGGGTGAGCTTCTCTCCGGTCTCTGGATTTTGGTTATCGCAGAGCCGCAAAAACTCTGTCCGTCCAACCGACTCGCCTTCCTTCAGCCCCAGATGTTCCGCACCCTGACCGATCCAATAACCGGCCTGAGTCTCGCCCAACGTGTAATAGTCGTTATGCGAAAGATGCTCGTCAAAATACTGCGTGGCAGCGCTTCGGTTTTTTTGAGGTTTAGCGGTGAACATGGGATGTTCGTTTTACCGCCAGGCAGACCAGCAACCGCGAACAAAAGTGCCGTCAATCGCACCCGAAATTACGGTAAACGCCGAAAAAATCCGCTCTGGTTTGCAGCCGATCCACAACCCGCAATCCAAGCAAAAAGAGGTAGGACACCAACCCCGCTTAAAAAGCGCCCCGAGTCCGTCAGACCGCCAGCGGTTCAAATGCGGGAAGGACTGCGGGATTGGCCGCAGTATCCTTGCCGGATGAAATATCGGAACCGGTGCGGACGTTTTGCGGTCTGGCCGTCAGATGAAATCCCGGACCGATTACGCAGAAATTATCGCAAAGACCAACTACACCGAGTTGTCTAAAAAGTTGGATGAACTGGCGAAGCAGGAACCGCCCAGCCAGCGGAAGTCTGCCGCTGACGCCATCGCTCCGGTGGCGGACAAGCTGCGGGAACTGCACGCGAAAGGTTGGAGCTTCGAGAAGCTGGCCGAATCCATGAAGGAGATGGGTTGCCCGGTCAAAGCCAGTGCGCTCCGCGAGCAGCTTGGAAAAGCGGCACGAAAGACGAAGCCGCGCAGCAAGGCTGCGGCTCGGAATGCGTGATGGGTTGCGGTGCGTCATCGGACTGACGGCGGGAGTGTTTTATCTCAGTCTCACACTTCTTTGCCGATGGGCACTTGGTCCGGCGTCAGAAATGTTTTAACCAGGGTTGCGTTGCCGCAGACGGTCATTGTGGGGAAACGTTTGTACCAGTCTCCGGTTGGAACTTCCGGATTGGTGTCGAGCCAGGTCGCCAAAGATTTAAGGGCGTCCGCGCTGATGCTGCGCTGTTCGATCCGCAGAAGCAGATGAGCAAAGAGTGCGCGCGGAATGTCTTTGCGTTGAACCTTTGGCATCAGGAGCCCGCGTAAAAGCCTTCGGTAATCTGCGCGCTCAGTTTTGCGGACTCGGCGCGGCTTTTACTCTTGGTCAGGCGATGGGCGAGTTTGCCGAGATCGTCGGGAGACATGGGTTCGGCGATGAGTTTGATTTTAAGACCGACTGCTTGAGCGACGCGGCTCATGGAGCGGAAAGTAATCGAGGTGTTTTTGGCATCGAGGATGCGGCGCACGGCGGTGCGACCGGTGCCCATGCGGTCGGCCAGGGCGCTGATGGAAAGATTATCCTGAGCCATCTTTTTTTGGATCGAGGCGGTCAGAGACCGCTTGATCGCGACATCATAAGCTGAGGCAGTGCGAGTTGGCATGGCTCCAAGGTGGTACAATTTTGAACCAGTGTCAAACCTTGCAGAAAGGCGGCGGCGGCGGCTCGGCTCAAGACGCCTTGGCGATCAATGCATCAACGACGTTCTGAATCTCGCGCTGCTTCTCTCGCGGCAGCTCCTTGATGGCGTTGAACCGTTTTTCCCAATCCGACGGCGGGCCGCGTTTCACTTTGGGCGGCGGCGCGCCGAACAGCTCCGCTTCCGAGCACTCCAGCACCTCGACGAGTTTGGGCAGCAGTCCGACCGGAAACCGACGAAAGCCGCGCTCGTAGTGGCCGTAACGGCCTTCGGTGATGCCGAGGCGTTCGGCAATGGCGGCTTGCGTCAGGCCTTTGGTCTGACGAAGGGCGGTGACACGCTGGGCGAGTTGTTTGGCTTGGTCTTGGCTCACGGGAAACGGCGAAGTTAACGCCGCCATTATACAGCTGAGTTGGCCCGGAGACTGGTTTTGAGCTTGCATACCTTACGAAACGTAGGCTTACGGAATGTAGTTTATTTTGCAACTTCCGACTTGACCATCCTCCAAAAAACAAAGGCCCTGCCATGCCGAGAATCCCTGACGATGAACTAACCCGGCTGAAGGCGATTCCGCTGGTCGATCTCTGCCGCGACTACGGGATCGAGCTAAAATCGCAGGGCAAAGACCTGGCAGGCAAATGTCCCTTCCACGCGGACGACTCGCCGAGCTTCATCGTGAGCCCCGGAAAAAACCTTTGGAACTGTCTCGGCGCGTGTGGGTGCGGTGGCGACACGATCCAGCTCGTGATGAAAAAGGAGGGTGTCTCTTTCCGGCACGCCTGCGAAAAGCTCCGGGCGCGACTGGGCGGCGCGCCGAGCGTGCCGACGATCACGACGCGGCTGGGCACGAATCACGAGGCACTGGCAACACCAGAAGAAACCGCTAACGACGCGGCGCTCTTGGGGCGCGTGGCCGATTATTATCATCGCACGTTCCTCAACGAACCCGCCGCCATGAAATATCTCCAGGCCCGCGCCTGCTTCCATCCCGAGGCCGTGACGACGTTCCGGCTCGGTTTTGCAAACCGAACCCTTGGCTATCGAGTGCCGCCGATGGAAACGGCGGCAGGTGCAGCCTTGAAGGTCCGGCTGCAATGCCTGGGCGTCTTGCGTCCGACGACCGGCCACGAGCACTTGAACGGTTGCGTCGTCTTTCCGCTCCAGGACACGGCGGGCCGCACGGTGCAGCTTTACGGGCGGCGCATTGCGGAGAGCGCGAACCCGCGCCATCTCTACCTCACGGGGCCGCAACGTGGAATCTGGAATGCTCCGGCGCTTCTACCCGGTGCGGATTGGTTCGTGTGCGAGGCCTTGATCGATGCGCTGACGTTGTGGTGCCACGGTTGGCGAAACGTCACGGCGAGTTATGGGGTGAACGGCTTCACCGCCGAACACATGGCGCTTGTGACCGAGCGAAGACCGGGCCGCGTCGTCATCTGTTATGACGGCGACACGCCCGGCAATGCCCAGGCCGAGGCGCTGGCAAAAGAACTGGCGGCGCAAGGCGTCACCGTCTGGCGGGCCGCACTGCCCGAAGGCAAAGACTTGAACGAGGTGGCCTGCGAAGCCAGCGACCCGGCCGCAGCACTGCGTCTTGTGATCGACGGCGCGAAGAAAATCGCCGGGCCGGTGGTTGTGCCGGTGGCGAAACCGGAGGCCGCGCCGTCTGTTGATGCGTCGCGCGCGCCCGTTTCTTCTTTAGCTGCTGTAGCTGCTAAGAAAGAAGCTGCTGCCGACCCGCTCACGATCACCAAAAACGACGCAGAGGAGACGATCCTTGCCCTCGACGGGCGCGAATACCGCATCCGCGGCCTCGCGAAAAACACCGCTTACGACGCCTTGAAAATCTCGCTGCGCCTTGCGTGCGGGAGCGCGTGGCACCTTGACACGCTCGACCTGGCGCAGGCGAAGCAGCGCGCCGCGTTCGTGCAGGCCGCGAGCGAAGAGACGGGAATCAAAGCCGAACTACTCAAGCGCGACATCGGCCGCGTGCTCTTGAAACTGGAGGAGTTGCAAGAGCAGCGTTTGCGCTCGCAGGTTGCGCCGGAAATGCCGCCGATGCCGCCCGAACTGCGCGCGAAGGCCGAGGCGTTTTTGCGCGACCCGAATCTGTGGGACTTGATCGCGGAGCACGCGGCCTTGTGCGGCATCGCGGGCGAGCGCGGCAATGTCCTCCTCGGTTATCTTGGCGCTGTCTCCCGGTTGTTGGATCGGCCGCTCGCGATCATCGTGCAATCCAGTTCCGCCGCTGGAAAGACGACCTTGATGGATGCAATCCTCGCGTTCGTGCCGCCAGAGCGGCGGATCAAATACTCCGCCATGACCGGGCAGTCACTCTTCTACATGGGCAACGCGGATCTGCGTCACAAGATCCTTGCCATCGTCGAGGAGGCCGGAGCCGAGAAGGCTTCTTACGCGCTGAAACTGCTCCAATCCGAGGGCGAGCTGCGCATCGCCTCGACGGGCAAAGACCCGCACACCGGCCGCATGGAAACGCAGGAGTATCACGTCGAAGGGCCGACGATGATTTTTTTGACGACGACCAGCCACGAGCTGGACGAGGAGCTGCAAAACCGCTGCCTCGTCTTGACGGTCGATGAATCGCGCGAGCAAACCGAACGCATCCATGTGCTCCAACGCGAGGCGCGGACCGAGGCCGGACTCGCCCGGAAAACGCGCCGGGCCGAACTCTTGGAACTGCACCGGGCGGCGCAGACGCTTTTGCAGCCGCTGTCGGTCTTCAATCCTTACGCGGAAAAACTCCGCTTCCTGTCCGATCGGCTGCGCACGCGGCGCGACCACGAGAAATATCTGCTTCTCATCGACGCGCTCGCCGTGCTCTTCCAACACCAGCGCGAGCGCAAAGTCGTCGCGGGCCGCGAGTGCATCGTGGCGACACTCGACGACATCGCGCGTGCGAACGAACTCGCCCACGACGTGCTTGGGCGCGGTCTTGACGACATGCCGCCGCAGACGCGGCGCTTGCTTGGCCTTATCCAGCGCATGGAAAAAGAGCGCGGAGAAAAGGCCGCGCCGTGGCGGAGGCGCGACCTGCGCGCCTTCACCGGCTGGGGCGACACGCAGCTAAAAATCCATCTCGGGCGGTTGGTGGAACTCGAATACGTGCTGACGCGCCGCGACCCGGAGCACCTGCAAGGACTCGTTTACGAACTGCTCTTTGACGGCGAGGTGACGGCGCAAAAGCCGCACCTGTCCGGCCTGCTCGACGTGGAAAAACTCCGCGCGAATCCTGACTACGACCCAAACCGGTCGGGGCAAAATGCCGACCGGTCGGCCTTGGCGAGTGATCGGTCGGGGTCTGGTCGGCCCCCGGTCGGGGAGTGGTCGGGGCCTGGTCGGGGTGCCGATTCCTCCTCTGAAAACGCCCCTAAAAACCGCGCTTCCGAGGGAAAAACGCACGACGGCGGCAACGCGCACGCAGCGTAAACGTAACTGTAACCCGCACTCGATATGAATACCGAACCGCTCACTTTGGAAACCGCCATCGCGCGCCATCTCGCGTGGCTCAAGGCGCACAACTACGCCGAGGCCACGCTCGAAACCCGCGCTTGGGTGCTCGGTCTGTTCCGCGCGTGGGCCGAGGAGCGCAGCGCGTCTTTGCTGGCCGAGGTGACGCCGGGACTGGTCGAGCGTTATCAGCGGCACCTGAGCCAGCAGCCGAAGGCGGACGGCTGGCCGCTGGCGTTCCGCACGCAGCGCGCCCGGCTCGTGCCCTTGCGGACGTTTTGCCGGTGGTTGCGGCGCGAAGGTCTGCTCGCGACCAATCCCGCCGAAGACCTCATCATGCCGCGCTCGGAGCAGCACCTGCCGAAAACGATCCTCACGCCCGGCGAAGTCGAAACCGTGCTCGCCGGGCCGGACGTGGCCACGCCGACCGGGTTGCGCGACCGCGTTATTTTGGAAACGCTTTACTCGACGGGCCTGCGCCGCCGCGAGTTGATCCGGCTCGGGCTGGGCGACACCGATCCGGAGCGCGGCGTCGTTCTCGTGCGCCAGGGCAAAGGCCACAAGGACAGGTTTTGTCCCATCGGCGAACGGGCGCTCGCGTGGGTGAAAAAATATCTGGCCGACGCCCGACCGAAGCTCGCCCGCCCGAGCGGGCCGGACGGCGGCACGCTGTTCCTGACCGAGCGCGGCGGACCGCTCACGGCCAAATATATGTCGTGGCTTGTCACCGGCTACATCGCCGCCGCCGACATCGGCAAGACCGGCAGTTGCCACCTGTTCCGCCACACGCTCGCGACGCTGATGCTGGAGAATGGCGCGGACGTGCGCTTCGTGCAGGCGATGCTCGGCCACGCCTGCTTGCAGACCACGCAGATTTATACGCACGTCTCGATCAAGGCGCTCCAGGAGGTCCACACCCGCACGCACCCGGCGGCGACTCTCGCGCCACGAACCAAGCCAGACGCCCCGGCACCCTGAGCCGCTTCTTCCTTTAGCTGCTTTGACGCCGCATCCGGTCTTGCCGGGCGCGGCGTTTTGCTTTGGTCTGAAAGCCGCTCGCCGGATGCATGACGCAGCCGGAGTCAGCGAGCCTAGAAACGAACCCTAAAAAAGGACTAATACTTTTGATGCTGCTGCCCCGGCTAAACCCGGTGCCTGTTCCTTGACCTGGCTTTGGGCCTGAACTTACGCGCCCTGGCTTCCCTTTGCGGCTCCAAACCCGCACCACTGCCTACCTGCTACGCGGTACGATTGCGTCAGACCTGTTCACTTCACATGAACGGCAGAATCTATGATCCGCTCCTGGGCAGGTTCCTCTCGGCGGACCTTCAGGTGCCAAATCCAAGAGACCTTCAGAGCTTTAATCGCTACAGTTACTGTCTCAATAATCCGCTTTCAAAAATAGATCCTACTGGAT
>CAIMEE010000397.1 GCA_903839865.1 Enhydrobacter aerosaccus | reverse complement strand
GGAAGGGTGTTGGCGGTTGGTCTATCTGGCATCTAATTATCGTATAATATATATTATGACAAATAGTGATATATATTAAATATCAATAAATCACCAACTTATCACAATCTTCGACTTCATCAGCGCCAGCAACTTCAGCCCCCGATCTGTGTTGGCACTCGGCAACCCCAATGTCATCAATACACCCTCATTCGCATTGCCGGGCTTGGAGATCACCACGTCGAAGACCGTCCTGGTACCGCTGTCACCCCGACTGGGCGGAACATTTTCGTAGACGATCAGAAACGTACCATCAGCCAGTTTGCGGGCTTCCGTCCGCACCCCAGGCGTCCGCGACTTGATGGCGCCCATCTTGGTGGCAACATAGTGATCGGCATCCCGGACGCCCTCGAAGGTAAAATCGACCCTCCAAATCAAGACCCGCGTCTTGCGGTCTCCGCTGATGCCGACGCCGCGTTCGCTGTCTTCGATGGCCTGCCATCCCAGCGGCAGTGAGGTTTCGACCTTTACCGATTGGAAATAGACGCGTGCCAGGCCGTTGGCGTTATCGATGGCGACGAGTTTGGCTGACGCCGGCTCGGGCCCGCCCGGCAGCATCGGGTCGGTCCGGTTGAAGCTCGCGCCATTGTCCGGCGCCCCGAAGTCCTTGAAGGTTAGCCCGCCGGCGTCCAGGCCGTCCTCGGCATGCGCCGTCCTCGAGCCACCCGCGACCGACGTCACAGCGCCGAAGGCCGCCAATAGGAACAGACGGCGCCCGGACTCCTTTTGTATGCGCTCATCTATAAGATGAATATTCATAAATAACCGACTGTTATTAAATACTTTTTATACATTCGCCTCGATAACAAGCCCATCGTGACAGGGCTTTACATGGGCTGGCGTCCGCTGATCCACCTCAGCATAGTCCATATCGATGTGGAGATTGGTCAAAAACGCCCGTTTCGGCGCGATCCGTTCGATCCACTGCAGCGTGAGGTCGAGATGGGCATGTGTAGGATGCGGCTTGTACCGCGTGGCGTCCACGATCAGCACCTCCACGCCACGCATCGCCTCGAAGGCAGCCTCCGACAAGCCGACGACATCGTTGGCATAAGCCATGGTGCCGAAGCGGAAGCCCAGAGACGGGATCGTGCCGTGGTCCTGCTCAAACGGCAGGACGTCGATCCCGGCCGCCTTGAACGGTCCCTGGATCACATTGGTCCGGTAAATCGGACTGTAGAACCCATTGTCCTGCGTCTCGAAGCAGTAGTTGAAGCGCCGTCGCAGCACCGTAAGCGTCCGCGCGTTGCTCCATGCCTCGATCTGGCCCTGGCGAAAGACGTAGGGCCGCAGTTCGTCGATACCGTGGACCTGGTCGGCGTGCTCGTGGGTCCAAAGAACCGCATCGATCCGCGAGACGCCGACGTCGAGGAGCTGGGCACGCAGGTCGGGCGAGGTGTCGACCAACACGGTCTTGCCCTTGTCCTGCACCAGGATGGAGCATCGGCGGCGACGGTTGCGCGGATCCTTGGGGTCGGCGGCCCCCCAATCCCCTCTCCCGTCTCCACCACCCAGGCGTGGCACGCCGCCGGAGGTGCCGCAGCCCAGGATTGTTATGCGCACCGGGAGCGCTCGGCCTTGGTGAAGAGCCGGAAGAAATTGTCAGTCGTGGCGGTCTCGAGTTCGACGATGCCTACGCCCTTGAGTTCGGCGACCTTGGCGGCCGTATGCGCCACAAAGGCGGGCTCGTTGGTCTTGCCGCGCTTGGGGATCGGCGCCAGGTAGGGCGCGTCGGTCTCGACCAACAGCCGGTCGAGCGGGATATCGCGCACGATGGTCCGCAACTCCTCGGCGGCCTTGAACGTCACGATGCCCGAGATCGATATGTAGAAGCCTAGTGCCAGCGCGCGCCGTGCCACCTCGGCCCCCGAACTGAAGCAATGGATCACGCCGGGGAAGGCGCCCTTCCCGTACTCGTCTTCCAGGATATCGCCCGTCTCGGCGTCGGCGTTGCGCGTATGGACGATCAGCGGCAGCCCGGTCTGACGGGAGGCCGCGATATGGGTCCGAAAGCTCTCGGCCTGCTCGTCACGCGGGCTGTGGTCATAGTGGAAGTCGAGGCCGGTCTCGCCGATGCCCACGACCTTGCGATGGCGTGCCGCCGCGATCAGCCGGTCCGGATCGCTTTGCCCCTCGTCCTTGGCCTCGTGCGGATGCACCCCCACCGAGCACCAGACATTGTCATGGCGCTCGGCGATGGCGCGTACGCGCTCGAACTGGTCGAGACGCGTGCCGATCGTTAGCATGGCGGCGACGCCGGCCGCCTTGGCGCGCGCCAGCACCCCCGCCTCGTCCGTGATCAATTCCGGAAAATCGAGGTGACAGTGACTGTCGATCAGCATGTCAGGCTGCGGCCTTCGGTTCGACGAAGCGCGGGAAGACTCCCTGTGGTGCCGGTAGGCCCGTTCCGGACTCCAATTCCCTGTCGAAGGCGGCGAAAGCACGGCTCTCAGCCGGTACGGCGAGCTGATCGAGGATCTTGCCCGCCGAGGCGGGCATGAACGGCTGAACCAGCAGCGTCACACGCCGGATTGTCTCTGTCAGCACCCACATGACGGTGTCGCGGCGCGCCGGATCGGTTTTGGCGAGCGCCCAGGGAGCTTGTGCATCGACGTAGCGGTTGGCGTCGGCGATCACTTCCCAGATCGACGTCAGAGCCTTGTGGAACGCCTGTTCGTCGAGTTCGGCCCGCACGGTCGCGAGCAGCCCCCGCGCGCGATCGAGCAAGGCGTTGTCCGGGTCGGTCAACGTCCCCTTGGGCGGGACCTGCGCCCCACAACTCTTGGCCACGATGGACAGCGAGCGCTGGCAGAGATTGCCGTAGGCGTTGGCGAGGTCGGCATTGAGCCGGCCGATCAGCGCGCGACGAGAGAAATCGCCATCGCTGCCGAACGGCACCTCGCGCAGCAGGAAATAGCGGACGGGATCCAGCCCGTAGGCGTCGATCAATTCGACCGGATCGATCGCGTTGCCCAGCGATTTCGAGATCTTCTGGCCTTCGTTGGTCCACCAGCCGTGCGCGAAGACGCGCTGCGGTGGCGCGATGCCTGCAGACATCAGGAATGCCGGCCAGAACACGCAATGGAAACGGATGATGTCCTTGCCCACCATGTGCAGGTCGGCCGGCCAGTACCTCCATAGCGGCCCGCTGGTGTCGGGATAGCCGCACTCGGTGATATAGTTGGTGAGTGCGTCGAGCCAGACGTACATGATGTGCTTCTCGTCGCCGGGCACCGGAACGCCCCACGAGAAACTCGTACGCGAGACGGAGAGATCCTGCAGCCCGCCCTTCACGAAGCTGACGACTTCGTTGCGCCGGCTGTCAGGTCCGATGAAGCGCGGGTTTTTCTCATAGAATTCCAGCAGTCGCTCGGCCCAGGCCGAGAGCTTGAAGAAGTAGGAGGGCTCCTCCACCCACTGCACCTCGGCGCCGGTCGAGGTGGCGCGGCGCTTCTTGTCCGGCCCGACCTCGGTCTCGCCCTCGACGAAATAGGTCTCGTCGCGCACCGAATACCAGCCGGCATACTTGCCGAGGTAGATGTCACCCGAAGCCACCAGTTTCTCCCACAGCGCCTGGCACGCCTTGTAGTGACGCGGCTCGGTGGTGCGGATGAAGTTGTCGGGGCTGTAGTTCATCTTCCCCACGAGGTCGCGGAACGACTGGCTCACCTTGTCCGTGAAGGCCTGTGGCGACAGGCCGGCCGCCTGGGCCGCCGTCTCGATCTTCTGGCCGTGCTCGTCGGTGCCGGTGAGGAAATGAACGTTACGGCCGTCGAGGCGCATGAAGCGGGCCAGCACGTCGCAGGCAAGCGTCGTGTACGCGTGCCCGATATGGGGCACGTCGTTGACGTAATAGATCGGTGTGGTGACGTAATAAGTGCTGCGGTCCGGCATGATGGGCAACTCCTTCCCACGCCTTCAGGCAGCGATCAAGGCAGCTAACGCATGGCCGACTGGAGCTCCAGGAAGCTGCCCATCACCGCCTGCTTGCGGTCGAGATTGACGGAATCGGCCTTGTAGAAAAGCGTCGCGATCCTGTCCGCTGCGGCCATCCAGCGATCGAGGCTGGCGGCGGCGAGCAAACGATCCTGAAGTCCCTTCTCCACCGGCAGGACCGGGGCCCCTTCCCCGCCCGCGGCCCACTGGCGTGCGAGACCCTTCAGCCAGCCGTCGAAAAGATAGTTGAGCGAACGCCAGTCGACATTGGCTTCCTCGCCGCGCTTTGCGAAGCGCTCCGCAAAAGTGTGCAGGCGCGGCATGTCGAGGTCCGGCAGGGTGGCCAGCACATCGATCATCTCGCGATAGAGTCCGAGGCTTCCCGCGCTGGCGAGTTCCAGCGCTCGGCCGATACTGCCTTCCGCGAGGTTCGCCAGGGCCGCCTTCTCATCCTGTGCGATATCCGGCGCATAGTCGCCCAGCAGCTGCATGACAGTGTCATGACCGAGAGGCTGCATCGCCAGCCGCCGGCAGCGCGAGCGGATGGTCGGCAGCAGACGGCCCGGCGCATGAGCCACGATCAACAGCACGGCGTTCGGCGGCGGCTCCTCGAGCACCTTCAACACCGCGTTGGCGGCGTTGCGGTTCATCTCGTCGGCGGCGTCGACGATCGCCACACGCCATTTTCCCATCGCCGGCGTCATGTGCATGAAGGCCCCGAGGCCTCGCACCTCGTCCACGGAAATTTCCTGCCGCATGCGCCCGGTGTCGGCGTTGAGGGTGCGGCGGAGATAGAAAAGGTCGGGATGCGAGCGCGCCTCGATCAGCGAACGGCCCGGCGCATCGGCTGGGACATGAAGTCCATCCGGCGTGCCGCCGAACAATCCTCCCTGACTGTCGCCACACAGAAGAAACTTCGCGAAGCGCCACGCCAGGGTCGCTTTGCCGATGCCGCGCGGTCCGGTCATCAGCCAGGCATGGTGCAATCGCCCGCCTTGTTGCGCCGCCAGCATTGTCCTTTCGGCAGCGTCATGACCGACCAACAGGTCGTTGCGCCAGGGTGGCGCCCAGGCGTGCGGCCATTCGAGCTTCTCGAGCTCGGCAGGATCGGCGCTCGTTTTGCCTCGTGCCACCGCGATCACACTCCCAAGCGATCGCTCACCGTGCGAGCGATCGTGGCGGCAAGTGTATCGATATCCTGTCCCGCGTCGATCACGACACAGCGCTTCGGCTCACGCTTGGCGATCTCCAGGAAACCCGCCTTCACCCGCTGATGGAATTCGATCGGCAGGTTTTCGTAGCGCGTCTCCGTCCCTCGCCGTGCCGCGGCCCGGGCGAGGCCCTCGTCGATGGGCAGGTCCAGGACTAGGGTCAGGTCCGGACGGAAATCACCCACAGCCACATCGTAGAGGCGCTCGATCATCGCGTGCTCGAGGCCATGGCCGTAGCCCTGATAGGCGCGTGTCGAATCGGCGAAGCGATCACTGATCACCCAGGCGCCCCGCTTCAGTGCCGGCCACACGGTCGTGCGCAGATGATCGCGCCGGGCCGCGAAATGCAGCAGCGCTTCGGTTATGCCGTCCCAACGCTCGGCGGGACCTTCGACAAGCAACTTGCGGATCATCTCCGCGCCTGGCGAGCCGCCCGGTTCGCGCGTGGCCACGACGGTCTTGCCCTGTCCTTCGAGCCACGCCCTGAGCCGCGCAATCTGGGTCGACTTCCCAGCCCCTTCGCCGCCCTCGAGTGTAATGAATCTGCCGGACGCTCCGCCGGTCACGAGGCCCAGCCGAGGAAGAAATGGCTGACGAGCGTCGTCATGCGGCTGAAAATTCCTGCGCGCTGCACGTCCGCACCGGCTTGCAGCGGGTACTCGATGACGCGCCCGTCGGGCAAGGTGACGACGGCCGTGCCGATCGGCGTGCCCTTGGCGATGGGAGCCGCGATCGGCCCGTCGAAGCGCGCGACAATGCGCGGCTGAGCGTTCTGGCCGGCAACCGTCGTGACGATCACCGGATGCGGGATGATCAACGGAACCTTTTCCTGCGCACCCAGCCACACCGGCGCCTCGGCCACCTTGTCGCCCGCCTGAAGGATCGTGGTGTTGCTCGATTCGCGGAAGCCCCACTCGATCAGCCGCGCCGTCTCCTGGGCGCGCTCAGCCATGCTGCTCATCCCGTTGAGCACGAGGATGATGCGGCGGCCGTCGCGGATTGCCGACGTCGTCTGGCCGAAGCCACCTTCCTCGGTATGGCCGGTCTTGAGACCGTCGACGCCGGCCACGCTCTTGAGCTCGAGATTGCGGTTGGCCTGGGTCTTGCCGTTGAAGGTGTATTCGCGCTGCGCGTAGTAGCGGTAAAGCTGCGGGAAATCGCGGATGGTGCGCATGGCGAGCACGGCAAGATCGCGCGCAGTCACCATCTGCCCTTCCTGCGGCCATCCCGAGGAATTCTTGAAGACCGACCCCGTGAGACCGATTTCCTTCGCGCGCTTGTTCATGCGCTCGGCGAAATTCTCCTCGCTGCCGGCCATGCCTTCGGCCACCACGACGCTGGCGTCGTTGCCGGACACCACGATCACACCCTGGACCAGGTCGCTGATGGCCGGCTGGTCGGTGCGCTCGAGGAACATGGTCGACGAATGCGTGCCCCGCGTGATCGCGTAGGCCCGCTCGCTGACGCTGAAACGCGTATCCATCTTGAGTTTGCCGGACGTCAGATCTTCGAACAGCAGATAGACCGTCATCATCTTGGCCATCGATGACGGTGCCATCGGCTTCTCGGCGTCCTTGGCCAGGAGGACCGCGCCGGTCTGTGCATCGATCATGCAGGCGAAGCGCGCGACGGTGGGAGGACCAATCTGCGAGGGACCGGCGGCATCGAGTTTCGCGGCCTGGGCCGCGGCTGCCGCCTTGGGACCGGTGGCAGGCTGCTGCGGTGCGGGCTTCGCGGGCGATGCCTTGGGTTTCGGCTGCACCTGCTGGCGACGCTGTTGGTCGCTTTGCTGGGCAGAGACATCGACAATCGTTCCGGTAATGCCGGCGAACACCAGAAGAAGCGCCAGCCCACAAACTCGGTCAATCCGTAACAACACGTGCCTCACCATACCCTGACCGTTTCAGCCGATCGGCGACGATGCCGGCGGCGTCCGGGGTCGTATAGGGCCCTACCCGTACGCGGTAAACTTCATGGCCGCCGGCCGACGCCTGGAATATTTCCGTCGAACCGTAACTGCTGATCAACTCACGTTGACGCGTGGCGTTGTTGATCGTCGAGAACGCCCCGGTCTGCACGTAGAAGCTGCCGCCGGATTGCGACGATCCCGAGGCAATGCTGGCGATCGTTGGTCCGGCACGGCTCGGCGCAGGTGCAACCGGTGGAGGCTCCGCGCGAATAAGGACCTGCTGTGGCGGCGGCGGTGCCGCGGTCGGTGGCGGCACGGTCGCCGGGACCGGAGCGCTGCGTTGGCCCGAGGCCAATTGAGCGAGCGCCGCATGCTGCTCGGACCGGCCGCCGCCATTGAGCGCGACCTCTTTCACTGCCTGACTCTCGGCTCCCAACTGCTCGATCCTTACGCGCGCCGTGCCTCGCCCCGTCATCTGCAGATCTTCGGCGGCCGCACGTGACATGTCGATGATCCGGCCACGAGCGTAGGGACCGCGGTCATTGATTCGAACGACAGTCGAGCGGCCATTGTCGAGGTTCGTCACCCGCACGATCGCAGGCATCTGGAGGGTCCGGTGCGCCGCCGTATGGTCGCCCTGGTCGTAGGTCTCGCCATTGGCCGTCGCCTTGCTGTGAAATCCAGGGCCGTACCAGGAGGCGATACCCGTCTCGACGTGGTTGAACTCCTCCTGCGGCACGTAAGTCACACCGTCGATTTGATAAGGGTTTCCAACCTTGTACATGCCTCGACTGGGCACACCGGCGCTGCCCCCGCCCCCGCCGCGATGGGAGGCGCAGGCGCCCAGGCAGGCCAGCAAGACGAGCACGGCAAATGGACGGAAAAATCGCATAACCGAGCCATCATACACGATGTTGGGCGGATCGTGGAGATGCCCGCATGATCTAGCGATGTGTACGCCGCCCGCCAGACGCAGTAATAAGCGCGTCCCGGATGGGTGGCCGAGTGGTTTAAGGCACCGGTCTTGAAAACCGGCGTGGGTTCACGCCCACCGTGGGTTCGAATCCCACCCCATCCGCCAGCACGCCCCTATAAGAGCTAGTGCATGGGCAACGAGTACATCACCCCGCCCTTGCCCCAGAGCGCATTGACGCCGCGGCCAAACTTGAGCGGCGAACCGGCACCAAAGTTGCGGTCGTAGACTTCGGCGTAGTTGCCGACCTGCTTGATGATGTTGTAGGCCCACTTGTCGTCGAGCCCGAGCAGTTTGCCGTCGCCGGGTTGGACGCCCAGGAGGGAGCGAACCGCCGGGTCCTTCGAGGCCAGATCCTCGTCGACGGTGGCCTTGCGCAGGCCGCGCTCCTCGGCCTCGATCATGACGTTGTGCGTCCAGTGAACGATGTCGTACCAGGCATCGTCGCCGTTGCGCACATAAGGGCCCAGCGGCTCGCGCGAAATGATCTCCGGCAGCATCAGGTATTCGGCTGCCTTGCCACTGGCGATCACGGTCGAGGCGAGAATGGTGGCTTCCTGGCTCACGCCCGTGCATTTCCCGGCGAGGAAGGCGGCGTACATCGCATCCTGATCGTCGAACGTCATGGCGGTAACCGAAAGTCCGCGAAGATTGAACCAGGTCTCGACGTTCGTCTTGTGAGGTCCGTCCTTGGTGACGCAAACGCTCTTTTTGTCGAGGCCGGCGAGGCCGGCGACGCCGGCCGACCGGGGCACCACGAAGGCCTGGCCATCGATGAAGGTGACCGCGGCATAGCGCACGCCGGCATTCGCGGTACGGTCCATCGAGATAATCGTGTGACGCACCAGCAGATCGATCTCGCCCGACTTCAGCGCCTCGAAGCGCTTGGCGATGGGAAGCGGCACGAATTTCACCTTCTTGGCATCGCCCAGCACCGCCGCGGCAACCGCCCGGCAATATTCAGCGTCGAATCCCACCCGCTCCTTCTTGTCGTCGATATAGGAGAAGGCCGGCAGGCTTCCGTTGACGCCGCAGACGAGTTCGCCGCGCTTCTTGACGGTCGCGAGCGTCGACTGCGCCTGCGCCGCCGGCCCCGATATCGCGAGGGCTGTCGCCATCGCGCCCACCCCAAACACCCAACTGACGATACTCATCCGTTTGCCCCTTACCCCTGGGTTGCGCTTGCGCCAAATCGTGACGCGGCAGACCGTCGAAGCGATCGCGATAAAACGGCGTCCCACCGCCGTTGGCCGGCGTCCGGCCTCGCAATGTTTCCTACAGCCCGAATTTGCTGAATTCCTCGGCGACGCGGGGATCGAGCTTGAGAGCTGCTTCCCGGTCCTTCTCGCCGCCTTCCTTGTCGTTGTTGCGGATCTTCGCCAAGCCTCGGCCGTACAGGGCACGCGCCTGGTTCGGATCGATCTGCAGGGCTAGGTTGTAGTCCTTGATTGCGCCCGGGAAGTCACCCGCCTTGAGGTTGACGAACGCTCGCGTATCGCGCGCGTCGATGCTACCCGAAGCAAGCTTCAGCGCCTGGTCGCAATCCTTCAGGGCTTCCGCCAGCTCCTTGCCGACGATACCTCTCGCGAGGCAACGATTATTGTAGGCGGGCGCAAGGTTGGGGTTTCGCCGGATCGCCTGAGTGTAGTCGGTGATCGCATGCGCGTAGTCGCCTTTGACGAAATACGAGTAGCCGCGATTGTACCAGGATCCCGGGTCCATCGGCTGAAGCTTGATGGCCTGATCGAGATCGGCGATCGCACGATCCTGGTCGTTCAGGCGCGCATAGAGCGACGCCCGGCCGACAAGGGCCTGCGGGTTCTTCGGGTTGAGTCGAATCGCCTCGGAGTAATCCGAGAGCGCCCGATCGGCGTTGCCGCGCAATGTGTAGAGAACGGCGCGATAGTAGAAAGCCAGATCGAAATTGGGCTCGATTTCGACCGCGCGATTGAGGTCGGCAAAGCCCTTGTCGAATTCGCCGTTGGCACCGTAGGCGACGCCGCGATGCATCAGCGCGTTGATGTTGTCGGGGCCCAGTTGCAACGCCTTCGAGAAGTCGGCGATCGCGCCCTCAAAATTGCCCTTGCGCGTGTAATAGATGATGCCGCGGTTCAGGTACGAGGTGATGTACTTCGGATCGAGCTCGATCGACTTGGTGTAGTCGATCACCGCCTTGTCCGCCTCGTCGAGCGAGTGAAAGGCGAAGCCGCGCTGAAAGTAGGCGAAGGCGAAGTACGGATCGAGGCGGATGCCCTCGGTGAAGTCGGCAATCGCCTTTTGGATGTCGTTTCGATAGAGATAAATGCCGCCGCGCGAGACGAAGGCGCGTGCCTCGAGCGGGTTGAGGCGGATCGACTCGTTGAAGTCGGCCAGCGCCAGATCGTATTCCTTCTTGCTCACGTAGGCCGTGCCGCGCTGAAAGCGGGCATGCGCGACCTGCGCCCAATGGCGCACGGCCTCGGGATCCTTGGATCCAAACTGCAGCACGTCGCCCGTCAGCAGGCCGAGACGCAGCGCCTCGCTGAAGTCGATGATGGCCTTGTCCGGCTCCTCCTTCTCTCGATAGGAAATGCCGCGATTGATCAGCGCGTTGACTTCCTTGGGGTCGATCTCGAGCGCTTCCGTGAAGTCGGCGATCGCCTTGTCGTAAAGGCCCTTCTTCGAATAGTAGACGATGCCGCGGTTGATCAGCGGATTTACGTCGATCGGATTGATCCGATGCGCCTCGGTGTAGTCCGAGATCGCATTGTCGGGCTCGTTCACCGAGTGATACGCGATGCCACGGTGCAGGTAGGTGAATTCGTCGCCCGGTGCCAGGCGGATCGCCGTGCTGAAGTCCGCGATCGCGGGCTGGAACTCTTCCCTGTACATGTGAGCCGAGGCGCGACCGACGAAGTGAGCGGCAGCCGTGGGATTGAGCTTGATGGCGTCACCGAAGTCGGAAATGGCCTTTTCGAGAAGAGGCCGCGCCTGCGGCGGCGTCTTGCTGGCCTTGTCGAGATACACAAGTCCGCGCTGATAGAAGGTGTCGCCCGCCTCGAAAGTGTTCGCGAGCGCCGTGAAGTAGGCAGCGCCCGCTCCCGCCGGTGGCGGCGCGCCGGTGATCGGCGACATGCCCGCCCCATTGCCCAGAATGCTGAGCGCCTCGGTGAAATCCGAAATCGACTGATCGAGATCGCCCTTGCGCTTGTAGACGAGGCCGCGGTTCTTCCACGCCGGCACTTCCTTGCGATTGATCTTGATCGCTGCGTTGAAGTCGTGGATCGCGCCTTCGTTGTTGTCCTTCTTGGTGTAGAGGACGATGCCACGGTTGATGTAGGCGTAGGTCTCGTTAGGCGAGAGGCGGATCGAGTCGCTGTAATCCACAATTGCCTGGTCGGCGTCGCCGATCATCTGGAAGATCGCGCCGCGCTGGAACAGAATTGCGCCGTTGGGCGCCGAAACCCGGATCACATCCGTGAAGACACGGAGGGCCTGCTTGTAGTCGGCAAGCGCGCTCGACTGCTCGCCGCTGCCGGCATATGCGTTGGCGCGATTGTAATAGGCCATTGCGAGGCCGACGCTCTTCAGAGTGCCGCTATCGAGTGCCTTGGAGCAGATCTGGATCTTTTCCGCAGGCTTCAGGCCATAGGGCGAGTAGCAGGCGTCCGCGAGGGCCTTTTCGGGCGATCCGTCCGCCGGGCCCGCAACGCGGGGCTGCGCGCCAACAGTCCCGGCCGCCAGGCAGGCGCCGAGGATGGCCACACGTACTACAAATCCAAACAACTTGCCTGGCATTACCTATCCCTCAGGTTGGCCGGCCTCCCAAGGCGGGCATACCTATCATAACAGCCTGTTCACGTTAAACTAATTCCACCTGCACTGCGATAATATGCACCAGGCCAATTCACATGACGTGAGACTCGACGGCCTCCGCGCCCTTTGGCACCTTTCCTCGAGCGAACAAGGAAAACAGGGGGAGAAACAATGAAAACGTCCGGTCGCGCCGTCAGGCGCCGCTCGGTGCTGGCCGGAATGACAGGCGCATTGGTCGCGCCTGCCATCGTGTCTGCACAGGGCACATATCCCAATCGACCCGTCCGCTACATCAACCCTTACCCGGCCGGCGGCCCGACCGACACTCTCTCCCGCATGTTCTGCGCCAAGATGTCGGAACTCACAGGTCAGCAATGGATTGTCGAGAACCGCGGCGGCGCAGGCGGCAACGTCGGTATGGATGCGCTCGCAAAATCCGACCCTGATGGCTATTCGCTGGGCCTGGGCGGCATCGCCGCTCATGCCATCGCGCCGACTCTCTACGGCAAGCTTCCGTTCAATGCTCGCACCGACTTCACCTTCGTCTCGACGATTTGGTGGCTTCCTAATCTTCTGGCGGTCAACCTCGACATGCCAGTGAAATCCGTCGCTGAGCTGATCGAGCTTTGCCGGAAGAACCCGGGCAAATACTCCTACGGCTCGGCGGGCTCCGGCACGACGCTCCATCTCTCTGGCGAACTGTTCAAGACCCTGGCCAAGGTCGACATCCAGCATGTGCCCTATCGCGGCGCGGCTCCGGCGATGCAGGACATGCTGTCCGGCCAGATCCACATGATGTTCGACAACATTCCGGGAACGCTCACTCAGTCGCGTGCCGGCAAAGTGCGCCCGCTCGGCGTCACTTCGGCCAAGCGCACCGCGATAGCACCGGAGATTCCCGCGATCGCGGAAACGCTGCCCGGTATGGATATCGTTTCGTGGACGACACTGACCGGGCCGGCAAAATTGCCGCCGGACGTCGTTGCACGTCTGTCAGAACTCTCGAAGAAGGCGCTCGAGAGCGAGGACCTGAAAGCCAAGTTCGCCGATCTTGCGACGACGGCATGGTGGAGCACGCCAGCCGATACGTTGGCCTATCGCGATGCGGAGGAAGCCAGGCTCTCCCCCATTATCCGTGCGTCGGGAGCGCGTGTAGACTAGGGGCATGCAAACGCTCTCCACGGCGCAGGCCGTCGTGTCGATGCTGGAATTGAACGGCATCGACACCCTCTTCTGCCTTCCCGGCGTCCAGAACGATCCGTTCTTCGACGCCCTCTACGACCGGACGAACGCCATTCGTCCGATCCACGCTCGACACGAGCAGGCCTGCGCCTACATGGCGCTGGGCTATGCGATGGCGAGCGGAAAGCCGTCGGCCTACGTCGTGGTCCCCGGGCCCGGGTTTCTCAACACGACGGCAGCATTGTCGACCGCGTATGCGGTGAACGCACCCGTGCTGGCCCTGACCGGGCAGATCCAGCAGGCGATGATCGGCCGCAATGTCGGCCTGTTGCACGAACTGCCCGACCAGCTCGCGATCATGCGCGGTCTCACCAAATGGGCCGATCGCATCACCTCGCCGACTGAAGCACCCGGCCTGATGAACGAGGCCTTTCGCCGGTTGCTCTCGGGCCGTCGTCGCCCCGTCGCTCTCGAATGCGCGATGGACACCTGGGCGCGCAAGGCACCGGTGATCCTTCCTGCAGGCGCGGCAGAGGCCGATCCCTGCCCTGTCGACGAAGACGGCGTCGATCGCGCCGCCCAACTGCTCGGAAGCGCCAGGCGTCCGCTGATTATTGTCGGCGGCGGCGCCCAAGGCGCGGGTGAATATGTGCAGATCATCGCCGAGATGCTCGACGCACCGGTCGCGACCGGTCGCATGGGCCAGGGCGTGATCGATGGGCGGCACAGGCTCTCGGTTACCGCGCCAGCCGGCTATCGTTTCTGGGGAGAAGCCGATGTCGTACTGGCAGTCGGCACGCGCCTGCAACCGCAACAGCAGGCCTGGGGCATGGACGACGATCTCAAGGTCATCCGCATCGACGTCGACAGCCAGGAGCTCGATCGCCAGCGCAAACCCGAGATTGGTATCGTCGGTGACGCTGAAGCGACGTTGAAGGCGCTCGCGAACAAGTTGGCCAAGCTCAATATCGTGCGCAACGGCCGGGCCGAGGCCGTGGCGGAAATCAAGGCGTCCGCGACGAAGCTTATCCATGACAGTCTCGCGCCGCAGATCGCTTACCTTAAGGCGATCCGGCAAGCGTTGCCGGAAGACGGCATCCTGGTCGATGAGTTGACGCAGATGGGCTACGCGGCTCGCTTTGCCTATCCAACCTATAAGCCACGCACGTTTCTCTCGCCCGGTTACCAGGGCACTCTGGGCTGGGGCTACGCAACGTCGCTCGGCGCCAAGGTTGCCAAGCCTGGGACGCCAGTCGTCTCGATCAGCGGCGATGGCGGCTTCATGTTTACGGCGATGGAAATGGCGACCGCCGCGCAGAATGGTATCGGCGTGGTCGCCGTGGTGTTCAGCGACGGCGCCTTCGGCAACGTGAAGCGCATCCAGCAACAGTCATTCAACAACCGCACGATTGCCACGACCTTGCACAATCCGGATTTCGTGAAGCTCGGCGAGAGCTTCGGAATTGCTTCGGAGCGCGTGAAGTCGCCTGATGAACTCGGGGCCGCGATCTCGCGCGGTATTGCCCGGGGCGGACCGATGTTGATCGACTGCCCGGTCGGAGAGTTGCCCGATCCGTGGCCACTGGTTGCCTTGCCGCGTATTCGGCCGCGCAAACCGTAACGCCTACAGCACGATGGCTTTTACTTCGGTCGCGGCTCACCGTTCGCAGCGGAGCGGCGCGCACGGTTGAGCCGCGACTAGAGCCAAGGAAAAGTCATCGTGCTTTAGGCGGCTTCGCCCTTGTCCTGAATTTCCGCCATGAGCGCTTCGGCGTGTGCGCGGTTGGCAATCCGCTTCGACGTGAAGCGCGCATCGCCATACGGCACGGCAAAGATCGAATGCGACGCGAGGCGCGGCGGCAAGGGTGGAGGTTTCATGTCCCCTGCTGGCATCTCGACCTCGGCCATTACGAAGTACGTGCTGCCGTCGGTCGACTTGAAGAAGTCGACATCCCAGCCGAAGCGGCCGTCGGGCCAGGAGTACCTCACCTTCTGAAGCGTCTCCTTGCGCAGTTTCCACAGGCGCTGAAAATCGTCGGCGCTGATGTAAGTCTCGATTTCGACCACTTCGCCCTCGACCTGCCTCTTGTAGGTGAAGATGTGGTGACGTTTGCCGCCCAATTCGACGACGCGCAAACGCACTCCCGGGGAGTCGAGATATGCTTGGACGATCAGGCCTCTAGTCACCCCGGGCGCTTGGGCCAGACGCGGCTCTAGATTGCCGTCGTTCTCCAGCACAAACTTCCATTCATTTTCAATCGGCATACGCGATTTGACCGTCCCCACAATGACGGAAACAATGCAACGCACTCAAACACACAAGCAGATATGGCCGCCCACACCCTAGACGACCTACCCACACCCGCCCTCATTCTTGACCGGGCCGTTCTCCGCCGCAACCTAAAGCGTATGAGCGCGCGGCTTCGACAGGCTGGTGTGGCATTGCGACCGCACCTCAAGACGGCGAAATCTGTACAGGTCGGCCGCATGGCGGTCGAGGGCCACGACGGGCGCATCACCGTTTCAACGCTGGCAGAGGCTCGCTATTTCGCCGCCGGCGGCTTTCGAGACATTCTTTATGGTGTCGGAATCATCCCGGCCAAACTGCCCGCGATTGCAGAGTTGCGGCGCCAGGGCGTCAACTTGCGGGTCGTTACGGACAATTTACCGGTGGCCCGTAGTATTGCGGATGCCGCTCGTGGTGGAGATACGTTCTCGGTGTTCATCGAAATTGACAGTGGCGGCGGCCGCGCCGGCCTGCCGTTTCCCGGTATGCCGGGGCTGATCGACATTGCGCGCATGCTCCATGGTGTTCCCGGTGTCGAACTCGCCGGTGTCATGACTCACGCCGGCCACTCCTATCATCAGAGCACACCGGACGGGATCGCCGCCGTGGCCGAGCAGGAGCGGCTCGCGATCGTGACTGCGGCGGAGAAAATCCGCGCCGCCGGAATTCCCTGCCCCATCGTCTCGGGCGGCTCGACCCCGACGGCAACCTGGTCTCGCGACTTTACCGGCATTACCGAAATGCGGCCGGGCGTGTATGTCTTCAACGATCTCGACCAGGCACTGATCGGTTCCTGCGGCCCGGAAGACCTGGCACTCTCGGTCCTTGCGTCGGTGATCGGTCACTACCCGCATCGCAACCAGATGCTGGTCGATGCGGGCGCGCGTGCACTTTCCAAGGACATCAGCGCGCAGGAATTCCAGCCCAAGGTAGGCTACGGCACGATTGCTCATGCGCCATCGAAGGATATGGCGGTGGTCGAGTGCTCTCAGGAGCACGGCTTCGTGGCCTCTTCCGACCCCATGCCCTATGGCACCATGCCGATCGGCACACGGGTGCGCATCCTGCCTAACCACGCGTGCATCACTGCGGCGGCCTACGACAAGTACTATGTCGTCGACAGCGATCTCGACGGCGGCAAGTCGATCGTCGATATCTACGACCGCATCAACGGCTGGTGAACTTCAAAGCGAACTGACCACGTGACCGCCGTCGACGGTGATCACACTGCCGGTCATGAAATCCCCCGCTTCCGAGGCCAGTAGCAATAACGCTCCATCGAGATGCACGGGCTGGCCGATGCGACGCTGCGGGATGCGCTCGATCAGCTTCTGGCCTCCGGGTGTCTTCCAGAATGCGCTGTTCATCTCCGTCTCGATGTAACCCGGGCAGATCGCATTCACGCGGATCCTGTAGCGCGCCCATTCCATGGCGAGTGCCCGCGTCAGATGGATGAGGCCGGCCTTCGACGCATTGTACGGCGCAACCTGCCCGATCGTGCGCAGACCGAGGATCGAGGCGATGTTGACGATGCTGCCTGGCCGCTTCTCCGCCGCCCAGCGCCTCGCCGCGCCCTGCGCTACCAGCCATGCACCGCGCAGATTGGTGTCGACCACCGCGTCCCAATCCTTCTCGGGCATATCGAGCGCGGGCTTCACGATCGAAATGCCGGCATTGTTGACGACGATGTCGAGTGGGCCGGCAGATTCGAGTGCGGCCGCGACTGACTCTGCCGATTGCACGTCCAGATCGACCGACCTTGCGGCCACGCCTTTCGCCACGAGTTCCGCCTGCAGCGCCTGCAGCCGATCCGCACGGCGCGCGGCGAGAACGACAGATGCACCGGCCTCGCCGAGGCAGGATGCGAAGTGACTGCCAAGGCCGGACGAGGCCCCCGTTACCAAAGCCACCTTGCCGCTCAAGTCGAATCGCTTGGACATGACTGCCGCTCCGCTATTTGATGCTCCGCCTTATAGGCGAGCCACTCTTTCGGAGGAACCATGGACCTGGGTCTCAAGAACAAGCGCGTGCTGATCACTGGCGGCACGAAAAGCATCGGTCGCGCGATCGTTGACGCCTTCCTGGCCGAGGGTGCCGTCGTGGGCT
>CAIMEE010000396.1 GCA_903839865.1 Enhydrobacter aerosaccus | reverse complement strand
GCGATATCGAGGCCCAGCGAGCCGGTCGAGATCGATTCGATTTCCACATGCTCGCGCTGGCCGAGCTTCATGATCGAGCCCTTGCCGAAAGCCCGCTCGATCTGGGCCAGCGCCGCGTCGAGCGCCTTGTTCTTGTTATCCATGCCTTGTTTCTCGACCAGTTTAAGTGCCGCCGTCATTGGCTGCCTCCTTTGATAATCCATGCCCCTGTCAGGAGCAGCAATACGGATAACTGTACCCATTTTGTTCTTTATCGCAAGATGGGAATTAACCCACTGATCAAACTAAACTTATTGACACAAGTTCTAGGTCTGTTCCCGCTATCCCCAGCAGCAATTGTGCGAAGCGGGGAGATATTGGGCGGCATGGTACGCTCCGGTACGGAGGATGAATTCGCACCAAAACTGTAGTAATATATTGTGTCGTGATAATTCTCCTGATCACTGGCCTGTTGGCCACCGGGGCCTTTGCTGCCTTCCTCTACAAAACCACCCTGTTGGACATTGGGGGCTCCATCACCGCCGCTGTGGTTTGTGCCGGCGTCGTGGCCTTGCTGATCACCGGTGCGATCTATGGAAGCCGGCTTTTCGACTGACGCCGGCACAATGCCGGAGCTTTTGTCCACGGCCGCTGGGCGGGCGTAACACCGCCTTCACAAAAGAGAAGCGGACGCATCATGAGGGGACAGTAGCGGTCTGAAATGACCAGCATCGCAGCGCTCGCGCCCCTCCTTTCCGTCGATCGACGGAAGCGGCGCACGCTGCGGGCCCAGCTGGCGCGACGCGCCTGGCCGTATTTGCTGCTGGCTCCCTCCCTGCTCCTGCTGGCGGCCTTCACCTATCTGCCGATCGTGCGCGTCGCCTGGGACTCGCTCCACGACAAGGTGCACGGCACCACGGCCACCCTCTTCGTCGGACTGCGCAACTACACCGATCTCTTCGCCGACAAAGCATTCGTCCAGTCGGTCATCAACAACCTGGTCTACGCCGTGGGCACGGTGCCCATAAGCATGGCGCTGGCACTGCTGTTCGCGCTCGCCCTCCAGCGGTCCGGGCGCATCAACTCGGTGATGCGGGCGCTGCTGCTGTTTCCCTCGATGGTGCCACTGGTCGCCGCAGCGTCGCTGTTCTTCTTCATCTTCCTGCCGGGCGTCGGGCTGTTCGACCATTACCTCGGCAAGCTCGGCATTCGTGGCGCCAACTGGCTGGGCGACCCCGACGTGGCGCTGTGGTCGCTAATCGGCATCACGGTCTGGAAGAACGCCGGCTACTACATGCTCTTCTATCTGGCGGGCTTGCAGACCCTGTCGAGCGACGTGCTGGAAGCGGCCACGATCGACGGTGCCAACGGCTGGCAGCGGCTGCGCCACGTCATCGTGCCGCTGCTGGCGCCGACCACGGCCTTCGTCCTGGTGATCGCGCTGATCAACGTGCTGACCCAGGTCGACCATGTGATCGTGCTGACCAAGGGCGGCCCCAGCAACTCCACCAAGCTGGTGCTCTATTACATCTTCGAACAGGCGCACGAGAACTTCGCCGCCGGCCGCGCCGCCGCCGCCAGCGTGGTCTCGGTGTCCTTCCTGCTGGCCGTGTCCCTCTTCTCGCTGAAGACCATGGAACGGGGCGCGCATGCGGCGAACTAGCCCCGTCATTGCCGGTCTGATGCTGGTGATCGTCTTCTTCTGGTCGACGCCGTTCCTGTGGACGCTGGTCGCCTCGTTCCGGCCCGACACTTCGGGCGGCATCCACATGGCGTCGTTACTGCCGGACTTCGTGCCCACCTGGGCCAATTTCGCCGAGGCCTTCGAGAGCGGCGACTTCGCCGTCTACTACGTCAACACCGCGATCGTGGCCTTCGGCATCCTGGCAATCCAGATCGTCACGATCTCGCTCGCGGGCTACGCCTTCGCCCGGCTCGATTTTCCCGGCCGCGACTTCATCTTCTACGTCTTCCTGCTGCAGCTCATGCTGGTGCCGCCAATCCTGATCGTGCCCAACCTGCGCACCGTGGTCGATCTCGGCCTCTATGGCTCGCTGCTGGGCGTGATGCTGCCCTACTTCGCCTCGGCCTTCGGCACCTTCCTTATGCGCCAGACCTTCCGGCAGATCCCGCGCGATTTCGAGGAGGCAGCCTTCATCGACGGAGCGAAGTGGTGGCAGGTGCTGTGGCACGTGCTGCTGCCAATGGCCAAGCCCGGCCTGGTCGCCTTCGCGCTGGTCTCGCTGATGGCGCACTGGAACGAATTCCTGTGGCCGCTGATGGTGCTGAACGAACCCAGCAAGCAGACGCTGACCATCGGCCTCGCCTCGTTCGCGCTCGGCACGGAGGGCGGCAAGGAATGGGGCCTGCTCGCCGCCGGCACCCTGCTCGTCATGTTCCCGCTGCTCGCGCTCTTCGCCGTGTTCCAGCGTCAGTTCGTCAACAGCTTCATGTTCTCGGGTCTCAAGGGATAAAAGGGAGATAGATATGCGTTGGATTTCTTCACTTGCCGCCGCGGCGGTAGCACTCACCGCCTCATCTGCGATGGCGCAGACCAAGATCGACTTCTTCTTTCCCGTACCGGTCGACGGCAAGCTCGCGAAGGAGATGACGCGCCTCACCAAGCTCTACAACGACAGCCAGAAGGACGTGGCCGTCACCGGCGTCTATACCGGCAGCTACGACGAGACCAAGCTCAAGGCCCAGGCAGCCACCGCCGCCGGCAAGCCGCCGGCGGTCGTGCTGATGAGCGCCAACTTCGTGCTCGACCTCAAGATCTCGGGCGACATCGTCTCGCTCGAGCCGCTGCTCAAGGCCGATGGCACTACGCGGACCAAGTTCCTCGACGATTTCTGGCCGGCGGTGCACGCCAACGCCATCGTCGACGGCGAGCTCTACGCTGTGCCCTACCAGAACTCGACGCCGCTGCTCTACTACAACAAGGAACACTTCAAGGAAGTGGGCCTCGATCCGGAGAAGCCGCCGCAGACCTGGGCCGAACTGGTCGACGCCGCCAAGAAACTGACCAAGGCCGACCGCTACGGCATCGCCATCCCCGAAGGCTACGACTACATGGGGTGGATGATGGAGGCGCTGTCGATGTCCAACGGCGGCCGCTACTTCAACGAGGAATACGGCGGCGAGGTCTATTACGACACGCCCTCGATGCTGGGCGCCGCACAGTTCGTCGAGGACCTCGTGTTCAAGCACAAGGTGATGCAGCAGGGCGTCGTCGAAGGCGGCGCCGTGTCGAGCAACTTCCTGGCGGGCAAGGCCTCGATGATGCTGCTCTCGACCGGCAGCCTCTCCTTCGTGCGCGACAGCATGAAGATGCCCTACGGCGTGGCCTTCGTGCCCCGGAACGTGCGCAACGCCGTGCCGATCGGCGGCGGTTCGCTGGTGATGTTCAAGGGCCTCAGCGAGGAGCAGAAGGCGGCCGGCTGGAAGTTCGCCAAGTGGCTGTCCTCGACCGAGAACCTCGGCGCCTGGAGCCGCTTCACAGGATACTTCTCTCCGCGCAAGTCGGCGTACGATACCGCCGAGATGAAGGACTTCATGGCCAAGAACCCGGACGCCAAGGTGGCGCTCGACCAGCTCCCCTACGCCAAGCCTTGGTTCGCGACCTACCAGACCGTGGCCGTGCGCAAGGCGCTGGAAGACGAAATCCAGGCCGTGCTGAACGGCAAGAAGAAGGCGCCGCAGGCGGTGAAGGACGCCCAGCATGCGGCCGACGCGCTGATGAAGCCGTACGTCGACCAGACCGCGCTGAAACTGCCGTAGGAAAATAAACGTCCCTCCCCTTGGCGGATTCCGCCAAGGGGAGGTGCCCTCGCCTTACGAGGGCGGAGGGGTCATGAGCCACCGCGTGGTATCGCCCCCTCCGTCAGCGTATGACGCTGCCACCTCCCCCGAAGACGGGGGAGGGATTCTTGAAAAGGATTCCACCATGACGCTCATCGCCCAGATCACCGACATGCACATCCGGCCCCACGGGAAGATGGCCTACAAGGTGGTCGACACGGAAGCGTTGCTGCGCGCGGCGGTGTCCTCGATCCTGGCGCTCCCCAAGAAACCCGATCTCGTGCTCGGCACCGGCGATCTCACCGACTGTGGGCTGATCGAGGAGTACGAGCTGCTCCACGATATTCTCAAGCCGCTGCCGATGCCGGTGTATCTCGTTCCCGGCAACCACGACCGGCGCGAGACGCTGCGCCAGGTGTTCGGGGGCGAAGGCTACCTCCCGACGGACGGCGACTATCTCCACTACACGATCGAGGACCAGCCGCTGCGCCTGATCGGCCTCGATACGATCGTGCCGGGCAAGGGCCATGGCGAAATGGATGCGCCCCGGCTGGCCTGGCTGAAGGCACGGCTCGACGAGCAGCCGCAGCGGCCGACCCTGATCTTCATGCATCACCCGCCGTTTCCGACGGGCCTGCAGCACATGGACTCGATCAACTGCCGCAATAGCGATGCGCTCGCGGCGCTTCTGTCGAACTACAGGAACATCGAGCGCGTCGTGTGCGGCCATCACCACCGCTCGGTCAACATGCGCTGGGCCGGAACGGTCGGCAGCGTGGCCCCCTCAGTCGCGCACCAGGTCGTGCTCGACCTCAATCCGCACGACGACGCGACGTTCAATCTGGAGCCGCCGGGCTATCACCTGCATCTGTGGCAACCGAACGTCGGCATCATCAACCACACGGTGGTGATTGGAAGCTATCCCGGCCCCTATCCGTTCGTGCTCGACCCCGACTATCCCGCGTTCGCGGACAAGGCCGCGTCGCCGGCGACCCACGCCAAACAATGAAACCCGATCAGAGCTGATAGTAGAGGAACCCCGCCGCCCCGATCAGGGTCAGCGCGATGCCGAGGTTTTTGAAAAAGCGCATCGAGTGCATGGCCAGCGTCTGCTCCTCACGGTCTGCTGCTCGCTGCTCCGGCGACATCTTCTGACGCGCCTCGTATTGCGAGGCGATCAACTCGGGCGTCCATCCGCTGCCGACCGCCGCATCCTTCTCCAGCTCCATGCGCGTGCATACAAACCACAGCAGCAGCCCGATCAGTCCGATCCCGAAGAACGTGAAACTGGCGACGATGACGAACGCGATCAGGCTGGCGACCAGCCATCCCAAAGCCGCGACGGCGCGAACGATCGTCTTGCCGTGCATCGTCCTCCTTTTTGGCCCTTACTTCGGCCCCAGCAGTCCGCCCGATCTTAGCTCTTCGATGCCTGCCCTGTCGTAGCCGATCTCCGCCAGCACCTCTGCATTGTGCTGTCCGATCTCGGGCGGATCGGTGACGAGCGGCGGCCGCCAGCCGAACATCTGGAACGGCAGCAGCGGCAGGCGCGTCTTCACGCCGCCCGGCAACATCGTAGGCGCGAGCGATCCGTTGGCCAGCAGGTGCGGATTGTCGAACAGGTCCTGCGGCCGAGCGACCGGCGCAAAGGAAAGGTCGGCCTCGATGCACATCTGCTCGAGCCGGTCCTTGGTGTACGCCTTGAAGACGGCGGCCACCTTCGGCACCAGCCACGGTCGCGCCTCGATGCGCAGGTTGTTGGTGGCGAGCCTTGGATCGGCCGCCATCTCGGCCTGCTTGAAGAACTCGCAGAAGCGCTTCCACGGGCCGTCCGAAGTGATGCCGATGAAGACCTGCAGGTCGTCAGACGTATTGAAGATCTCGTAGACCGCCCACGAGCTCACCCGCTCGGGCATCGGCGGCGGCGGCGTGCCGTTCATAGCGGTGATCGCGAGATGCTGGCCCATCAGGAACACGACCGACTCGAACAACGCGCTCTCGACGAGACCGCCCTTGCCCGTCCTGTCGCGCTGCTTCAGCGCCATCACCGTGCCGAAGGCGCCGAACATGCCGCCCACGATGTCGACCACCGACGTGCCGGCGCGCAGAGGCCGGCCGGAGGGGCCGGTCATGTAGGCGAGCCCGCCCATCATCTGCACGACCTCGTCGAGCGCGGGCCGCTTCTCGTAGGGGCCCGGCAGGAAGCCTTTCAGCGCGCAGTAGACCAGGCGCGGATTGATCTTCTCCAGATGCTCGGGCCCGAGGCCGCGCTTGGCCATGGAGCCCGGCGCGAAATTCTCGATCAGCACGTCGGCCTTCTCGAGCAGCTTCACCAGGACCTTGCGGCCTTCCGGTGAATCGGCGTCGAGCGCCAGGCTCTTCTTGTTGCGATTGAAGTAGCCGAAGAAGCCGGCGCCGAAGCCGCGCAGCTTGCGCGTGCGGTCGCCGTCGACCGGCTCGACCTTGATCACCTCCGCGCCGAGGTCGGCCAGGATCATGCCGCAGGAAGGACCGAGGATGGTATGCGTGAGTTCGACGACGCGCACGCCCTTGAGGGGCGGTTCAACGGGAGAGGTCATGCCTTTCTCTAATCCTTGCCGGGTTTGGCCGTCCAGCGCGGCGGCAGGAGCTTGGTGTTGAGGACGAACGGGCCGACGTTGGCGGTGAGCCTGAACCGGCCCGGCCCCGGCACGTCATATTCGCTGCGGAAGTAGATCTCGGAGCGCAGGGCCACCTCCTGATCGGCGGCCCGAAGCGGACAGGTGAAGCTCGCCTGCTCGCCAGGCTCGAGGCGGGCGGGGATGCGCGCGGGATCCACATCGGCCGGCGGCATGCTCGCGGCGTCGACGCCGGCTACCACGCAGCGGATCTTGAGGTGCGAGAGCGGAAACCACTCGTTCGTATTGTCGACCCTGAACGTCACGCCAAACGGCGAGCCCAGCGTGACCTGATCCGACGAATAGGCCGGCACCGGCCGGAGCGACCAGGCGAAGACGAGCGCTCCCGCGACGATGGCCAGGCCCGCCACGACGGTGGCGACGCTAAAAATAGAGTGCGCGCCGATGGTCGCCATTTCGACCAGTCCCTGCCGCAACGGGATCTCGGGAGCGAGGCGCGCGCGCGCGGGCTGTGCCCTGAGGGCCGCCGGCTTCCGTCTACTGGTCTTGTTGCTGTTCTTGCCGCGTGTCGCCGGCTTTCGCTTGGCCAACTAACTGAACCAGCTCTCTATATCTTTAACGAACGGCAGGGCCGCGGAATCGCCCAGCAGTTGATGGCCCATGCTGGCGCCGACCATAAAGGTTTCCTGGTGCGGCATGTTGTTGGCCTTGAGCGTCGCGCGCAAGGCGGCCGCATCGTGGCCCCAGCCGATCGCCTCGACCTTGCCGTCGAAGGCGCGGTTCACGACCGAGAGGAACTCGGCCCGCTCCGCCTCGGTCAGCGCCGGCACGGCATCGATGTCGCCCAGCAGGAAAAATCTCCCGCCGAACTTGCCCACCAGCGCCGCGATCGAATTGCGCGGCTCGACGATGATTTCGCCTTTCGGACCGCGACGAACCCGCGCGGCCAGCGACAGCGGCATGACAGCGGCGCCCAGGTTGCTGCCCGTGTTCATCAGCGCCGCGGTCAGTTCCTTATAAGTGAGGCCCAGCCGCGCGGCGCGTTTGAGGCGCATTTTCGCGACTTCCGGGCTCGGTGCCTTCCAGGCCTTGGCGGCGGCGCGGCGCCAGATCCAGGCGCCCCACGACATGTCGAAGGTCGGGCCGTTGTTATGCCCGATGCCCGGCCGGCGCAGGAGGGCCTCGACATTGGCATGCCGTACCCCTAGACGGTCGAAACGATCACCCATGCTGGTATTCTAGCGCAAAGCTTGGGCCAAAATCGAGGAGTGCCACGTGGACGATTTCCAGGTCGATGTGTTGGTGGTGGGCGCGGGCAATGCCGCGGCCTGTGCGGCGTTGGCGGCCCGGGAAACCGGCGCTTCCGTGGCCATGCTCGAGTCGGCTCCGGAGGAAGAGCGCGGCGGCAACAGCACCTACACGGCCGGCGCCATGCGCGTCGTCTTCAACGGCGTCGACGACCTCGCCCAGCTCTACGACCTGACCGAGGACGAGAAGACCAACGTCGATTTCGGCAGCTACACCGCCGACCAGTATCTCGACGACATGGGCCGCGTGACCAACTACCGTTGCGATCCGGACCTCACCGACATGCTGGTCAACCGCAGCTTCGAGACCCTGAAGTGGATGCGCTCCAAGGGCGTTCGCTTCCAGCCGAGCTACGGCCGCCAGGCGTTCAAGGTGAACGGCAAGTACAAGTTCTGGGGCGGCCTCGCGGTCGAGGCCTGGGGCGGCGGACCGGGCCTGGTCGACCTCGAGCACAAGGCCGCGGTGAAGGCGGGCATTCCCATCCACTACGAGACGCCCGCGGTGTCCCTGATCGAGGAAGATGGCGTCGTGCGCGGCGTCATCGCCAAACATAAGGGCCGCAAGATCCGGATCGGCGCCAAGGCCGTCGTGCTGGCCTGCGGCGGCTTCGAGAGCAATGCCGAGATGCGCACCCGCTATCTCGGGCCTACCTGGGATCTCGCCAAGGTGCGCGGCACACGCTTCAACACCGGCGCCGGCATCAACATGGCGCTGGCGATCGGCGCCAAGCCGCACGGCAACTGGTCGGGCGGTCACGCTGTCGGCTGGGACATGAATGCGCCGGAGTTCGGCGACCTGGAAGTGGGCGACAATTTCCAGAAGCACTCCTATCCGCTCGGTATCATGGTGAACGCCAACGGCCTGCGCTTCGTCGACGAGGGTGCGGACTTCCGCAACTACACCTACGCCAAGTACGGCGCGGTGATCCTGTCGCAGCCGCAGCAGTTTGCGTGGCAGATCTTCGACTCCAAGGTGCTCGACCGTCTGCGCGACGAATACCGCATCAAGCGCATGACCAAGGTGAAGGCGGACACGATCGAGGAGCTCGCGACCAAGCTCGAAGGCGTGAACCAGGAGCAGTTCCTGAAGACGATCAAGGAATGGAACGCCGCGGTCATGACCGAGGTGCCGTTCAATCCCGCGATCAAGGACGGCCGCAGCACGCGCGGGCTCGCGGTGCCCAAGAGCCACTGGGCCAATACGATCGACCAGGCGCCGTTCGAGGCCTATGCCGTGACCTGCGGCCTCACCTTCACCTTCGGCGGTCTCAAGACCTCGACCGACGGCGAAGTCGAAAGCACCGACGGCAGCACGATCCCGGGCCTGTTTGCCGCAGGTGAACTGGTGGGCGGCCTGTTCTATCACAACTACCCCGGCGGCGCGGGCCTGGTGTCCGGCGCGGTGCTCGGAAAAGTCGCGGGCGATGGCGCCGGCAAATACGTCAAAGGAAAGAACTGAACATGACCTTCATCACCCGTCGTCATGCGCTGGCCCTTGGCGGCAGCAGCCTCCTCCTCCCCTCGTTCGCGCACGCCCAGGCCGCATGGCCGACCGGTCCCGTCACCTTCGTCGTCGGCTATGCCGCGGGCGGCAGCACGGACATCAATGCCCGTGAGCTTGCGCAGGTCATGACGCCGGTCATCGGCCAGACGATCGTCATCGACAACAAGGGCGGCGCCGCCGGCTCGATCGGCCTGCGCGCCGCGGCAAACGCCAAGCCCGACGGTCAGACCCTGTTCGTCGCCGTCGGCACCAACGTCATCATCAATCCCTGGGTCCAGAAGGGCATGATCGACACCCTCGCGGCCCTGGCGCCGGTCGCCCAGATAACGGACTACCAATACGTCCTGGTGGTGGGCAATTCTGTGCCGGCCAAGAATGCCGCCGAACTGGTGGCGCTGGCCAAGAAGGATCCCGAGAAGCTCACCTACTCGTCGTCGGGCGTGGGCGGCAACAACCATCTCGCGGGCGCGCTCTTTGCCGAAGCCGCCGGGATCAAGATGACCCACGTCCCCTACAAGGGCACCGGCCCGGCCGTCGCCGACGTGATCAGCGGCCAGATCACCGCGAACTTCTCGTCGCTGCCGCCGGCGGTGTCGCAGATCAAGGGCGGCAACCTCAAGGCGCTGGCCGTGACCGGCAACAAGCGCGTGAAGTCGCTTCCCGACGTGCCGACCTTGAAGGAACAGGGCATCGACGTCGTCGTGACCAGCTGGCAGGGCGTGTTCGCGCCGACCAAGACCCCCGACGCCATCCTCGACAAGATCGAGAAAGCCATCAAGGACGGGATGAAGGATCCCAAGTGGGAGGCGGCCCTCGCCCGGGACGGCCTCGAAATGCCGCCCGAGCGCACGCGCGCGGAGTTCGCCAAGTTCGTAGCCGAAGAGCACGCCTTCTGGGGCAAGACCCTCAAGAAGCTCAATATCGAGATGGAATAACGAAGCGCTTCAGCGCTTCGGCACCATGCAGAAGCCCTGGGCCTCGACGCCCAGGGTGGGATTGAATTTCGAGCGGAAGTTCTCGAGTGCGATGGCCGCGGTCAGTTCGACGATCTGCGCGTCGCTGAAGTGCTTCTTCACTTCGGCGAAGAGGGCATCGTCGACCTGCCGGTCGGTATAGGTGATCGCCTCTGCATATTCGAGCGCCACGCGTTCGGCGTCGGTGAACAGCTTGCTCTCGCGCCAGTTCAGCACTTCCGCTACCTTGTCGAGGCCGCCTTCGGTTTCGGTCACACGGACCGAATTGATATCAATTCAAAAGGGACAGCCGTTGATCGACGCCACCCGCAGGTAGATCAGGGGTGGCAGTGACTTCGGCAATTGCCCCGACTGGTCGATCGCGAGGCCAAGCTGCTGGGCCGCGCGCAGGATCGGCGGGCAATGCGCCATCACCTTTGCCGGGTTGAGAACGCCGCCGAACAGCTCGCGCTGCTTGTCGAAGATCGGCTTCAGGATCGGGTCGCCGCCGTCGTCTTCGATCTCGCTGATGCGGGGCATGCGCCACCTCTTCCTGGTTGATCCGCCCCGACCCTAGCGTCGCTCACCGTCGGGATGCGATGGACCTTTTCTAATGGCCATCCAACATCCAGGCGACGATCTTGGCGACGGTCTCCTTCTCGACACCGTTGAAGCCGTGGTGCGCCACGGCCTCGCAGGGCCTGCCCACGGACACGCCACCCTCGATGAGGATCAGGTCGGTGCCGTAGACGTTGTGCGCATGCTGGGCCGAGGACGCCACCGTGCCGCTGCAGGAATCCATGCGATGGGCCACCATCAGGTGACGACTACGGAATTTGCGTGTGTCGTAGCTCGCGATCGCGTTCACCGAAGAGGTGTGGATGAATCCGGCGAGCTTGCCGTCCATCCGCTCCCCCAGTCTCATGGTGGAGGCGCTCGAAAGGCTGTTGCCCGCCACGTAGACCTGCAGCGGGCCATAACGGCTCTGGAGGCTGTCGACGACGGCCATCACCCGCTCCGGCGTCGTCGTGGCATCCATCGACACCGCGACGATTCGCGGCCCGGCGAAGAGCGCGCGCACGCGCATCAGGAAATTGTTTGCCCAGGTCATGACGATCCGGCCGTTGCCGTCGAGATGCGGCGCGAGATTGCCCGGACCGCCCGGCATCATCAGGATGGCGTGGGTCGGCGTATCGCCGTTGCTCGTGAGCACATAGGGAATGACCTGGCCATCGGCATAGTGCGCCGATGTCACAAGTTCATCCTTCGCAACGGCTGGACCGGCGGCCAGAAGGACCGCCGATGCCAGCCCCAGTACGGCCAGCCTCATGGCCGGCAGCGTACGTCGGATCGGGCTAGAACCCCAGCGCCTTGGCCTGGACCACTCCCTCGACAGCGGCGATCTTGGCCGTGAGGTCGACCGACAACGGCTGGTCGACCTGGACCAGGGCGATCGCCGAGCCGCCCGGCTTGTCGCGGCCGAGATGGAAGGTTGCGATATTGACCTTGTTCTCGCCCAGCAGCGTGCCCAGGCGGCCGATGAAGCCAGGCTTGTCATCGTTGGTGACATAGAGCATGTGCGGGCCGAACTCGGCCTCGATCTCGATGCCCTTGATGTCGACGTTGCGCGGGCTCTTGCCGCCGAACAGGGTGCCGGTCACCGAGCGCGT
>CAIMEE010000395.1 GCA_903839865.1 Enhydrobacter aerosaccus | reverse complement strand
TTCAGGATTTCCTCGGTATGCTCGCCCAGCAGCGGCTCGCGATAGAGCGGGCTCGACGGCTCGTCCTTGAAGCGCACGGCCGGGCCGAAATGCTTGCGGCCCATGTCGTCCGTCACCATGAAGCCGCGCTTCACGAGGTTCGGCTCGGCGATCGCCTCCGGCAGGGTGTTGACCGGCCCGTAGCAGATGTCGAGCGGCGACAGGAAGTCCATCCAGTGTTTCAACGGCTTGGCCTTGAAGGTCGCCGTCAGGAAATCGACCACCGGCTTCTGGTGCGCGCCGGGCGGTTCGCAAAGCTCGGCCCACTCGGGCTTCCCCAATGCGCCCAGCAGGTTCTTGATGAACTTCATCTCCTGCCCCGCCAGCACGAGCTGGCGGCCATCCGACGTGTCGTAGACGCGATAGAAGGCCGAACCGCCGGTGGTGCGCTGGTTCTTCACGTCGGGATGCTCGTTGTCCTTGAACGCCGTGCCGACCACGTTGGCGCAGGAAGCCATCAGGGTCTCGTGCATCGACACATCTATGTAGTCACCCTTGCCCGTGGCCTGCCGACGCAACAGCGCCATCAGCACGCCGCTCAGGCCGTAAAGGCCGCTCACCAGATCGGCGACCGGAATGCCCGGGATCGCCGGCCGGCCGTCGTCGCCCAGGGTCAGACTCAGCACGCCGGTCATCGCTTCGAGCGCGAGGTCGTGCGCGGCGCGGCCGGGATAGGCGCCGTCCTGGCCGAAGGCGCTGATCGAGCAATAGACGACGCCCGGATTGGCCGCCTTCACCGCCTCGTAGCCGATGCCGAAGCGCGCGGCGACGCCGGGCCGGAAGGATTCGACGATCACGTCGGCCGTCGTGCAGAGCCGGAAGAGATCGGCACGCCCCCGCTCGCTCTTGAGATCGAGCACGACGCTCTTCTTGCCGCGTCCCATGTTGCGGAAAAAGACCGACGTGCGCTCGTCCGGCGGCAGGATCTCGCGGCCGGGATCGCCGGTCGGCGGCTCGACCTTGATCACCTCGGCGCCGTGATCGGCGAGCGCGGTTGTGAGATAGGGGCCCGGCAGGAACCAGGAGAGATCAACGACGGTGATGCCTTCGAGTTTCATGCGAGGTACTTCTTGTTGTCGGCGCCCAACGGCGAACATGCTTCCTGGGAAAGCCGTTCACCGTCGACACGGATAGGGTTGGCGATGATGCGCAGTTCGCCCTTGGCCGGGTGCGGCACAGACGAAACCATGCCGGTCTCGCGGGCAAAGTCGCTGTCGAGCGCCTGGTCGAGGCGATAGACCGGGGCCGCGGGCAGCAGGCCGTTGAACTTCGCCAGCCACTCCGCCGTCGTGCGTGTCCGGAACGTGGGGTCGAGTGCCAGGTCCAGCTGGGCGCGATTGGTCGCGCGCGTGTTGGGATCGGGAAAGCGCGGATCGCCGACCAGATCGTTGCGGCCCATCGCCTCGCAGAGCGACAGCCAGAACTTCTGCGTCATGCACATGATGAAGATCCAGCCGTCCTTGGTCGGATAGGTCTGCACCGGCGACAACGACAGGTGGGCGCTGCGCGGCACGCGGGGCGAGACATCGCCTTCGTTGAGATACCAGGAGCCGGGATAGGTGAGCTGGTGCATGGCGACGTCGTAGAGGCAGGTGTCGACGTCGCAGCCCTGCCCCGTCATCTTGGCGCGCAGCAGACAGGCCAGCAGGCCGACGGTACCGGTGAGCCCGCTCATGCTGTCGATCAGCGACACGCCGACCCGCGTCGGCGCGCCCTCGGGATCGCCGGTCAGCTCCATCAGCCCCGCCTCGGCCTGCATCAGGAAGTCGTAGCCCGGCCAGTCCTTGCGCTCGTTGAAGCGGCCATAGGCCGAGATGTGCAGACAGACGATCGACGGGTTCAGGTGCTTGAGGCTCGCATAGTCGATGCCGAGCTTGCCGGGCTGGGTGCCGCGCATGTTGTTCACGACGCAATCGGCGCTCTTCACCAGCGTCTCGAACTGCGCGCGGCCGTCCTTCGATTTCAGGTCGAGGGTCACGCTCTTCTTGCCGAGGTTCCAGGCCTGGAAATATTCGCTGTCGTCCTTGCCGAGCTTGTACGGCCCGACCTGCCGCGAGGGATCGCCTTCCGGCGACTCAACCTTGATCACCTCGGCGCCGAGCTCCGCCATGAACATGGTGCCGTAAGGGCCGGCGCCGAATTGCTCAAGGGTGAGAACCCGGATTCCCTTGAGAGGCTTGTCCTTCATGTCGACCCGCTGTGACGCGCCCACTGGCGGGCGATGATGAGTTTCTGCATTTCGTTGGTGCCTTCGCCGATGCAGGTGAGCGGCGCGTCGCGATAGAGGCGCTCGATGTCGTATTCCTTCGAATAGCCGTAAGCGCCGTGGATACGCATCGACTCGGTGGCGTTCTCCAGAGCCGCCTCCGAAGAGAAGTACTTGGCCATGCCCGCCTGCATGTCGCAGCGTTCGCCACGATCGAAGGCGCCGGCAGCATCGAGCGTCAGCAGGCGTGCGGCCCGCGCGCGCGTCGCCATCTCGCCGATCTTGGTGGCGATCGCCTGGTGCTCGATGATCGGCTTGCCGAAGGTCTGACGCAGCTGCGCGTAGTCGGTCGCGAGTCTCAGCGCGCCTTCGGCAATGCCGACGCCGCGCGCCGCCACGTTGATGCGGCCGAGTTCCAGCCCGCCCGCCACCTGGGTGAAGCCGCGGCCCTCGACCTCGCCGATCAGATGATCGGCCGGGATACGGTAGTCCTGGAAGATCAGCTCGCCCGAATCGATCGAGTGGTATCCGAGCTTCTCGAGCTTGCGGCCCGTGGTGAAGCCCGGGCCCTTGGGCGCGATGAACAGGCTCATGCCGGAATAGCGCGGGCTCGCCTCGGGATTGGTCTTGACCAGGAGCGCGAAGCACGAGCCCTCGATGCCGTTGCTGATCCAGGTCTTGGTGCCGTTGATGACATAGTCGCCCCTGTCGCGCCGCGCCGTCATGCGGATCGCCTGCAGGTCGGTGCCGGCATTGGGCTCGGTGAGCGCGAGGCCACCCCGCACCTCGCCCGAGGCGAACTTGGGCAGCCAGTGGCGCTTTTGCGGTTCGGTGCCGAACTTCTCGACCGCCAG
>CAIMEE010000394.1 GCA_903839865.1 Enhydrobacter aerosaccus | reverse complement strand
TTCGAGGTGATCGATGCCTATTCCCGGCCGGTCCGGCTGGGCGAGGGCGTGGTGCTGAACGGGACGCTGTGCGGCGAGGCCATCGACCGCACTTTGGGGGCTCTCGAAGTGTGCGCGGCCAAGATCGACCGCCATCGCGTCACACGCGCGCGCCATATCGCGACAGAGGCCTGCCGACGCGCCTGCAACGGCGAAGACTTCTTGGCCCTGGTGAAGGCGCGCACTGGCCTCAGCTTCGATGTGATTGCGCCGGAGGAAGAAGCGCGGCTTGCGCTCGCGAGTTGCGAGAACCTGCTCGATCCCGAAATACCCTATGCGCTGCTGGTCTATATCGGTGGCGGATCGACCGAAGTGAGCTGGATCCGCATCGGTCGACGCGGCGATAGTACGGGAGCGGTATCGGAGCTGATCGACATGACGTCGGTTCCGTGGGGCGTGGTCACGCTCACCGAGTCCTGCGTCTCCAACCAGCCGCGCGAGACGCCGGTCGGCCGCGCGCGTTACGACGAGATGGTCGAGCGCATCCGTAGCGACCTGAGGCCGTTCTGCGCGCGTCACTCGATCGGCAGTGCGATCGCGCGCGGCGACGTCCAGATGGTCGGCGCATCGGGTACCGTGACGACCGTGAGTGCGCACCATCTCGGCCTCAAGCGCTACAATCGCACGATTGTCGACGGCACCTCGATCGGGCGCGAGCACATCCTGCGGATCTGCGACGAGCTTTCCGTGATGTCGGTCGCCGAGCTCACCGCCTTGCCCTGCATCGGCGACGATCGCGCCGATCTCGCACTGGCGGGCGGGGCGATCCTCGAGGCGGTGTGCCGGCAGTGGCCGGCGCCGATGGTGCGCGTCGCCGACCGCGGCCTGCGCGAGGGCGTGCTGATGGACCTGATGCGGCAGGCCGACCGCGATGCCGATCCCCTCTCTCAGCCAATCTGTCGCCGCGACGATTGAGTTCATGAGTAAAGGCAAGAAGAAGAGTGGCAGCGGCAGCAGCGTGCCGACGGGACGGCATGCGACCGTGCGGGTGAAGACGGCGCGCGGCCGCACGGTCTCGCAGCAGCGCTGGCTGCAACGCCAGCTCAACGATCCCTATGTCGTCGAGGCCAAGAAGCGCGGCTATCGCTCGCGCGCCGCCTTCAAGCTGTTGCAGCTCGACGACCAGTTCCGCCTGCTCAAGCCCAAGGCGCGCGTGATCGATCTTGGCGCGGCACCGGGCGGCTGGACGCAGGTGTCGGTCGAGCGGACAAAGGGCGGCGTCGTGATCGGCATCGACCTGACGCCGGTCGATCCGATCGCGGGGGCCACCGTGCTGGCCAAGGATTTTTACGACGACGATGCGCCGGAGGTGCTGACCAAATTGCTCGAGGGACCGGCCGATGTCGTGCTGAGCGACATGGCGGCGAAGGCGACCGGCGAGACGCAGGTCGACCATATTCGCATCATGGGATTGGCCGAGGCGGCGCACGACTTTGCGCGCTCCGTTTTGAAGCCGGGCGGCGCCTTCGTCGCCAAGGTTCTGCGCGGCGGCACCGAGCGCACGTTGCTCGATCGCCTGAAGAGGGACTTCGAGAAAGTCCGCCACGTGAAGCCCGAGGCGAGCCGGGCCGACAGCGCGGAAATGTATGTCGTCGCGACGGGCTTTCGCGGCTAGATTTCGCCTTTCAGCCCACCCCAGAGGAAATGCAAATGGCTTTCGGAATGTACGCCGCGTCGGTGCCGGTCTATCAGCGCCAGCTCAACGCGATCTCCAAGGTGCTCGACAAGGCGCAGGCCTGGGCCGCCGCCAAGAAGGTCGACGAGGCCGTGCTGGTCGGCACGCGCATGACCCCCGACATGCTGCCGTTCAGCCGCCAGGTGCAGATTGCCTGCCGCTTCGCCGAGGAAAGCACCGCGCGCCTGGCCGGCGCCGAGATCCCCAAGGCGCCCGAGAACGCCGAGAAGAACCTCGCCGAGCTCAAGGCCCGCATCGCTGCGGTCCTGGCCTACATCGGCGGCTTCAAGGCCGACCAGATCGACGGCAGCGAAGACAAGGAGACCACGATCACCATCGCCGGCAACCCGATGACCTTGAAGCGGGCCCAGTATCTCGAGCATTTCGCCAAGCCGAACTTCTATTTCCACTGCACCACCACCTACGCAATTTTGCGGCAGGCAGGCGTCGAGATCGGGAAACGCGATTTCATCGGTGGTGTGTAGGGGCTTTCTGGCCCCTGTGAATAAACGCCAAGCGCCATAAGGCTTGGTTTGTCCGCCGTAATGTGTATAACGGCTCGCCAACCCGGCGGCCCCGACCAGGGCCGCCGGTTTTGTTTTATCTGGAGGTTGGCATGCTGATTCAGGAAGCGCTCACATTCGATGACGTCCTCCTGAAGCCGGCTGCGTCCTCGGTCCTGCCGAACCAGACCGACACCCGCACACGCCTCACGCGCACGATCGATCTCCGCATCCCGCTGATCTCGGCGGCGATGGATACCGTCACCGAGGCGGCCATGGCGATCGCGATGGCCCAGGCCGGCGGCATAGGCGTCATCCACAAGAATCTCACCGCCGAGGCCCAGGCCAACGAGGTCCGGCGGGTCAAGAAGTTCGAATCCGGCATGGTGGTGAACCCGGTCACCATACACCCCGACCAGACGCTGGCCGATGCGCTGGCGTTGATGTCGTCGCACCAGATCTCCGGCATCCCGGTGGTCGAGCGTAACGGCAAGCTCGCGGGCATCCTGACCAACCGCGACGTGCGCTTCGCGACCGACAGTGCGACGCCGGTGAGCGCGCTGATGACCAGCGAGAAGCTCGCCACCGTGCGCGAGGGCGTGAGCTCGGCCGACGCCCAGCGCCTCTTGCACCAGCGCCGCATCGAGAAGCTGCTGGTGGTCGACGCCGACTACCGCTGCATCGGCCTGATCACGGTGAAGGACATCGAGAAGGCCAACAAGTTCCCCGG
>CAIMEE010000393.1 GCA_903839865.1 Enhydrobacter aerosaccus | reverse complement strand
GGGCGATGAGGCGCTCATGGATCGGCTGAAGGGCGGCGCAGCAGGCACCTACTTGGTCTGCCAGCGTCGACAGGCTCAAGGGCACGCCCTCGCGAGCGTAGCGTTCGGCCTGGCGGTTGAGCGGCTGATGCTGACCGTACTTCTCGAACAGGATCATCGCCAGCAGGCTGGGGCCGGCCCAGCCGCGGGGCACGACGTGGTACGGCGCCGGCGCCTGGCCGATGTTCTCGCAGTCGCGGCACGAGAACTTCTCGCGCACCGTCTGGATCACCTTCCACTGGCGGGGAATGACCTCCAGCGTCTCGGTGACGTCCTCTCCGAGCTTCGACAGGCGCGTGCCGCCACAGCAGGCGCAGGCCGTCGGCCCGGCAACGATCACCCGCTCGCGCGGCAGATGTTCGGGGAACGGCTTGCGTGCCGGGCGCTTGCGGGTGAAGGCCGCGACGGTCGTGGTCCTCGCCACCGCGTTCTCGGCGGCCAGCTCATCCTCGGTCGCCGTGGCTTCGAGTTCCTCGAGCTGCAGCTCGAGCTGGTCAAGCAGCCGGGCGCTGCGCTCGGAACGCTGGCCGAAGCGATCGCGGTTGAGCTTCTCGATCCACAGCTTGAGGTGGGCGATCAAAGCCTGGTCGTCGGCGACCTTGGCCCGCAGCGTGGCAGCTTCCGCCGTCACCGCCACGGCATGCGCACGCGCTGCGACGAGCAGCCGCTTCAGGCTCTCGGTATCATCGGGCAGGAGATCGATCGACGTCATCGTGTTTACACAAGAGCACAGACGCGGCGGCTTGTGGTGAACTCGATGCGTGCCGATTCAATCCGTCGCACCGGCGTTTGCGAAGCAAAGCGCCCTCAGCCCGCCAGCTCCGGCCGCCACGTTCGCTGCGGATGGCGCCAGTCGATCCCTTCGAGCAGATAGCCGAGCTGTCCGGGCGTGATCGTCACCACGCCATCCTTCGTCGATGGCCAGACGAAGCGTCCTCTCTCCAGGCGCTTGGCGTAGAGCGAGGCGCCCAGCCCGTCGTACCAGAAGATCTTGATCAGCTTGCCGCTCTTGCCCCGGAAGACGTAAAGATCGCCGGCATGCGGGTCGCGTTGCAGCGCCTGCTGGATGCGCAAGGCCAGAGAGTTCATGCCGCAGCGCATGTCCGTGTGACCGGCCGCGATCCACACTCGCACGCCTGACGGTACCGGGATCATCGCCGCGACAAAGCCTCGATCACGCGAGCCAACGCCGCCCCGTCGACCGTCCGATCCACGATGACCCGATCGCCGTCGACCAGCACGATCTCCATCGCGCCCGCTGGGGGCGGCGGCACGGGCGTCGAAGCTGCCTCGACTTCGGTGCCGATCACCGCCGGCACGAACCTGGTCGGCTCGTCCGCAGATACCGGCGCAACCCGCCCCATCACACGGCGCCACGAGAACAGCAGGTTCGCATTGAGGTCGTGACGCCGGGCCACCGCCGATACCGACGCCCCGCGCTCTTACGTCTCCGCTACGATCTGCCGCTTCTCGTCTTCAGGGCG
>CAIMEE010000392.1 GCA_903839865.1 Enhydrobacter aerosaccus | reverse complement strand
CTCGGGGGCCTCCCCGAAAAAGGCCTCAAGCAGTTCGACCACAAAATCGGCACCTGCCGTCTGCTGTAGCTCGTCAAAGATCTCCAGGTCAATCAGGGACGCCGCCATCTTCGAACTCCTGTTGAGGACACCCGTCGCCGCGCCAGGAGCGGGAGGGCACCGCTTGATGGGGTTGGGTAGGTCTCATTATCCCCGTTTGCGGCGAGACACGCTTCCCTGTCGTCCTGGATCACATTGCCCATCATCGCCATGGAACAGTGCCGACGGTTGGGTAGCAAGCGCCCAGCCGGGTAGTGCCGCGTTTTAGGTTAATTCGCTTGCGGCGTCCGGATGCTCAGCAAGCAACGCGCTCGTCGCCCCGGATCCGCTTCCGGTGTCGGTTGTGAATAGGATGCGTCGCGAGTAACGAGCAGCCACGCGGGAAGTTATCCCTTTGCCCCACGATTGTTAGGGCTGGGGCAGCATTTGACAAGACCCGGATCAGCGCATCGAGCAAGCGCGGCAGTCTCCTCCGTTACTCTAGGGCGCTTGGTAGCGTATTTTAAGCTTTTGACGGTTGTTTTGTTGCCCCGCCGTCATCGAAGGACTGGTCCGGATGCTGCGCCCGACGACGGATCCAGTCGACATGTTTGCGCCAATGAACAGTTGGTGCCTAGCCCCCACGTCGCAAAAAAAGCGATTGAGTCGCGCGACGTCGACCGGTTGCGGTGTCCATGGCGGACTGTAGCCGTGCGGGTCGGCTGAGCCGCCAGTGCGGGCCGGACTGCATGTTACGACGGCACGGGGCGAATGTCGGCCATCACACCTGTCCAGTGTGAGAATGACGACCACTTTCTGTTTTAGCTGCGCCGCGCGCGCAACAGCAGCGTGCTTTTAGCGTAAAATGCCTTGCTCGAGCGTAGCCACCACTTAAATTGCAGCCAGACGTAATCCGAAGAGGCGCCGTATGCGATATGCCCGCAACATCCTGAAATTTGCCGCCTGTGTCATCCTCGTGTTCCCGCCGCTGATTCTGGCGGACGAGCCAGAAGACGTGCAGCGATGCCTGAATGCGTGGGGCGACCATCCCTTCGGGCACAACCCTTCGTTTAGAACCATGTCGACGTCGGTTAAAATATTCGGGATTGGCCAAGATCTCGGCGACCATGAGCAGACGAATTCGCCGCGTCTGGTACTGGTCAATCCGTCCGTGAACATCATGGGCGGGGCGGTCATGGAGTTATTGAACCCGAATGGCTGGTACTGCCTGCGTTCGAATGTGAACGTGATGGGCGGTGTCACCATCAGGGCGCATTGCGCGGCGCATATCGCCTCGGCGACCGACAACGTGACGGTCATGGGCACTAATTCGGCCGACAAGGGCATCACGGTGATGGGGAGTACGAAAATCGAGTTGACGGGCTGCCGCGGAGGTATTGCGCGCGGTTTGCCTCGGCGTTAAGACAGGCCCCGTGGCGAGCGACTCCGGCGCGCTGAAGGCCGCTGCCTGAAACCGCCATCCTTCCGCATTAGCGCTTGGATCTGAATGTCAAACACCGGGGCCATGGAACCCAGAATGCAAAATTCGATGCTGACGCATGACGTGTTGGTGATTGGCGGCGGCCCGGCAGGGTCGACGATCGCGGCCTTACTGGCGAGCCGCGGAAAATCAGTCATCCTCGTGGAGAAGGATACGCATCCCCGCTTTCATATCGGGGAATCACTGCTGCCTTTCAATATTCCGCTGCTCGATAGGCTCGGCG
>CAIMEE010000391.1 GCA_903839865.1 Enhydrobacter aerosaccus | reverse complement strand
AGCAGCAAGTTCGAGCGCGTCACCTGGGACTTCGCGATAGACCGCATCACCCAGCTGATGAAGGAAGACCGCGACAAGAATTTCGTCGCCAAGAACCGCGACGGCGTCACGGTCAACCGCTGGCTGAGTACCGGCTTCCTCGCCGGCTCCTCCTGCAGCAACGAGGCGGGCTACCTCACCTACAAGTTCGCGAGGTCGACGGGCATCCTGGCCCTGGAGAACTAAGCGCGAATATGACACGGACCGACGGTGGCCAGTTTGGCCCCGACTTTCGGCCGCGGCGCGATGACGAATTCGTGGAATGACATCAAGAATGCCGATGTCGTTCTGATCATGGGCGGCAACGCCGCCGAAGCCCATCCCTGCGGCTTCAAGTGGGTCACGGAAGCCAAGGCCAACAACGCCGCCAAGCTGATCGTGGTCGATCCGCGCTTCACGCGCTCGGCCGCCGTCTCCGATCTCTACGCGCCACTGCGCCCGGGAACCGATATCGCCTTCCTGTCGGGCGTGATGCGCTACCTGCTGGCGAACGGCAAGATCCACCAGCCCTATGTGAAGGCCTTCACCAACGCCTCCTACATCGTCAAGGAAGGCTACAGCTTCGTCGACGGCCTGTTCTCCGGCTACGACGAGAGCCGGAAGAACTATGTCGACCGCTCGGCCTGGGACTACGAATTCGACGAACAGGGCATGGCCAAGGTCGACGAGACCATGCAGCACCCGCGCTGCGTGCTCAACCTGCTCAAGAGCCATGTCGAGCGTTACACGCCAGAGATGGTCGAGCGCATCACCGGCACGCCCAAGGGCAAGTTCCTTCAGGTCTGCGAGCTGATCGCCTCGACCGCCAATGGCGAGCGCACCATGACCTCGCTCTATGCCCTTGGCTGGACGCAGCACACTACCGGCGCGCAAAACATCCGCAGCATCGCCATGATCCAGCTGCTGCTGGGCAACATGGGCATGCCTGGCGGCGGCGTGAATGCGCTGCGCGGCCATTCAAACGTCCAGGGCATCACCGACCTTGCGCTGCTCTCGACCTCGACGCCGGGCTACCTCGTGCTCCCGTCGGAGCGCGAAACCACCTACGCCGACTACATGAAGACGCGCGGCTTCAAGCCCATTCGCCCGGGCCAGACCAGCTTCTGGCAGAACTACGAGAAGTTCTTCGTCAGCCAGCAGAAGAGCCTGTTCGGCGCGGCGGCGACCAAGGACAACGATTGGGCCTACGATTACCTGCCCAAGTTCGACGTCACCTATGACGTGCTGAAGATGGTCGACATGATGGCCGGCGGCCAGATGAACGGCCTGTTCTGCCAGGGTCTCAATATCCTGATGGCCGCACCCAACAAGGCCAAGGTCCAGAGTGGTCTCGCCAAGCTCAAGTGGCTGGTCGTCATCGATCCGCTGGAAACCGAGACGGCGCGCTTCTGGGAGAACCACGGCGAGTTCCACAACGCCGATACCAAGGCGATCCAGACTGAGGTCATCCAGCTTCCCGCTGCTGCCTATGCCGAGGAAGAGGGTAGTTTCACCAATTCGAGCCGCCTCATCCAGTGGCACTGGAAGGCCGTCGAAGGTCCGGGCGAATCGCGTAGCGACATCGAGATCATCTCGAACCTCTACAGCCGCCTGCGTGCGCTCTATGCCAAGGACGGGGGCGCTTTCCCCGACCCGATCCTCAACACGGCCTGGGCTTATTCCAAGCCGACCAATCCCGATCCGGCGGAAGTGCTGAAGGAACTCAACGGCTACGCGCTGGAGGATTTGCCCGATCCGGCCGACCCGACCAAGACGCTGCTCAAGGCCGGCCAGCTCCTGCCGACCTTCGGGTTGATGCGCGACGACGGCAAGACCTCGGGCGGCTGCTGGATCTACACTGGCGTCTATACCGAGGCTGGCAACATGGCGATGCGCCGCGACGCGGCCGACCCGACAGGTCTCGGCATCCACGCCGGCTGGGGGTTCTCGTGGCCGGCCAACCGCCGCATTCTCTACAATCGCGCCTCGGCCGACGTCGACGGCAAGGCGTGGAGCGAACGCAAGAAATACATCACCTGGAACGGCTCGCGCTGGGTCGGCGGCGATGTGCCCGATTACGCGCCGACCGTTGCTCCCGACAAGTCGGTCGGCCCGTTCATCATGAACCAGGAGGGCACTGCCCGCCTGTTTGCCCGCACGGGCATGGGCGATGGGCCGTTCCCCGAGCACTACGAGCCGATGGATGCGTTCATCGCCAATCCGCTGCATCCCAAGGTCAGCAGCCACCCGACAGCCCGCGTCTTCGCCGCCGACGCCAAGTCCTTCGGCACGCCGGACAAGTTCCCGATCGTGGCGACGAGCTATCGCCTGGCCGAGCACTTTCACTACTGGACAAAGAACGTCCACAACAACGCCGTGGTGCAGCCAGAGATGTTCGTCGAGATGGGCGAGCGGCTGGCCAAGGCCAAGGGCATCGCCAATGGCGACTGGGTCGAGGTCTCGAGCCAGCGTGGCGTGATCAAGGCCAAGGCCTCCGTGTCCAAGCGCATTCGGCCGATCATGGTCGACGGCAAGCCCTGCGACATCATCGGCCTGCCGATT
>CAIMEE010000390.1 GCA_903839865.1 Enhydrobacter aerosaccus | reverse complement strand
GGTGCCAGCCGCGCCTCGCGTTCGAGGATGGCCAGCGAATTGACGGCGACGCGCATCTGGAACGCAAGCCGCGGATCGGCCTTGTCGAGCGCGGGCGTTGCTTCCTCGCGCAGGAAGTCGGCGATGGCGGCGAGAAGCTCGGCGGCGGTGGGGCGGTCCTGTGCCATGGTCAGGACTTCAGCAGTTGCAGGAGATCGACCTCGGTCTCGACGGCGCGCCGTCCGATCGAAGCCAGTTCCATCGACTTCACCGAGCCCGACAGGTGCCGCCACGCTTGCGTGAGGCAGATCACGCCCCAGCGCACCGTGCCGAACACCTCCCACCAGTGCGCGCGCGCCGGATCGACCGCGCCGCCGCCCGCCCGCTCGTACGCCTGCCAGAGCTGCTCGCGGCTGCCGAAGCCGCCGGCCGGTCTGTCGATCGCGCCGAAGCGCCAGCTCTTCACGCAGAGCCAGCCCAGATCCTCGATCGGATCGCCGAGATGGGCACCTTCCCAATCGAGGATCGCGGTCACGCCGGTCTCGTCGGCGAGATAGTTGCCGGTGCGGTAGTCGCCGTGCACCAGCACCGGCTTCGCGGCGGGCGCGGGCTTGCGCCGGTCGAGCCAGCCCAGCGCCAGTTCGAACACCGGCTGCGGCTGGTCGAGCGTGTCGATGGTCGCGCGCAGGCTGGCGATCTGGTCGGCCGCCTCGCGGCGGGCGAGCGCCGGGAGTTGGTCGACGTCGACAGCGTGAATGCGCGCCACGATTTCTCCGAGCTGGGTCGCGATCTTCGTCCGCGCATCTGTGTACGGCGCATCGCGCAACAGCTTGCGCGCGATCGCGGTGCCGCCGATGCGGCGCATCACGAAGGCATCGCCCAGCCCGTCTTCGGCGGTGAGTTCGAACAAGACCTCCGGTGCGCGCACGCCGCCCGCGAAGGCCGCGCGCAGGACACCGAACTCCGTCGCGCGATCGAGCGACGTGCTGCTGGCCTTCTCGCCGCCGGCCACCGTCGGCGGGTCGCGGCGCAGGATCAACTCGTGACGTGTGCCGGCTGCGACGGCGTCGAAGCTCCAGGTCTGGCGCGAGGCGCCGCCCGATTCACGGCGAAGGTTCTCGATGCGCACAGCGGCGCCGAAGTGACGGCCGCAGGCGGCAGCAAGAGCAGCGGCAACGATCTCGCTCATTCACCCGACTGTGGCATAGGGTCCGCGGCATGGTAAGAGGACGGCCTAGAACGGGGAGCGGAGCAGGGAGCCCAGACAGTGTCAGATTTCGCGGCGATGAACGGCCTTTTCCTCGAGGATCTTTCGGTCGGCCAGTCGGCCATGTTCGGCAAGACGGTGACCGAGGCCGACATCATGGCCTTCGCGGGCGTGTCGGGCGACACCAACCCGATCCATCTGCACGAGGGCTTCGCCAAGGGCACGCGCTTCGGCCAGCGCATCGCGCACGGCATGTTGAGCGGCAGCTTCATCTCGACGGTGATCGGCACCAAGCTGCCCGGGCCGGGCGCGATCTATATCTCGCAGACCATGAACTTCATGGCGCCGGTGCTGATCGGCGAGACGATCACGGCGGTGGCCACGATCAGCGCGATCGATGCCACGAAGCGGCGCGTGACGCTGAAGACGCAGTGCCTGAACGGCGACAAGGTCGTGATCGACGGAGAAGCCGTCGTGCTGGTGCAGCGCCGGGCCGCGAAGTAGGGACGGCCGAATGATTCCGGTCTTCGACCAGTGGCAGCAGGTGCCGGCCGCCTGGAAGGGCGGCGCGGTGGCGCTGGGCAATTTCGACGGCGTTCATCGCGGCCATCAGGCGTTGCTTGCCCGGACGGCCGAGCATGCGCGCGCCCTCGGTGCGCCGCTCGTGGCGCTGACGTTCGAACCCCATCCGCGGCGCTTCTTCGTGCCCGACACCGGGCCGTTCCGGTTGACCCTGCCGCCGGCCAAGCTCCGGCTGCTCGAGAAGTTCGGCGTGCAGGCCGTGCTCGCGCAACGCTTCGATCCCGCGTTCGCCGCCGTCACGGCCGACGCCTTCGTCGACGACGTGCTGCGGGGCGGATTGGGTGCGCGCCACGTCGTGTGCGGCTACGACTTCACCTTCGGCGCGCGGCGCGGCGGCAATGTCGAGATGCTGCGCGCGCGCGGCGCCGAGCGCGGCTTCGGCGTCACGATCCTCGATCCGGTGATGCGCGAGGGCGAGATCTAGTCCTCCACCCGCATCCGCGAAGCGCTGCGCGCCGGCATGGTGCGTGAGGCGGCCGAGCTGCTGGGCCACGAATGGGAGATC
>CAIMEE010000389.1 GCA_903839865.1 Enhydrobacter aerosaccus | reverse complement strand
GAAGCAGTTCATCACCTCGGGCCGCAGCGCCGACATGGCGCTGGTCTTCGCCGTCACCGACGCGACCAATCCAAAGCGCGGTATCTCCTGTTTCATTGTGCCGACCAAGACGCCGGGCTACCGCGTCGCCTCGGTCGAGAAGAAGCTGGGGCAGAAGTCGTCCGACACCTGCCAGATCGCCTTCGAGAATTGCACCGTTGGCGCTGGTGCGCTGCTGGGCGAGGAAGGCCAAGGCTACCGTATTGCGCTGGCCAATCTCGAGGTCGGCCGCATCGGGATTGCGGCCCAGGCTGTGGGTATGGCGCGGGCGGCCTTCGAACTCGCCCGGTCGTACGCCGGCGAACGCGAGGCCTTCGGGGTCAAGATCATCAACCACCAGGCCGTGCAATTCCGGCTGGCCGACATGGCGACCAAAGTGGCCGTCGCCCGGCAGATGGTGCATCACGCTGCCGCACTCAAGGACGCCGGGCGGCCCTGCCTCACAGAGGCCGCAATGGCGAAGTTATATGCCTCGGAGATGGCCGAGGAGGTGTGCTCGGCCTCGATCCAGATTCACGGCGGTTACGGCTATGTCGCCGACTACCTGGCGGAGAAGATCTGGCGGGATGTTCGGGTGTGCCAGATCTACGAGGGCACCAGCGATGTCCAGCGGATCATCATCGGCAGGGGCCTATCTGCAGTTTAACGGCGACCTTGTGAGCCGGCCCGGGTCGTGCGAGAATCACTTGGTGTGAAGTGGGCGGGCAATTGACCTTTTGCCGTAAACTCCTGGGTGTCGGCACTTTTGCCGTTGCAGCGCTCGCTGCGACGAGCATTGCCATCGCGCAATCACCGGGCGTCATGCCCCCCTATATTTTGTACATGCAGACGGCCTTCAACCCGCAGCTTCCGGGCGCGGGTGAGGCGGTCCGCACCTTCACCAAGACCCTGAAGCACATCAGCGCCGGTGCGCTCGCCCTCAAGATTATCGAGCCCGGCAAACTGGCGCCGACTCGCGACATGCTCGACGCCATCGTGAGCGGCGATCTCGAAGCCGCGTTCACCTGGTCGGGCTATGCCGCGCAAAAAGCGCCGGTGCTCGCGCTGTTTGCCAGCGAGCCGTTCGGCCCCGGGCCCGAAGAGATGACCTCGTGGATCCTCGAAGGCGGCGGCGGCAAGATCCATCACGACGCCTACGACAGATTGGGCGTGGCCGGCATCCCGTGCGGCGTGCAGGGCTCCAAGGGCGGCGGCTGGTTCCGCGGCGACCTCAACACGCTCGAAGACCTGAAGGGCATGCGCCTGCGCTATGGCCGCATCTCGGGCCCGGTGATCGAGAAGTCCGGCGCGACGCTGGTACCGCTACAGGCGGGCGAGTTCTTCTACCATCTCCAGCAGGGCAAGGTGGACGGCGGCGAGATGTCGACGCCCGCCATGGATGCCGCCCTCGGCTTCGACAAGCTCGGCCTGCCTTATTATATGCCGGGCTGGCAGCAGCCCTCGGCCGTCCTCGACTTCCTGATGCGCAAGGACAAGTGGCTGGAGCTGCCGGCCTCGTTGCGTGCGCAGATCGAAACGGCCTGCCATGCCAACATTGCCAGGACCTTGAGCCGTGCGCCGCACATCCAGGCGCTCGCGCTGGAGAAGCTCAAGGCGTCCGGCGTCGTGATCAAACAGTGGTCGCCAGTGCTGCTCGAGGCCTTCCGCGCCAATACCGCGATCATGCTGCAGGAGCGAGCCAACCGCGACCCGGAGTTCGCGGCGGCCTGGGCCAACCAGAAGGCCTTCGTCACGCAGGGCATGACCTGGCGGACAATGTCCCGCCTTCCTTAGGTCGCGCTTGCTCTGGCGCGGAGGGCCGGGCAGTTTGGTCCGGCCATGACCGTCCTCTCCTCCACGATCGACACCCGCTCCGACACCTTCAAGAAGAACGCCGACGCCATGCGCGGCTTGGTCGACGACCTGCGCGCGCGCACCGAGAAAGTGCGGCTGGGCGGCGGCGAGGAATCGCGCAAGCGCCATCTCGCGCGCGGCAAGCTGCTGCCTCGCGAGCGCGTTCGCGCGCTGCTCGATCCCGGCTCGCCGTTCCTCGAGCTCTCGCCTCTCGCGGCGCTGGACATGTACGACAACGAGGCGCCGGGTTCCGGCGTGATCACGGGCGTGGGCCGCGTGAGCGGCGTGGAGTGCGTGATCGTCTGCAACGATGCCACGGTCAAGGGCGGCACCTACTATCCGATGACGGTGAAGAAGCATCTCCGCGCGCAGGAAGTGGCGATGGAGAACCGTCTCCCCTGCATCTACATGGTCGATTCGGGCGGCGCCAACCTGCCGCAATGGCCGGAAGTGTTTCCGGACAAGAACCATTTCGGCCGCATCTTCTACAACCAGGCCAACCTGTCGGCGCAAGGCATTCCCCAGCTCGCCTGCGTGATGGGCTCGTGCACGGCGGGCGGCGCCTATGTGCCGGCGATGAGCGATGAGACCATCATCGTGCGCAAGCAGGGCACCATCTTCCTGGCCGGTCCGCCGCTGGTGAAGGCTGCGATCGGCGAGATCGTGAGCGCCGAGGACCTGGGCGGTGCCGATGTACATGCGCGCACCTCGGGCGTCGCCGATCATTACGCCCAGAACGACAGCCATGCGCTGGGCATGCTTCGCCGGATCGTGGCCAACCTCAACTGGAAGAAGCAGCCATCGGTGTCGATGCTGCCGCCGGTCGAACCGCGCTTTGCCGCCGAGGAACTCTACGGCGTGGTGCCGGCCGATGCGCGTACGCCGTTCGACATGCGCGAGGTGATCGCGCGCCTGGTCGACAACAGCGAGCTCGACGAGTTCAAGCAGCTCTACGGCACGACCATCGTCACCGGTTTCGCCCGCATCTGGGGCTATCCGGTCGGCATCGTCGCCAACAACGGCATCCTGTTCAACGAGTCCGCACTCAAGGCCGCGCATTTCATCGAGCTGTGCGGGCAGCGCGGCATCCCGCTGGTCTTTCTGCAGAACATCACCGGGTTTATGGTGGGCAAGAAGTACGAGGCGGGCGGCATCGCACGCGACGGCGCCAAGATGGTGACCGCGGTCTCCACCGTGAATGTGCCGAAGTTCACGGTGATCGTGGGCGGCAGTTACGGCGCCGGCAACTACGGCATGTGCGGCCGCGCCTACAGCCCGCGCTTCCTCTGGATGTGGCCCAACTCCCGCATCTCGGTCATGGGTGGGGAGCAGGCGGCCAGTGTGCTGGCGACGGTAAAGCGCGACAATATCGAAGCCAAGGGCGGGCACTGGCCGAAGGACGAGGAAGAGGCGTTCAAGAAGCCGGTCCGTGAAGCCTACGAGCGCGAGGGGCATCCTTATTACGCCACCGCGCGCATCTGGGACGACGGCATCCTCGATCCGGCCGACACGCGCATGACCTTGGCGCTGGCGTTGTCGGCATCGATGAACCAGCCGATCGGCCAGACCAAGTTCGGCGTCTTCCGGATGTGATCGGGCGATGACCGGTGCAATCCTGACGACAATCGAGGACGGCGTCGCGACCTTGCGGCTCAACCGCCCCGACGACATGAATTCGCTCGACGCCGACGCCGCGCGCGCGATCCGCAATGCTGTCGAAGACTTCGGCGCCGATCCTGCCGTGCGGGTCATGGTACTGGCAGGCGAGGGGCGGATCTTTTCCGCCGGGGGCGACTTCAACTGGGTGCTGACCTGGCCCGGGCTCGACGCCATCACGCGCCATGTCGGTGCCGATGCGCTGATGGCGGCGGTGCAGGCGATCTACGACTTTCCCAAGCCGTCTATCGCGCGGGTTCATGGTGCGACGGTGGGCGGCGGCGTCGGTCTGATGCTTGCCTGCGACTTCGCTGTCGCTACCTCGGACGCACGATTCGGCCTGACGTCCGTGCGCAACGGCCTGCTGGCCGGCATTGCCATACCCGTCCTTATCGAGGCGGTGGGACCGCGCATGGCGCGGCAGCTCCTGATGCACGGCGGCATCTTCGATTCAGCGACAGCGCTGCGCATCGGCCTGATCGACCAAGTCGTCGAGGCAAGTGAACTCGACGCCACCGTGGTCGCGCTTGCCGGTGAATTGAAACTCGGCGCGCCGTCGGTGCAGACCCTGGTCAAGAAGCTGGTGACCCAGATCAATGCCCTGCCGCACGATTCGAGTGCCGCCGAGGTTTTGGGCCAGCAGGTCGCCAATCAGTGCGTCACCGAAGAGGCGCTGGAAGGCATGAAGGCCTTCCTCGACAAGCGCAAACCGAAATGGGCGGATTGAGATGTTCTCCAAGATCCTGATCGCCAACCGCGGCGAGATCGCCTGCCGCGTCATCAAGACGGCCAGACGCCTTGGCGTGAAGACCGTCGCGGTCTATTCGGACGCCGACGCGGGCGCGCGCCATGTCGCGATGGCCGACGAGGCCGTGCATATCGGAGGCTCCGCGGCGCGCGACAGCTATCTCGTGGTCGACAAGATACTCGACGCGGCCAGGCGTACCGGCGCGCAGGCGGTGCATCCGGGCTACGGCTTCCTGTCCGAGAACGCGGGCTTCGCCGAGGCGTGCGGCAAGGCCGGCATCGTCTTCATCGGGCCGCCGCCATCGGCGATCCGGGCCATGGGCTCCAAGAGCGAAGCCAAGAAGATCATGGATAGGGCCAAGGTGCCGCTGGTGCCGGGCTATCACGGCGACGACCAGTCCCCGGGACTGCTGGCCAGGGAAGCGGCGGGCATCGGTTTTCCGGTCCTGATCAAGGCGTCGGCGGGCGGCGGCGGCAAGGGCATGCGGGTCGTCGAGGCGGCCGACAAGTTCGACAGTGCGCTTGAAGGCGCCAAGCGCGAGGCCAAGGCCTCGTTTGCCGACGATCACGTGCTGATCGAGAAGTATCTCACGCGGCCGCGCCACATCGAGATCCAGGTCTTTGCCGACGGTCATGGCGACTGCGTCTATCTCTTCGAGCGTGATTGCTCGATCCAGCGCCGCCACCAGAAGGTGATCGAGGAAGCGCCCGCGCCCAACATGGACCCGGCGCGGCGCAAGGCGATGGGCGAAGCGGCCGTCGCGGCGGCCAAGGCGATCGGCTACGTCGGTGCCGGCACCGTCGAGTTCATCGCCAACCAGGACGGCACCTTTTACTTCATGGAGATGAACACCCGCCTGCAGGTCGAGCATCCCGTGACCGAGGCGATCACCGGCCAGGATCTCGTCGAGTGGCAGTTCCTCGTCGCGGCGGGCGGCCGGCTGCCGCTGGAGCAGGACCAATTGCACATCGATGGCCATGCCGTCGAAGTCCGTCTTTATGCCGAGGATCCGGCGCGGAATTTCCTGCCCTCGACCGGCACGCTGGTTCACCTTCGCCTGCCACAAGAAGATGCCCATGTGCGCGTCGATACCGGGGTGCGCGAAGGCGATACGGTGACGCCGTTCTACGATCCCATGATTGCCAAGGTGATCGTGCACGACCGCGACCGGGCCTCCGCCATGCGCCGCATGGCGGCGCTGATGGCCGCGACCGAGGTCGTTGGCGTTACGACCAACTCGGTGCTGCTCGAGGCACTGTGCTCGCATCCGGCCTTCGTGGGAGGCGAAGTCGATACCGGCTTCATCGAACGCTATCGCGCGGACTTGTTTCCCAGGCCGGCGCCGGTCGACGACCGTACTTTTGCTGTCGCCACTCTGGCCAGGATCGCCGAGTGGACGCCGGCATCGTCCGATCCGTGGGATCTGAAGAACGGCTTCCGCCTGCTCGAGATCGGCCACGACGAAGTGCGCTGGAAGGACGGCGAGCGCGAGGTCGCGGTGATCGTACGCCGCCCGCGAGACGGCAGATTTCAGCTCGAGCTGCCGGGCGGGCCGGTCGACGCCACGGTGAAGCAGGGTAGGCATGGACGTTTCTCGATAGGTCTCGGCAACGACGCGTTCGAGGCGAGCGTCGTGCGCCGCGCGGCGCTCGACGGCGGCATCGACTACACGGTGTTCGCGGGCGGCGGTGGACGCCGTCTGCGCCTGGTCGATCCTCTCGACGTCACGCAATACGAGGCGACGGCGGCAGACGAGACCGCTGTGCGCTCGCCGCTGCCGGGCAAGATCATCGACCTCAAGGTCAAGGCTGGCGACAGCGTGAGCAAGGGTCAGCCGCTGCTGGTCCTCGAGGCGATGAAGATGGAGCACACGCTGAACGCCCCGATCGACGGCAAGATCAAGAGCGTGCGCTATGCCGTCGGCGAGCAGGTGGCAGAAGGCGCCGATCTCGTGGAGTTCGAGACCGGCTGAGCGCTACTGCGTCACCACGTAGTTCTTGGGCGGATACTTCTTCAGCGCCGCCTCGTTCACGTCCATGCCCCAGCCCGGCCCCTTCGGCAGGAGGAAGTCGCCGTTCTCGATGACGGGCGCGTTGGTCACGATCTCGTCGCGCCACGGCACGCTGTCGATATCGGTCTCCATGATGCGGAAGTTGGGGATGGCGGCGCAGAAGTGGGCGCTGATCACGCTGGCGAGATGGCCGTAGAAATTGTGTGGCGCCACGTTCACCTCGTAGACGTCAGCCATCGAGGCGATCTTCAGCGACTCCGAGAAGCCGTTCCAAATCACGTCCACGATGGCGGTGTCGAAGGCATAGGCCTCGAGATACGGCTTGAAGTCGCGGCGTTCGAGCAGGGTTTCGCCCGAGGCGATCGGGCAGGGGGCATCGCGGCGCAGCAGCGCGATCGACTTGGGATCGTGAACGTCGAGTTCGAGCCAGGTGAGATCGTACGGTCCCACGGCCTCGGCGATGCGGCGGAAGCCCTCGGTGCGGAAATGGAAGTTGGTGTCGAGCATGATACCGACATCTGGGCCGACGCCCTTGCGGAAGGCCTCGACGGTCCTGGCGGCACTGCGGGCGATGAAGGCATCCCAGTTGCGCTCGGGAAAGCCCTTGCCGACGACAAAGCCCGGCCGGTAGGCGCGCAGCTTGCCGTCGACCTCCATGGCGATGTTGGTCTTGCAGGCGGTGAAGCCGCGCTTGCGCACTTCCTCGCCCACCTTGGTCATATCGTCGTAGGTGCGCACCGGGTCGGTGCCCACGATGTCGGGATTGCGCATGCGGTAAGAGCCGCAGTGCGACCAGTAGACGGGAATGCGGTCGCGCAGCTTGCCACCGAACAGCTGGTAGACCGGCACGCCCAGCGCCTTGCCCTTGATGTCGAGCAGCGCGTTCTCGATGGCGGCGATCGCCTGCCGCACCACGCCGCCGCGCGACTGAGTCGACTTGGTGGCGAGTACGGCGTTCACCATTTCGATATCCATCGGGTCCATGCCGATCACGTTCGGCATCAGCGCCTCGATCACGCCGGCGAGACCCGGGCTGCCGAAGCTCTCGTTGAACTCCGACCAGCCTATGATGCCGTCCTGCGTCGTAATCTTGAGGAACGAGAAGATTCGCCAGCCCGCGTCACAGCGGAAAATCTCGTGCGCTTTTACCTTCAGCATCGCTACTTCTTCCCCCGGCTCAACAGAGCGTGCAGGAGGATAGCACCGAACGTGGCTGTGCCGATGCCGCCCATGGCGAAACTGCCGAACCGCAGAGTGAAGTCACCAGTGCCCAGGACGAGGGTGATGGCGGCCACGAGCAGGTTGCGGCTGTCGGCGAAGTCGACCTTGTTGTCGACCCAGATGCGCGCGCCCGCGATCGCGATCAGGCCGAACACCACGATGCTGATGCCGCCCATCACCGCGAGCGGAATGGCGTGGATCAGCGCACCGAACTTGGGCGAGAAGCCCAGCAGGATCGCAAACAGGCCTGCCACGACGAAAATCGCCGTCGAGTAGATCTTCGTGGCCGCCATCACGCCGATATTCTCGGCATAGGTCGTGTTGCCGGTGCCGCCGACCGTACCCGACGCCATCGTGGCAATCGCATCGCCCAGGAAGGCGCGGCCGATATAGGGGTCCATGTCGCGGCCCGTCATGGCGCCGACCGCCTTCAGGTGGCCGAGATTTTCCGCGACCAGGATCAGCGCCACTGGCGCGATCAGCACCATGGCCCTGGTTTCGAACACGGGCGCGGTAAACGAGGGCGCACCGAGCCAGGCGGCGACCGCGATGGGGGCGCCGTCGATCGGCGTGCCCCAGCCCAAGCCGTTGGTCAGCACGGCATAGATCACGCTGGCGAGGATCAGGCCCACCAAAATGAGCAGGCGGCGCGCCATGCCCGAAGTGTAGACGGCGACGATACCGACGCTGAGGAAGGTGACGGCCTGCATCCAGGCGTCGAAGCCGGTGGGTGCCATGTTTTTCACAGGGATGGAGGCGAGGTTGAGGCCGATCACGGCCACCACGGCGCCGGTCACGACCGGCGGCATCAGCCGCTCGATCCAGCGAGTACCCGACGCCATGACCGCAAGGCCGATCACCGCATAGACCGCGCCACAGGCGATAATGCCGCCCAGCGCCACGGGGATATTGGCGTTCATCCCCTTGCCGCCATAGTCCGTCGCGACAAGGACGACAGAGATGAAGGCGAAGGAGGAACCGACATAGCTCGGAACCTTGCCGCCGGTCGTCACGAAGAAGATCAGCGTGCCGACCCCGCTCATCAACACGGTGATGTTGGGATCGAAGCCCATCAGCAGTGGCGCGAGGATGGTCGAGCCGAACATGGCCACGACATGCTGCAGGCCGAGCGCCGTGGTCTGCGGCCACGGCAGGCGCTCGTCGGGCGCAACGACACCGCCGTCGACCGGCTGCTTTACCGTCCAGTTGAACATCGTTTCCCCCAATCGTTATTGTCGTTGGGGAAATTCTATCTCAATAAACTGTGGAATGCGGCAGGAGCCTCGGGAAACACGAAACCGCCTACAACGGCGCACAGGCCGACGACGGCCAGAATCGCGCCACGCTGCAAGGATCGCGGTCCGTCGGGCGCGAGCGCGCCGCAGCTGCGCAGGACGAGCCAGAATGTCCCTGCGCCGGCCGACCCCAGGGTGCCGAATGCAGCGGCGATCAGGAGACTTGTCTTGAGGTCGTTTATCTCCGGCGGCCAGGAAAAGACGAGGATCGGAAGCAATCCGATCAGGAAACCGGCAGCGAGCGCCGGAAGAAGCCCCGTCCAGCGCCGCCAGATGAAGAGCAGGGCGACCGGCAGTCCGAGACAGAACGCGTGCAGAAGCGTGATGCCGATCGCCATCGGCAGGAAGTACGGCGCGAGCATGCCGGCCGACACGAGGACGGCCGGCACGAACGCTCCCCAGAGCAGGCCCGCGCCCCAGGCGGGCGCGAGCCGTAGCAGACGTCTCAATTGATGAACTTGAGATACTGGCCGACGAAGTCGCAGTCGACGTCCTTGGAATAGGCGTCGATCAGCTTCTTGGTGATCGGCCCGGGTGTCTTGCCGTCGCCGACCGGCGCGCCGTTGAAGCTGCGCACCGGCAGGATGCAGAGGCTGGTCGAGGTCAGGAACATTTCTTCGGCATTGGCGGCGTCGAACAGGTCGACGTCACCCGGCGTGCAGGTGATGCCGAGCTTCTTGGCCATGTCCATGGTCATCTGTCGCGACACGCCGGGGAGCACGTAGCGCTCCGACGGTGTGAAGAGCTGGCCTTCGCGTACGATGAAGATGTTCGAGCCCAGGCCTTCGGCGAGATTGCCGTTTTCGTCGAGCAGGATCGGCCAGGCATCCGGGTTCAGTGCCTTGATCGGCTTCTCGGCCATGATCATGTTGAGATAGTTGTGCGTCTTGGCGCGCGGGCTGAGCATCGACGGCGCGATGCGGCGCGCCGTCGTGGTCATGCAATCGGCGCCGTCGCGATACTGCTTGGCGCGCTTGGCGAACGGCAGCGGCAGCATCTCGATCACGACGTTGGGGCCGGTATGATCCCAGCCCTCGTCGCCCACGGCATCGACGCCGCGGCTGACGCGTTGGCCCAGCCACCAGTCGCCGACGGCCGCGCGCAGATGCTCGTTGCGCGCAACGACCTCTTCGCTGGCCTGGACCATCTCCTTGGCCGAGATGCCCGGATCGATCTGCAGGTAGCGCAGCGAGCGATAGAAGCGGTCGATATGCTCCTTGAGGCGGAATGGACGGCCGTTGAAGGTGCGCGTCATGTCGAAGGCGCCGTCGCCGTACTTCCAGCTGCGGTCGCGGAACGGGATCATGACCTCGTTCTCCGGCATGAACTTGCCGTTGAACCAGGCGATGCGTTGATTGCTGAGTTGCTGTGCCATGGGACGTCCTCTCTCGGTTAGGCGAAGGCTAATGTGCCGGAAGCCGGCGGTGAAGAGCGACCGCGCCGGCGTTTCGGCTCGGCGGCGGGCTGGGCGGGCGCGATATTGCCCGCCGCGTCGGCGAGGCCTGCTACGTAGGACAGGGCATCACTGATATCGACTTCCATCTCGCGTCGAGCAGCGGACGCGTCATGGGTCTGCAGCGCCTTGATGATGCGCAGCCGCCGTTCCGGCCCGCGCGGCGAGGCGATGAAGTGGGGATAAAGCAGGTTGAGATATGGGCCGGTGCGCAGCCACAGGCCCTCGATGACCTGTAGCAGGGTCGGCTGCTCGGCGATGGCATAGAGTGCGAAATGAAACTCGCGGATCTTCTGGCGATCGGCCGATGTGTCGCCCCGGCTGCGCACGGCGAGAAGATCGCTGGCGATGCGGCGCAGGCGCGCGATCTGCGCGGGCGTTGCCAGAGCTGCGGCCTTTTCCGTCGCCAGCCCCTCGAGCGCCATGCGGATGTCGCGCAACTCGAGGAGTTTGTCCTTCGTCATCAGGGGGACGCGCACCGAGCGGCTGGGGCGCATTTCGAGCGCGCCTTCGGCCACCAGGCGGCGGATTGCCTCGCGCACCGGTGTCAGGCTGACGCCCAGGGTACCCGCGATGAAGCGGAATGAGAGCTTCTGTCCCGGCGCAAATCGTCCGGCCGTCAACGCGTCGCGAAGCGAATCGTAGACCTGCGAGCGCAAAGACGTGTCGGCGGCGGGGATTTTCGTACCCATCGGCCCCGAGCATAGACCAGCCATCCAATTTTGTGATCACAAAATATGATTGCCCGGACCCTCCCGCCGGGGCATCGTTCTTGCTGGGGTGAGGGGCCATGCGCAGTTACGCAAAATCGATCGCACTTTATGAACGCACCAAGAAGGCTCTGGCCGGCGGTGTCAGCAGCAACGTGCGCTACGCTGCGACGCCGGTGCCGCTTTTCTTCGAGCGGGGCGAGGGCGCCCGCCTCTACGATGTCGACGGCAACGTTCACATCGATTACGTGCTCGGCAACGGCCCCGCCATTCTGGGACATGCGCCCAAGCCGGTGATCGACGCCGTCGCGGCCAGCCTGGCCGAGGGACAGGTCTTCGCCGCCCAGCATCCGCGCGAAACAGAACTCGCCGAGCGGTTGGTCCGCCTGCTGCCGAGTTCGGAGGTCGTGCGCTTTGCCACGTCGGGCACTGAGGCCGTGCTGATGGCTTTCCGCCTTGCCCGCGCCTTCACCGGCCGCGACAAGATCTTGAAATTCGAGGGCCACTATCATGGCTGGAGCGACCAGGCCTTTGTCAGCACCAAGCCGTCTCTCAACGAAGCGGGGCCTGCCGATGCGCCGGTGCCTGTCGCCGGGTCGCCCGGCATGCCGGCCAGCGTGCTGGACGATGTCGTCGTTTGCGGCTGGAACGACCTCGACCTTCTCGCTGCCGCCTTCGAGCGCAACAAGAACGAGATCGCTGCCGTCATCATGGAGCCGGTGATGGTGAACGGCGGGCCGATCGAGCCCGCGCCCGGCTATCTCGACGGCGTGCGCGAACTCTGCCGCCGCAACGGCGCGCTCTTCATCTGCGACGAGGTGATCACCGGTTTTCGCGCGGGCCTGCGCGGGGCCCAGGGGCGCTATGGCGTAAACGCCGATCTCTCGATCTACGCCAAGGCGGTCGCCGCGGGCTTTCCCCTCGCCATGGTCGGGGGGCGGCGGGATGTCATGGACACGCTGCTCGACAAGGGCGTGATGCATGGCGGCACCTATAACGGCAATGTCCAGAGCATGGCTGCGGCAATCGCGGCGCTCGACGTGCTGGAGGCGAACGACGGCGCCGTCTATCGTGAACTCGAGCGTCGGGGGACGCGCTTGATGCAGGGGTTGGCGGAGTTGGCGAAGAAGCACAAGCAGGCGGTGAAGGTGCAGGGGCTGCCCGCGATCTTCCAGGTGTTCTTCACCGAGGGCGCGCCGCCGCGCAATTATCGCGAGTCGGCGGCTTGCGACAAGGACAAGGCGCTGGCCTTCCATACCGCGCTGCAGGAAGAAGGCATCCGCACCAACCAGAACGCAAAGTGGTTCCTGTCGATCGCGCACGACGACGCGATCATCGACGAGACTCTCGCGGCGGCCGATCGAGCGATGGCCACGCTGCAATGAGCGATATTCGCCTCGAAGGCGTGAGCAAGCGCTACGGCACGGTGGCGGCGGCGGACAACGTCGACCTCAACGTGACGCAGGGCGAGTTCGTCACCATCCTGGGCCCCAGCGGTTCAGGCAAGACGACACTGCTGTCCCTGATCGCCGGACTCAACAAGCCGACATCCGGGCGCATCTTCATCGGAGGTCGCGACGTCACCGACGCGCCGGCGCAGCAGCGCAATATCGGTCTGGTGTTTCAGTCCTACGCGTTGTTCCCGCACATGACCGTGCTGGAGAACGTCATGTTTCCGCTGGGGGTGCGCAAGATCACGGGCGAGGCCGCCCGCACGCAATCGCTCGAAGCGCTGAAGCTGGTCCGGTTGGAGGGCCTGCAGGATCGTCGTCCGTCGCAGCTTTCCGGCGGCCAGCAGCAGCGCGTGGCGCTCGCGCGCGCGGTGGTGTTCAAGCCCGATATCCTGCTGCTTGATGAGCCGTTGGGCGCTCTCGACCGCAAGCTGCGTGAGGAATTGCAGGTCGAGCTGAAGCAGCTTCAGCGCACCCTGGGGGTGACGACCTTGCTGGTGACGCACGATCAGGAAGAGGCGTTGTCGCTCTCCGACCGCATCATGGTGCTGAACCACGGCCGCACGCAGCAGGTCGCGGCGCCGACCGAGGCCTACCTCAAGCCCGCCAACCGCTTCGTGGCGGAATTCCTGGGCATCGCGAATTTTATCGGAATCGATGGTGGCCGTACCGGGCTGGTGCGGCCGGAGCGGGTGAAGCTTGCGCCGGCGGGAGTAAATGGCGGCACGCCTGCAAAGGTCGTCGAAGCCATCTATTTGGGCCAGATGGTCCGCTATCATCTCGAACTCGATGGAGGCGCGGCGCCCATGGTGGCGGCGATGCCGTTCGTGGGCCGTGCCTATGAGGCCGGCGAGAAGGTTTCTGTGTCGTGGGACGCGACCGACCTGTGGCCGGTCGCGTGAGGGAACAACCGAGGAGGCAAAGATGAAAAGACGTAGTTTCGTAGCCGGCGCTGCCGCCGGCGTGTCGGCATTCGGGATCCTGTCGGCGGGCGCGCGCGCCCAATCGAAGGAAATCCGTATGATCGAATCGGGCGGCCTGTCCGGCGATTCGATCGAGAAGGGCTATATCGAACCGTTGATGAAGAAGAGCGGCATCAAGGTCGTCCGCGAAAGTCCGAGCTCGCTCGGCAAGCTGCGCGCGCTGGTCGAGAGCGGCCAGAAGGACACCGTGCTGTTCGAGTTGGGCCAGAGCGTCATGGTGCAGGCCAAGAACCTTGGGCTGATCGAGCCTTTGGATTGGGCCGCGATCAACCCGGCGCCGATGTTCCCGGAAGCCAAGAACGAGTACGGCTTCGGCTACCAGTACTTCTCGACCATCATGGCGTGGCGGAAGGGCGCGAAGGAACCGAAGAACATGACGGATTTCTTCGACCTCAAGAACTTCCCGGGCAAGCGCTGCCTGCCGGACTATCCGCATTATCTCCTGCCGTTCTGTGTGCAGGCCGCCGGCGTGCCGGTCGACAAGATCTTCCCGCTCAATGTCGATCTCGCTTTCAAGAAGCTGGAGGAGATCAAGAAGGACGTGTCGGTCTGGTGGAAGGCGGGCGCGCAGCCCGCGCAGCTGCTGAAGGACAACGAGGTCCAGTACTCGATCTGCTGGTCGGGCCGCGTCGTCAACGAGCCGACGCTGGCCATGAGCTTCGTCGGCGGCAAGGCTGATCTCAGCTACTTCGGCATCGTCAAGGGCTCCAAGCCCGAGGACAAGGCTGCGGCCTACAAGCTGCTGCACGAGATGTCGCTGCCGGAGAACCAGGCCCAGGCGGCCACGGTGATTTCCTACACCGGCTCCAGCCCCGAGCTCGATCCGCTGCTGCCCAAGGACAAGCTCTGGCAGTTTCCGACGGCCAAGCAGAACAAAGCGGTCCAATACTTCGAGGACGCCCAGTGGTGGGTCACGAACGGCGAGGCCGTGAACAAGAAGTGGGAAGCCTTCAAGCTCAACCTCTGAGCCTGAGGGATCACGATGCGCGGAACGGGCTTCAGCTTCGTCGTACCCTTGCTGGTGCTGATGGTCGTCGCCTTCAACGCGCCCATTGTCTACATGCTGGGCCTCGCCTTTTGGGAAAAAGGGCGAGGCTTCACGCTGGAACACTATCAGGGCCTGATCGAGGCGCCGGTCTATCTCAAGGTGCTCGGCAACACGATGCGGATCGCCCTGATCGCCACGCTGGCCAACGTGGCGATCGGCTATCCGTTGGCGCACTGGATGCGCGGCCTGCAGAATCGCGCGCGGCTGATCGCGATTGCGCTCGTCGTGCTGCCGTTCTGGGTCTCGATCCTGGTGCGGACCTATGCGTGGATCGTCGTACTGGGCAATGGCGGGCTGGTGAACCGCTTCCTGCAGTGGACCGGCCTCACCGATGCGCCGGTGTCGTTCCTCTATAACGAGATGGGCGTCACCATCGGCATGGCCAACGTGCTGCTGCCGTTCCTGGTGCTGCCGTTGTTCGCCGCGATGATCAAGATCGACGACCGCCTGCTGCAGGCCGCCGCCTCGATGGGTGCGCCGCCTCGCACGATCTTCTGGAAGATCTATTTTCCGCTCACGCTGCCGGCGCTGGCGGCGGGAACGTTGCTGGTCTTCATCCTGTGCCTCGGTTTCTACGTGACGCCTGCAATCCTGGGCGGCGGCCGCGTGCCGATGATCTCCAATCTGCTCGATACGCTGATCAACCAGATCCCGCGCTGGGAACAGGCCTCGGCGATCTCGACGATCCTGCTGATCGTCACCCTGCTGATCTTCGCGGCCTATCGCCGTCTCGACCGGAAGGCCTCGGCATGAGGAGGAAGGCATGATCGGCGGCTCGCCCTGGACGCGGCGCCTGCTGGCGGCCGTCGGCGTGCTGGCGCTGGTATTCCTCACGGTTCCCATCGTGATCGTGATCCCGATGTCGTTCTCGTCGGCCAAGTCGCTCACCTTTCCGCCGCCGGGCTTCTCGCTGCGCTGGTACGAGACGCTGTTCGGCAATCCGCGCTGGATGGAGGCGATGTGGACCTCGACCGTCGTGGCCGTGATCTCCTCGGTCGTTGCCCTGGTGCTGGGCGCGCTGGCGGCCTACGGCCTGCGCCGTGGCAGCTTCAAGGGGCGTGACTGGGCGGAAGGCAACTTCATGGCGCCGCTGATCGTGCCCACGATCATCGCCGCGATCGCGCTCTACCTTGGCCTCGCCAAGATCGGCCTGCTGGGATCGTTCGTGGGCCTGGTGATTGCCCACACGATCCTGAACGTGCCGCTGGTGATGATGGTGATGGGCGTGGCGATCCGCGAGTTCGACCAGAGGATCGAGCAGGTGGCATGGAGCCTGGGCGCTTCCTGGTCCTATACGGTGCGCAAGGTGATGCTGCCCAACCTGGCGCCGAGCGTCTTTGCGGCCTGGGTCTTCGCCTTCATCGGCAGTTTCGACGAGGTAATCGTGACCTCGTTCATCGCCGGAAAGTACGAGACCGTGCCGAAGAAGATGTTCAACGAGCTGATCCTCGAGGTAAACCCCACGATCACCGCCGTGGCGACGCTGTTGATCGTGTTGACCGTGCTGGCATTGGCCGCAGTGGTCATGATCTTGGGCCGCGCCGGCAAGCTCAAGCCGACCCTGGTCTGAGAGCCGCGACCAGCGCGCGTGCCGGTGCAGAGAGGGCGTGAAAGCTTTTCGCGCAGATTCTGAGCCGGCGCAGCGCCCAGTCATCGCTGAGCGGCACCATTGCGATCGTCATGGACTGCTTGCAGCGCTCCGCAGCGATCTTCGAGACCACGGCGATGCCGACGCCGCTTTCCACGACCTTGCAGGCAGCGTCGAAGCCCGAGAGGCGGATGCGGGTCTTCAGCCGCCGGCCGGCACGGGCGGCCTGGCCGTCGACATAGACCTGCAGCGCGCTGCCCGTCGGGAGGCCGACGAAATCCTGCTCGAGGACGTCGCGGAAGGCGAGGCGCCTGCGCTTTGCGAGCACATGGCCTTTGGGCGTCACCAGTACCAGCCGGTCCTCGGCAAAGGGCACGGTTTCCAGCTCGGCTGCGGCATCGACGACATCGGCCACGATGCCGAGATCGGCTCGCCCGCCTGCCACGGAACCCACGATCTCCGGGCTCGGGCGGTCCTCGATCTCGACGTCGATGGTGGGATGGCTCGACAGGAAGGAGCCGATCAGCAGCGGCAGGAATTCCAGGGTGGCCGCCGTGTTGGACAGCACGCGCACGCGGCCACGCAGGCCCTTGGCGAATTGGCCGAGCTCGCTGCTCATCTCGTCGAGCTGCCGGATGACGAGGCGGGCATGATGGATCAGCGCGAGGCCGGCCGAGGTCGGGCTGACGCCGCGACGTTGGCGCTCGAACAGGCTGACGCCCAAGGATCGCTCCAGCTCGCGTAGCCGCTCGCTCGCGGAGGCAAGGGCCAAACCGCTGCGGGACGCGCCGTTGGTGATGCTCGCGGCCTCGGCGATGTTCAGGACCAGGCGTAGGTCGACCAGATCGAAACGCATGAAGCCAATTTAGCCTTCGGCCAAACCGAAGGCTACGCGAGTCCCTTCCGCATTGTGACGGGGCAGGGCCGCTCGCATTTTTGAAGCATGAGCACCGGAGTCTGGATCCTGATCGGCGGCACCTTCCTGCTGGCGGGCCTCGTGAAAGGCGTCATCGGCATGGGCCTGCCCACCGTGGCGATGGGCCTGCTCGCGGTCGTGCTGCCGCCGGCCGAGGCGGCGGCGCTGCTGGTCATCCCCTCGCTCGTAACCAATGTCTGGCAGCTTCTGGCCGGTCCCAGTTTCGGCGCGCTGGCGCGGCGGCTGTGGCCAATGATGGCCGGTGTGATGGCGGGAACGATTGCAGGAACCGGTGTCCTCGCCGGCAATCAGGCGGGCCTCGCCAGCGTCGGCCTCGGTATCGCACTCGCGGTCTATGCGGTCGTGGGACTGGCCGGCTTCAAGATGGTGGTCGCGACGCGGCATGAGCGGTGGCTCGGACCGTCGGTCGGCCTCACAACTGGCTTGGTGACCGGCGCGACGGGCGTCTTCGTGATCCCGGCCGCGCCCTATCTGCAGGCGATCGGCCTCGAGCGCGACGACCTCAT
>CAIMEE010000388.1 GCA_903839865.1 Enhydrobacter aerosaccus | reverse complement strand
CCGACAAGATCGTGGTCGGCCTGGTCGGCCCCTCCCTGCGCGCCGACCCGAGCCTCGCCCTCACCGCCAAGCAGTTCGGCCTGCTCGGTTCCTCCTTCTTCTTCCTCTTCGCCATCTCCGCGGTGGTGGTCGGCTTCCTCACCAATCGCGTGCAGGCCAAGCACACCCTGCTGGCGATGGCGCTCGTCTGGTCGGTGGTCCAGTTCCCGATGCTGGGCACGGTCAGCCTCGAGGTGCTGATCGCCTGCCGCATCGTGCTGGGCGCGGGCGAAGGCCCGGCGGCGCCCGTGGCCACGCATGCGGTCTATAAATGGTTTCCCGACGCGCGGCGCGGCCTGCCGACCGCCGTCATCTCGCAGGGCTCGGCGTTCGGCGTCATCGTCGCGGTTCCCGTCCTCAGCTGGATCATCGAGCGCTATAGCTGGCACTGGGCCTTCGGTGCGCTGGGAATCGCGGGCCTCCTCTGGTCGGTCCTGTGGTTCTTCTTCGGCAAGGAAGGCACGCTGGTCGATCCGCCGATCGCCACCGCCGACACAACCGGCGGCGCGCACATACCCTATCGTTACCTGCTGACCTGCCCCAGCATCGTCGCGGCCTGCCTTGCGGGCTTCGCCAGCTACTGGGGCCTCGCCCTGGGGCTCACCTGGTTCACCTCGTATCTGGTCGACGGCCTGGGCTACAGCCCGGCCACCGGCCGGCAGCTCACGTCCATTCCATGGGTGTTCGGCGCCTGCGTGCTGCTGATCGGCGGCTCGATCTCGCAGCGTCTCAAGTCGGCGGGCGCGTCGAGCCGCGCCTGCCGCGGTGTCCTTGCCTGTGTGACGGTCGTGGCCGGCGGTTGCACGCTGCCTCTCGTCGGCAGCATGCCGACGCCGGAACTCAAGCTTGCCTTCCTCGTATTCGGCACGGCGATCGGCAGCACCATCTATGTCGTCCTGCCGATGATCGTGAGCGAGCTCACACCGCAGCCGCAGCGCGCCGCCATGCTGGCGATCACCACCTCGTTCGTGACCCTGGCCGGCGTGCTCTCGCCCCTGATCATGGGCTCGCTGATCGAAGATGCCGCGACGGCGAACGCCGGCTACGAAAAGGGCTACGTCATCCTGGGCGGCCTCCTGCTCGCGGGCGGCATCATCGGGCTGCTCTTCATCCGGCCCGAAGCCGACCGCAAGCGGCTGGCGATGCGCGCCGTCGTCCAGCCTGGCCTCGCTCCCGCCTAGAAGAAGGAGACACCCATGCGCAGACGCTCCCTGCTCGCCACCCTTCCGATGGTGCCCACGATGCTTGCTGCCAGCAACGCCCGCGCCGACGCCACGCTCGACCGCGTGGAGAAGAAGGTCTTCGCCGCGAAGTCCTTCCATCTCGAAAGCGGTGTGGTGATGCCGGAGATCCTCATCGCCTACGAGACCTACGGCAAGCTGGCGCCCGACGGCCGCAACGCGGTGCTGCTGACGCACGGCTTCACCTCGAGCCAGCACATGGCGGGCCGCTATGCCGGCAGCGGCGGCGCGCCCACCGGCGCGGAAGGCTCGTGGGACGGGCTGGTGGGTCCGGGCAAGGCGATCGATACCGACCGGCTCTTCGTCGTGTCGTCCAACATGCTGGGCTCGTCCTACGGCTCGACCAGTCCCGCCTTCCTCAATCCCGTCACGCACGAGCCCTATGGCCCTGCGTTCCCCGACATCACCCTGGTCGACATCGTGAATGCCCAGCGCGCGTTGCTCGAGGGCATCGGCGTCAAGCACCTGGTTGCGGTCGCGGGGCCGTCGTTCGGCGGCTACCAGGTCTTCCAGTGGGGCGTCACCTTCCCCGACTTCATGGACGGGCTGGTGCCGGTCGTGAGCGCGCCCAAGGGCTCCGGCGGCCAGGCCTCGGTCGATGCGCTGGTGGCCCAGCTCGCCAAGGATCCGCACTGGAACAACGGCTGGTATTACGACAACGGCGGCATCACCGGCGTGCTGACCGAGATGCGCATCGCCACGCTCCGGCGCTACGGCATCGACGAGCAGCTGGCGGCCCAATTCCCCGACAAGGCTCAGCGCGACGCCGAGATCGCGCGGCGTGCGCTGGGCTGGGCCAAGGTGTTCGACGGCAATTCGCTGGTTACCCTGCGCAAGGCCAGCGTGAAGTTCGACGCCGCCAAGGACTTCAACAAGATGAAGGCCAAGGTGCTCTACGTGCTCTCGCGCACCGACAAGGTCTTCCCGCCCTCGATCGCGCCGGAGGTGATGGCGCAATTGAAGGCCGCGAAGGTCGACGCCGACTACTTCGAGATCGACAGCGAATTCGGCCACTCCGCCTCGGGCCTCGACGCCGCCAAGTGGGCGCTGCGGCTCAAGGCCTTCATAGTGGGACTGGAAAAGACGAAACGCAGTTGATGTCATGACCCGCGCCCTCTCCGCGCTTTTGCTGTCGTTCGCCGCCTCGATGGTGACAGCGGCGGCGATGGCGCAGGGCGTGGCGCCGGGCGGCCCGATCGGCGGCAGCACCGCCATGGGCAGCGGCCTGGGCGGCGTGGTGGGCGGCACCGGTCCCAGCTATCCCAACGGCACGACCGCTCCCCCGCCGCCGGCCTCGATCCCGCCCGGTGGCCTTCCGCCGGTCGGCCATTTCGACACCGCGCCCGGCGCGCCCAATCCCCGCGGCACCGTCGACGTCCCCACGGTCCGCCCGACCGGGCACTATCCGCAGCCGCAGGAACCCTTCTCCACCTCGTTGCCACAACCCCGCGAAGCGGCCGGCGCCTCGGCCGCGTCGGCGCCCGTGCTCAAGCTGCCGGCCGACGCCTCCGCCGACACCGCGTTCCTCGACGGCTGCTGGCACACCGATCTGTTCCGCTACGGTGCCGCGAACATGTCGGGCGTCGCCACCTACTGCTTCGACGGCAAGGGCGTGGGCCGCCTCCTCTACCGGCGCGTCAGCGACGCCAGCTATTTCTGCCGTGGACCGGCCGAGGCAAGCTACGACGGACAAAACCTGCACATCGCCAACACCGACACGAGCTGCAGCGACGGCGACCGCTCCTATCCCGCCACGCTCGACTGCGCGAAGGCCGCCGACGGGACCGCCCGATGCAGCGGCCAGGCCTGGACGGTCCAGTTGCACTTCGTCGGCGCGCGCGCTTCGCGCTAGTGGCGCGCGCGCCTCGCGCTGGCGCCTACTTCAGCTCGGCTTTCGCCAGCCGCAGGATCTTGTCCGACGACGAGCCGAAGCCCGCCACGTTCTTCGCCACGCCGTAGAGGCTGGGCAGGCCGAACATGAAGATCGCCGGCGTCTCGGCGGCCAGCACCGCCATCATGCGGTGATAGACCTTCACCCGTTCGGCCGTGTCGTTGGTCGAGCGCGCCTCGACGAACATCTTGTCGAAGGCGGGATCGATCCAGTTCGAGCGCTTGCCGGCTTCGGTGTACCAGACCGAGGCGAAGTCGCCGTCGCCCAGGCTGTACCAGCCGTTGACGTGCAGCGCGCCCCACTTCTGGGCGCTGGTCATCTGTTGGAAGGTGCCGCCTTCCACGATCTCGACGGTGGCCTTGACGCCGATCTTGTTCAGCATGCCCGCCGCGGCGTTGCAGATGTCGGTGTCGGAGACGTACTTGCCATTCAACGTCGTGATCGTGACCGGCGTGGCGAAATCGTAGCCCGCCTCGACCAGCATCTGCCTGGCCTTCACAGGGTCGAACGGCCGCGCCTTGAGGTCGGGATTCCAGCCCAGCACGCCCTTGGTCAGGATCTGCGACTGCAGCAGCTCGCCGCGGCCTTTCAGGATCTGCTTCAGGATCAGCGGCTTGTCGATCGCGTAGTCGAAGGCCTCGCGGATCTTCGGGTTGTCGAACGGCTTCAGCCGCGGATTGAAGGTCAGCACCAGGCCGACGGTCGGTGGCCTCGCCGCGACCCGGACGTTGCCCGCCGCCTCGACCGGCGCGGCCAGGGCGACCGGCACTGCCGCGCTG
>CAIMEE010000387.1 GCA_903839865.1 Enhydrobacter aerosaccus | reverse complement strand
TTGCCCACCCTTCGAGACGCCGCACTTCGTGCGGCTCCTCAGGGTGAGGTTTGTGTCGGAACGGGCATGCAGAGCAGCGGATCTATCCCGCGACCTTGCGTGCCATCGGTGCGCAGGCGGCGCCGCCATTGCGATCGACCGCGACGATCGTGCCGGCGCTGTCGGTCTGCAGGGTCAGGGTACAGGTCCTGAGCGGCGGAAATTCGGGCCGCTCCATCACCTGGATGGTGGTCGCCCGTCCATTGTCGAAAATCACCTTGTCTCTCAGCACGGGCGAGTCGTCGCGAACCCTGTCGGTCCAGACAAAATCAGATCCCTGCCTGGTCTCGGGCGGACCAAGCCTGGCCTCCGCAGCGGCGATCGGCTTTCCCTTCAGTCCGGCGAAATCGGTGTCGATCGACTGGACCTGGCCGCAGCCCGCCATCGGCATCAGGATCGACAGGAGGAGCGCGCGCCGCCTCATGACTGGCGCGCCAGTTCCGTGAAGGCGTCGCGGAAGGCGTCGCGCGGACCTGCAAGTCCGGTCTCGTCGAAGATGTCGGCGGTCAGCGACTTCACCGAGGCCTCGTCGACCTTGACGCCATTGTCCTGCAGGAACGTCCGCGCCGCCTCGACCGCCTCGTCCATCGGGCCGCCGGTCTTGTAGAGGCGGTAATAGTCGGGATGCCCGCCGCGGCCCATCGCCTCGGCGATCACGTCGGTGAAGTTCACGACGCGCAACGGATAGATCGCCTCGGCGCCCGAGAGGGCGCGGTGGCAGGAGTGGTACATGGTGACGATCGTGTCGGCGCCGGCAGCGACCGCCGCCTCGGCGAGTCCGCGATGGATCGCCCTCTCGCGGTCCTTGAATTTCGCGGCCTGTCCGCCGCAGGCGTAGGAGAAGCCGGAATCCTGCGGCAGTTCGACCAGCTCGAGGTTGGGCACGGCGCGCAGCAACTTGCGCATGCTGTCGAGCGTGGCGCCGATGCCCTGATGCTCGTGGATCACGACGCGGCGTTTCGGTTGGTCGACGAAGTGCGACTTGAGCGTGTCGAGGTTGGCGGCGAGAAATTCGCTGACATGGTCGAGGCCGAATGAGGGTGCGGCGACGTCCTTCTCCAGCTCGTCAAAGTTCTTGGTGCAGGTCGGGCACCAGGTCAGCACCTGCGAGGCGCCGGACTGGCCCAGGCGATTGAAAGTGCGATGACCGATCTTCTCGTAGGTGGGAAGATCGGCTTCCTGGAACTGGTAGACGCCGCAGCAATGCGCGGTGCCGCCCACGACATCGAAGTCGAGCTGCAGCCCGTCGAGGATGTCCATCACGTTCAGCACGATGTGCGGCGTGCGCAGCACGTTGCAGCCGGTATAGAAGATCACATCGGCCGTGCGCTTCTCGGCCGGCGCCAGGATCTTCTTCAGGGTCTCCGACGGCAGCTGCATGCTGGCCAGCAGCCGCACCGCCTGCGCCATGTGGCGGAAGCGGTTGGCGGCGGCGCCGGCACTGGTCTCCAGCGGACGCACGGCCTCGACCGCCTTCATCTTGGCGATGGTGATCCACTGACGGACGTTGATGTCTTCGGGACAGGCCGCCGTGCATTGCGCGCTGCCGTCGCAGGCGTTCAGCCACTTCTGCAGGCCCTCCGCCGCGGCGGCCGCCTGGCGCGTGAGCGCGATCAACTCACCGACGCGCGTCTTGGCCTCGCCGGCATCCATGCCGACCTCGCGCGCCGTCGGGCAGACCTCGAAGCATTTGCCGCATTCGGTGCAGCGGTCCGCCGCCTCAGACGCCAAAGCCTCCAGCCGATCCGCGTAAGCACTCAAGGCAACCTCCTCGGGTATTCGCCGGGTATTCGCGGCCATACTAGCGCTTCGGCGGCGGCCGAAACATCGGCTTGCAGGGCGACATTACCTTGGGGCTCACCCTACGGAGTTTGCCATGACCGTCACCTGCGCGATCCGCTACGTCCTCGATCCGTTCAAGCGCGAGGCGTTCGAGACCTATGCCCGCAACTGGCTCACCATCATTCCGGCCTGTGGCGGCGACCTGATCGGCTATTTCATGCCGCACGAGGGCACGAACAACATCGCCCACGCGCTGATCTCGTTCCCCAGCCTGGCGGCCTACGAGGCCTATCGGGCGCGATTGCGGCAGGACAAGGCGGCGCTGGAGAACTTCCGTTTCGCAGAAGAGCAGAAGTGCATCCTGGTCGAGGAGCGGACCTGGCTGAGGCCGGTTGCAAAGAACGCCTGAATCGGGCCAATACCTCCCCAACAG
>CAIMEE010000386.1 GCA_903839865.1 Enhydrobacter aerosaccus | reverse complement strand
CATCTTCATCATGATGCAGAACTTTCTGCTCAGCCTGATCGTGATCGCGTTGCTGGCCGCGCAGATGCTGATCATCCCGCGGCTGCGCAAGCCGGTGCTGGCGCTCGGCCGGCAACGCCAGCTCTCGGCCAGGCTGCTCGCTGGCCGCATCGCCGAGACCGCCGACGGCGTCCACGAGATACATATCCATGGCGCCGCCAACTACGAGCGTGCCGACATCTCCGAGCGGCTGGGTCGCATCTTCAAGATCCGCTTCGACCTCTATCAGAAGAAGTTCGTCGCCAAGTTCTGGAACAACATCCTGTCGCAGGCGACGCCGTTCGCGATCTACCTGATCGGCGGCTATTTCGCGATCACCGGCCAGATGGACGTGGGTGCCGTGGTCGGCGTCCTGCTCGCCTACAAGGACCTGCCGTCGCCGATCAAGGAGCTGATCGATTGGGACCAGCAGCGCCAGGACGTGCAGATCAAGTACGAACAGGTGATCGACCAGTTCCAGCCCGAGGGCATGATGCCGCCGGAGCTGCAGGCGATCCCCGACGGCCCGTCGCCGCCGCTCGGCAACGAGCTTGCGCTGGCCGGCGTCACCTTCTCCGAGGATGGACGGGTGAAGCTCCTCGACAGCGTTTCGCTTTCCGTGCCCACAGGGCTGCGGCTGGCGGTGATCGGCAGCGCGGGCTCGGGCAAGGATGTGCTGGGCCAGATGCTGGCCCGCCTGGTGCTGCCGACAGGCGGCTCGGTCCGGCTCGACGGCAAGGACTTCTTCCAGGTGCCCGAGTACCTGCTGGGCGCTCGCACCGCCTATGTCGGCCAGGACACCTATCTGCTTCCACTCTCGGTTCGAGACAATCTTCTGTTCGGACTGAAATTCCGTCCGGTCGCGCCGGCCACCTACGACGACGCAACGCGCGCGATACGCGAGGCGTTCTGGAAGGAATCGGAGCGCTCCGGCAACCCGCCGTTCGATCCCAATGCCGAGTGGATCGACTACGAGCTGGCCGGCGCCACAGGCCCGGTCGACCTGCTGCCGCGCATGGTCGATGCACTCCGGCAGGTCGAGATCGACGAGGACATCTATTCGCTGGGCCTGCGCGGCACGATCGACGCGGCGCAGCGGCCCGATCTCGCCGAAAAGATCATGAAGGCTCGCCACACGCTCCACGGCCGCCTGCAGAACGCGGACTATGCCGGCCTCGTCGAGCTGTTCGACGGTGACCTCTACAACAAGAACCTGTCGGTGGCCGAGAACCTGCTGTTCGGCACGCCGCTGGGCAAGCGGTTCGACGGCGACAACATCGCGGCCGATCCCTACGTGCAATCGGTGCTGCAGGTGACCGGGCTCAACCTCGACATGCAGCGCATGGGCCTCAGCATCGCCGAGACAATGATCGAGCTGTTCTCGGGCCTGTCGCCCGACAATCCGCTGTTCGAGCAGTACAGTTTCATCTCGGCCGACGAGCTGCCCAACGTGCGGTTGCTGCTGCAACGGCTGGGCGGCAAGGGCATCGAGGCCGTGCCCGAGGCCGACCGGCGGCGCCTGATGACCTTGCCGTTCCGCTACATCGAAGCCCGCCATCGCCTCGGCCTGATCGATGCCGAGATGGAAGGGCGCATCCTGGCGGCCCGCCATGCCTTCGCCGAGGGCCTGCCGCCCGAGTTGCGCGGCGCCGTCGAGTTCTACGATTTCGAGCGCTACAACAGCGCCGCCACCCTGCAGGACAACATCCTGTTCGGACGCCTGGTCTATGGCCAGGCCCAGGCCGAGACGCGGATTGGCACGCTGATCGCCGAGGTCTTGAACGAGCTTGGCCTGCGCGACCAGGCCATCGAGGTCGGCCTGGAGTACAATGTCGGCGTTGCCGGCAAGCGCCTGCCGGCGACCCAGCGCCAGACACTCGGCATCGCCCGCGCCCTGATCAAGCGACCGCAGCTCCTGATCATCAACGAGGCCGTCGCCATGTTCGACGGCCGCACTCAAGACCGCATCCGCGACAACATTCTCGCGACGGCGACGGCGGAGAAGCGCGGCGTGGTGTGGATCGCCAACCGCCCGGCGCAGGCCGAGCCGTTCGAGCAGATCGTGGTCATGCAGGCCGGCAGGATCACCTCGCAAGGCGCCCCCGCCGAGCTGGCGGCGCGCGGCGGGCTCTACACCGAGTTGATGGCGTCGGCGTAACGCAACCAGGAGGACGCGATGAACCTCAACGAAGAAGTCGAGTTGCTCAAGCTGGTGCCGATCTTCTCCAAGATCGAGCAGGCCAAGCTCAAGTTGCTGGCCTTCACCAGCGAACGCGTGAACTTCGCCGTTGGCCAGGAGGTCTGCCATCAGGGCGATCCCGGCGACACGATGTACGTCATCCTGGGCGGCACCGCCGACGTGCTAATCGACACGGTGGGTGGCCAGATCGCCGTGGCCGAGATGAAGAAGAACAGCTTCTTCGGCGAGATCGCAATCCTGTGCCACGTGCCGCGCACCGCCACGATCAAGGCCAAGGAGCCGCTCAGCACGCTTAAGATCACCAAGGACATGTTCTACCGCCTGGTCGCGGAGGTTCCGCAGATGGCGGTCGAGATCATGCGCGAACTGGCGCATCGCCTCGAGGACACCAACGAGAAGCTGCGTGCCGCCACTCGGGCCGCTTGACGCATCCGTATGAGCAGTCTCGACAGTTTCATCGCGCGCATGCAGGCGCAGCGCGACTGCCTGAACTTCCTGAAGCCCGCGGTCGACCGGCTGGGGAGCCGTGTCCATTGCGAAAATCTAACCACTGGCGTGAGAGGTGGGATCGAGTAGGCTGAGCCTCGATGATCGCGTTTCTGAGCCTGGTTCTGCATGTCCTGATCTCTCCGTTCAAGACGAGGGCATGGTTGGAAGCTGAGATTGTGATGCTGCCCGTACGGCCAAAGAATTGGTCCGGTCGTTAGGTGTCGATGCTCAAAAGTCTATACGGCCAGGAATCCTGTCGATGGAGACTGCGGTCGAGGAAATTTGGTAATCAAATAGCGCGTCGCTCTCTTGCGACGCGGACTCCCGGCATGGGTTCTGAGCGCGTCAGCCCCGAGCGACGCAATTGCGGACCGCGACGACGCCCGGCACCGCGCCGGCGGTACAAGCGCGGTCACCGCAAGGGGTTCAAGCCGCTCGGCGCTCGTAGAGATGGTGCAGACCGCCAACCTGAGGGAAGACTTGCTGCTGAGCGTCGTCGTCCATTCGGCTGATATGGGCGACTGGCAAACTCAGTGCAGACGGCAAAGTGCTCGACGTTGTTGTGGCCGGACACCATTCCCATTCTTGGACCTGGGAGTGGCTTCGGGAGAAGCTCAACCAGTTTTCCTAGGCGTCTCTCGTCTCAATTGCCCTCAAGCATCCGCCTCCTCGCTGTTGCCATGATAGCCGCGAGATGGTCTTGGCTCGCATCGTACACTTCGGCCTTCACATCGACCGCCTGCGCCGGACGCCCCAGCGCCCTATCCAGCAGCGCCTGCGCCGACTGTAGGTATTGGGGTTCGGTCCCCCGATGTTTCCGAAAGCCACTGTTGGGTTTCGTCCATCGATTGAGCCGCCTGCAGAAGCGGCGAACGGGTGATAGGTCTACCGGGTAGGTCCGGGACACCGGCGGTTCGCGGCCCTGTAGGAGAAGCCGACTTGCCGCCGAACATAACCTGAGACACCAGCTCACATTGGGCTAGAACGTTGAAGCTGCATCACCCTGTTCTGGCGGATATTTGCTCTTGATACCGCGCACAACGTGCAGATGCAGAGTGGTGGCGAACCGGGTTTTTAAATCGGGGACCAATTAGGGGATAAAGGTCGAATCGTTTCAATTGGGCCAGTAAATAGCTAATTATTGCGGACACCCTCTCCGCCATCCTTTCCCGCGCGCTGTCGCCAGATAGAGTCGCGGAAAGTGGGAAGAATCTCCTCAAATCGTTCAGCCATCGGCATCGGAGGCTTCCCGACCGGTCGGGAAACTCTGGGAATTTTGGGGCCCCGTCCGGTCAGCCCAGGATCATTT
>CAIMEE010000385.1 GCA_903839865.1 Enhydrobacter aerosaccus | reverse complement strand
CGCCGCCGATCAGCGCGAGATGGCGCGGCTCGTGGCGCTGCTCGGCCACGACGGCACCCTGCCCGACCTCAACCGCGAACTGGCGCGGCAACTGCGCGAGGGCAAGCGCGATGAGCGCAACACCCAACTCATGGCCCATCTCGAGGCCACGATCGCCGACAAGATCGCCATCGCCAACCCGAAGTGGAAATAATCTTTTGGGGCCGCGGTCCCAAAAGATATAGTTCGTCCGGGGCCGAACTATTGGACGTGGCGCCCGCGCGCGAGCGGTCCTAAATTTCCCTCATGATCACCGTCAACGCCCTCTCCGAAGTCGCCGCCCTCATGGGCGACCCGGCGCGCGCCGCCATGCTGCAGCTGCTGATGGACGGCCGCGCCCACACCGCCTCCGAGCTCGCGCTCAACTCCGGCATCACGGCACAGACCGCCTCGGGCCATCTCTCGCGCATGGTCGAGGCCAACCTGCTGGCCGCCCGCGCCCAGGGCCGCAACCGCTTCTATCGGCTGGCCTCGGGCGAGGTGGCGCATGCGATCGAATCGCTGATGGCGCTGGCCGGCAAGCGCGCCGAGCCCGCCTCGAAGACGGCGGCGTGGCGGCGCGATCCCGATCTCCGCTTCTGCCGCACCTGCTACGACCATCTCGCAGGCCAGGTCGGCATCGCCGTCACCGACTCGCTCACGCAGCACGGCCATCTCGAACCCAAGGGCCCGCGCGACTGGAAACTGACCGGCACCGGCGAGCTGTTCTGCCAGCGTCTCGGCGTCGACCTCGCGGGCGCCCGCAAGGCCGGCACCCGCCACTTCGCGCGCCAGTGCCTCGACTGGAGCGAACGCCGCCCACATATCTCCGGCGCGCTGGGGGCGGCCATCGCCGACACGTTCTTCAAGAAAGGCTGGGCCGAACGCCTGCGCCGCGGCCGCACGGTACGGCTCACCGACTCGGGCCGCCGCGCCCTCAGCCGGGATTTCGGCGCCTCGGTCTAGAAAGTTGACGCGGTGTGCACCGAAATCCTGGGACACCTCGGATGCCGATGGCACAAGGGTTTCACGCGATTTGTACCGGATTCCGCCACTCCCTCTACGCAATAAAATTGCGCGAGCCTGGCCCCGCAAACCTAGCCCCTGGGCTTCACCGAGCGCTGGCGGCTGAGGAGGGCAAAGGCGCCGACGCCGGTCAGGATGTCATGGCGGCGGCCGTACAGCCGGGCGCGCACCTGGACCATGTGCTCGTCCTCGCCCACCACCTCGCCTTCGGCCTGCAGCCACTCGCCGACGCGGCCCGGCCCCAGATAGTCGAGCGAAAGTTTCATGGTCACGGCGCGGCGCTGCAACACGTGCCACACCGTCGAGCCCATCGCGGAGTCGAGGAACGCCGCCATCATGCCGCCGTGCACGATGCCCAGCGAATTGGCGTGCTGCGGTCCCGCCAGGAAACCGCGGATCAGACGGCCGTTGTCGATCTTCTCGTACCAGGGGCCGTTGGCCCCGGCGAAGCCCACCACGTCGGCGAGTTGTGTGAAGCCCGCGGGAATCTTGCTGTCAATCGGCACGCGCCATCTTAGGCGAAGTGCACCAGCATCACCAAACCGTGGCCGACGTAATACGCGCCGATCGCAGTGATCAGCCGGTTCGACCAGGAACGGAACTGCGTGTCGCTGAGGCGCTCCAGCAGCAGGCGGCCGAGCGAGGAGCCCACGATCGACGAGGCGATGGCGAGGCCCAGGAACCACGGCTCGATGGTGCCGGCCTGCTGGATCAGCGCGCCAAAGTAGAAGAGCTTGAAGCCGTGGCCGAACACCTGGCAGGCGGCCTTGGTGGCGATGATCTCTTTGCGCTCGAGCGGCGAGCGCAGAAACATCGTGTCGAGCAGCGGGCCCGTGACGCCGGTCAGCAGCATCAGCGTCATCGAAAACAGTCCGGTGATCGCCACCTGCACGGGACCGAAGGTGCGCGGCAGGATCTTCTCGGGGATGGCGCGGATCACGAAGGGCGAGGCGCCCAGCATCAGGAGCGCCACCGCCTTGTCGGGCACATAGAGCGTGAGCGACCACAGGCCGACGGCGACCAGGCAGCCCGCGACGTAGAAGCCCATGCTGCGCCAGCCGATGTGCCGCCACCACAGGAGCGCTCGCCAGCCGTTGGACGCCATCTGCGTCACCGCATGCAGGATCATGGCCTGCGGCACCGGGAACAGCGTGATCAGCACACCGATCAGGATGAGGCCGCCCGCCATGCCGAAGACCCCGGAGAGGAGCGCGGTGAAGATCATCAGAACGGAGAGCGACGCGGCCATGAATATCGTCATGGCCGGACCGTAGGAGCGCTTTATCCAGTGTTCAAATATATGGTAAATAGGGATGCGATACTTTTCCGATATCTTATGATTTCCTCCCCCATCTCGGGGG
>CAIMEE010000384.1 GCA_903839865.1 Enhydrobacter aerosaccus | reverse complement strand
GTCCGGCACCTGGTTAACGGACGACAAGTCTCATTGTCGCGTTTGGATGAACTCTCGTCTCTGCCGGCCGTGACACTGGGAGGCCCTTGTTGCCTGACCAGATCGATGCTCCTAACTCAGTACAAAATGTACTTTTTATCCTGAGGGGTGTTAAGGCAACTCAGCACAAAAAGGCCATTCTACACTGAGTGAGCCAATCCGCCCGCGTCGCGGCTCTTGGCCGAATTAATGCCCGCACGCCTGGCCGGTGTGTCGTGCACCTACTTGATGGACTTCAAGCCGCGCGCAGTCGTTTCATAAAGTCGTCAACGATTTGGCGAAGCCGCGCGGTCTGCTCGTCGTGAGTCGTGCCGTCAGTCTCGCTAAAGACAAAGTCAACTGATTGCGGCCCGCGCACGCTTTTATTGGATGCGTTAAATTGGAAATCGATGAAGCAGGGCCAAAGGTTCGCTGCAAAAGCCTGCTGCCGAATTTTGTCAGCGAAGAACAATCTCTTTTCTAATTCCGTTCAACAAGATCATGATGGGCTGGCTCGGGCTCAACAGGTACAGAACGGACTCACTATGGCGGGACGAGGAACGTCGTCGGTCGGATTCAAGCTTGCCAACATCCTGCGCGAACGGGTTTCCGCCGGAAAGTATAAGCAGAGATTTCCCACTGAAAACGAACTGATCGCCGAGTTCGGCATGTCGCGTTACGCAGTGCGCAGCGCGATGCACCGGCTGGAGTCGGACGGACAGATCCATCGTCATCCGGGTCGCGGCACCAGAGTGCTAAAGAGGGCGCCGGCGCAATCGAGCTGGGCGATCCGAACGGTCGAGGACCTTATCGACCGCAACCTCTTCGAACGTCCGATGGTGCTGTCGGCAGGCGTGGTCGCGGCCCGTCACTATCCGCGACTGGCCAAGCTGTTCAGCACCGGCCCGCGAGGCAAGCTCTTCCTGATCGAACGGATCATCCGTGCCAGCAAAGACGGTCCGGCATTCTTCTCGCTAAATTTTCTCGCCGCCGATATCGGCAAATCCCTGCCCCGCAATCGCATCGGGCGCGAACCGTTGGTCGTGCAGATCGAGCGACACCGCAAGATCCGGGCGCATCGCGTCCGCCAAGAATTATCCGGCGGTACTGCGTCGGCGGAGATCGCCGATCATCTCAAGGTCGCCACGGGCCATCCGACGGTAGTGGTACACCGCACCTATTTCGGCTGGGACGGCGACGTGATCGCCACTGGCGAACTCCATTATCGATTGGAGAAGTTTGGTCAGACCATCGATCTTTTTCGCGGCAATCTCGCGGAGCGGTAGAGGACGGCGTGTAACATCGATTGAATTGTTCGAATATTTGCCTATTCTATGCAGTGGCATCACGCTGGTCCGGTTGCGAGGCATCTCATGGCGCAGACACTCAGGGCTGAGAAAGCCGAAACGGGGCTAGCCGACATGACGCCCTTCGACGGCGTCGATCCGCAGGAATGGTACTTCGAGCAAGGCTACACCGACGGCCTTCCCGTTGTCCCGCCGACGCCGGAGAAGATCGAGGCGATGGTCGACGCCCTGGGCGGCGATCCGGCCTTCCTAGAGGCGCGCGTGCCGCCGCGCTGGGGCAATCTCACGCGTCGGGCGCTGGCGATCAATGCCGTCATGGCCGGCTGCTTGCCTGCCTACGCAACGGTCCTCCGAACCGCACTGAAGGCGATGTGCGAGAACCATTTTAATCTCAACGCCATCCAGGCGACGACTCACGTCATTGCACCGCTGGCCATCGTCAATGGTCCGATCCGCAAGGAGATCGGCATGAACTTCGGACATGGCGCTTTCGGCCCCGGCAACCGGGCCAACGCGACGATCGGCCGGGCAATCCGCCTCGTGCTGCTGAATGTCGGCGGCGGCCTTCCTGGCGTTCTCGACAAGAGCACGCAAGGCACGCCCGCCAAATATTCCTACTGCGTCGCCGAGAATGAGGAAGACAGCCCGTGGGCGCCGTACCACGTCGAAAAGGGCTACCGCCTCCAGGACTCCACGGTGTTCGTCATCGGCGGCGAATCGAACCACAACATCAACAGCCCGCTGCCGAACGACCCCGAAGGCATCCTCAACGACGTAATCTCCTCGATGACGACAGTCGTGCACAACAACGCGCGCGCGAGCGGTCACTGCACGGTGGCACTGTCACCCGAACATGCCCAGGCATGCGCCAAGCACGGCTGGACGCGCCATGACGTGCGCAGCTACCTGCAGATGTACGCCACCAACAAATTCGGCGCCATCGTGCACGACCATAAGTACGGCAAGGCCTACAATCGCCACCTGCCCAAGCACTATCGTCGAGATCTCGACTCCGACATTCCCATCGTGCCGTCGCCGGACAACATCCACCTCTTCGTGATCGGCGGCACTGCCGGCCGCTTCTCCTCGTTTATTCCGGGCTGGGGCCACTACAACAGCCCCGTCCTGCGCTCGATCGACGGTGCCTCGCCCGTCGGCGGGCCAGTCTGCATCGACGGCACCTGCTACCTCTGAATCACACCAGCTCCTGGAGACCGACATGGACTTCCGCACTCCCCTCTACGGCTACGATCCGCGCGGCATCGTTGAAGCAGAACCGCGCGCGCTGGCGCCGCGGCTTCCGGAAATGCGCGGCCTGCGCATGGCTGTCCTCGACAACGCCAAGATGAAGGCCGGCAAGCTGCTGACCTACACGGCGGAGATCCTCAACGAGGAGTTCGCCTTCTCGCAGGTGAATACGTACGTGAAGCGGGGCTTCTCCTACACCGCAACGCCGGAGATGATCGAACAGATCGCTGCAGGCAACGACCTGGTGATCACCGCCATAGGCGATTGAGGAAGCTGCACATCGTGCAGTGTGCACGACGGCATCGAACTTGAAGCGCTCGGCCGCCCCACGGCGGTCATCGTCACTTCCGAATTCGTCAGCGAATGCATTACGCAGCGCGCTGCGTTGGGCATGGCTGGTCTCGAGCCGGTCGTCATCGACCATCCCCTGTCGAGCGTCACGGATGACGAAATCCGCCATCGTGCTCGCCAGGCAGCTGAACAAGTGAAGCGTCTGCTGCTGACACCGCGCTGAAGGGGAGAGCCAGCTTGCGCAAGATCCTCGATGGCGTGCGGGTCCTCGATCTCACCCAGTTCTTCTCCGGTCCCCAGGCGACGCTTTTCCTCGCCGGGCTCGGGGCAGAGGTGATCCGCATCGACTCGCCCGAGGGCGCCAAGAGTGTCGCGGTCGCGCCGCCTTATGCCGGCCGGGGTGGCGTGTCCTTCGAGCGGACCTCGCCCGACGACCTCAGCGTGAACTACCTGAAGCGCACGCGCGGCAAGAAGGCGATCTCGCTCGACCTCAAGACGCCGGACGGCAAGGCACTGTTCTATCGCCTGCTCGAGCACGCAGACGTCGTGGTCGAGAACTATTCCGTCGGCGTGACCGAGCGGCTTGGCATCAATTATCCGCGCCTGGCCGACGCG
>CAIMEE010000383.1 GCA_903839865.1 Enhydrobacter aerosaccus | reverse complement strand
GCCGTGAAACACGCCCTTCAAAACTTCCAAGCTTGAAGATGTGCCGCCTTCGAAGTGCTTCGGCGTTTCTGAAATGGGGCGCCAACAAATCGTTACGCTCATGGATTTTGACTTTCGGTTTGCGGGTTGAGATTAATCCGATGTATTACGTTCTGTCAATGATGTCCTTCACGCTTTGGATGAACGCTGCCGCCGGGCGCGGGTCGATCGCGTTTCCGAACCCGCGCAATTTACCCACTCGATTGGGTACCCCATGAGCCAGCAAACGAACTCCGGGTTTAACGCGCCGCGCTTTTCCGTCGGCGCCGAGGACCCAATTGAAGGAAGCGTCTTCGCCACCGATGCTCGGTACGAGCCGCTGCTCTGCCCGTGTGATGCTTCGCTCGTCGGTGCTGATAAAGGCGTTGGGTGTAACGCTGCTATCGCGTGCTTGCGGATCGCCACCAGTCCCGCCGAATTGCCTGCTTCGTTGTTCGTGTCCGTCGACTTCGCTTGCGAAGTCGGGGTTGGCCAAACCATTCGTCCCAGCAAACCGTTGATCGGGACGTTCGGCTGATAGTGGCCGTCCTTGTGATCGCGAGTAGTAGTAGTCGGCCAAGTTGCTTGTACTGCCTGCCCCGACAATTTCGCCTCGCCCCTCGAATTGATCTTGCCCTTCTCCCGATCCGGCGCGTCGTCCGCGACGGGCGTTTGCCAAACGCCCGCTACCATCGTCTGAATGTTCATCCCGCCCGAACGGCCCTGCGAGCCGGCGCCCGTGCTGCTGCTGCTGTGCGGCGTGCTCCATGCCGCCATCGCCGGGAGCGGCTGGCCACCCGCCCCGAAGCTCATGTTCGGCCCGCCCTTCGCTCCGTCCGTCGCTCGGATCGTGGCCCACAAACCAGAACCGATCTCGCAGGTGGTCCGCACCCGCGCTCGCGGCCTCGACAGGCATTGCCCCCACGGCGTAGTCCATGGCTTCCAGATCACCTCGCACAAGTCCGAGCCACTCAGCCGCGCTCGCAACTTGTTCTCCAAAGACGATTGCAGGGCGTCCGATCGCGATGAGATATCGGAAATACGGCCAGAGGTGCCGGTCGTCAGCAAACCCACCTCTTTTGCCCGCGAGGGAGAAAGGCTGGCAAGGACAGCTTCCAGTCCAAACTTCTCGATGATCGGGCCAATCCGAGAGTCGTAGCGCTCGGCTCCAGCCGCCGATGCCGGCGAAGAAATGGTGCTGCGAATATCCTTTGAGGTCATTGGGGCAAACGTCCTGTATCGGGCGCGTGTCGATGTCGCCCGGCGCGATGAGGTTTTCTTTTTGCAGATTGTACAGCCACTCGGCGCAGTAAAGGTCGATCTCGTTAAAATAAGCTCTAGCTTTTGCCACGACGCCTCCTGCGGTAATTGGCCGCGAGTATGTTTACGCAAAGCCTACAAGCGCGCTGACCGTTTTTGGTTATCCGAAGATTTTTCCCCGAGAGAGGATGCCCGCGCTTGCATTCCGTCTTGCGGGCGTTCTTCCCCATGAGCGTGTCGCTTTCCAGGATATTCTGCCGATGTGTGATTAATTTAAGGTGCGCGGGATTTACACAACTTCGGTTATGGCACTCGTGGTGTATTTCTAGCTCGTCGGGGATAGGGCCGCAGTACATTCGGTACGAAATTCTGTGCGCTTGCTCCGGGCGCTCCCCGTTCCAAAGCTGCCCGTAACCAGTCGGTTGCCTGGCCCCAAGCCAAAGCCAGCAGCCCTTTTTTGGGCGATGACATTTGGCGTTGAACCTTTCTTCCAAAGTCTTCATGCGCAGTGCATAGCACGCCTAAATCGACTGCGCAAGGGTCCTGAAGCGAGGTGAGGGGAAGATAATACGCGGTATTACGTTGTCAAGTGCCGGGTTCTTGCTTCTTGTCTTTTGTGGACGTGACGCCCTCAGGGGGTCGCCCGCCGCTTC
>CAIMEE010000382.1 GCA_903839865.1 Enhydrobacter aerosaccus | reverse complement strand
CGCCCGAGAATCGAATGGAGTCTATGACCACGCTTTCGCTTAGGTCGACTTCCCTTAGGCTGGCCGAAAGGAAGATGCTTGGGTCAAGGGGAGTCAGCGCGTCGTCTAGACGTTGCGTGGAGGCCTTATCTTCATTTCCAAATAGAAGACGAGAAATTGCTCTGCAGATTGCTCCGGTCTTGACGGTGGTGAATCCGTGGCATGCTGATAAGCGGGCAAACGCGCTATCCACGGCGCTCAGAAGGCCTAGCAACTCGTATTCAGGTTGCGTCGACATTTATACCGGCATCAAGTGAGGCGCCTTCATTGCAGCATCGCCGAGGGGAGTTTTCTGCATCCAAAGATCTCAGTGCTGACAACGGCCAACCTTAATTTGCGACGCGGGCAACACTGCGCCCTTTGGATATTATATCAACCGGAGATAGTAAATCCACGAGAGAAATTATCGAGTGGGCAGAGGGTGTAGCGAGATTAGCGCGCAGTCCGGAGTTGAGCGCAAATAGCTTCCCACTTACTGACGGTAATCGGGGAGACCGCGCTCTGAGACCAGCAGCATAAAATAGCGATTGTGGTGAGGTCGGCTATTTAAGCGGGCACCACGATGCCCTAATTTTAATGTATGACTCTCCGCCTCCTCCTCACCGGCGACTCCATTCTCCAGCGCCGCCTGCAATCGCGCGCCGACTCCATACTCTCGCCCCTGTTCGATCGCGTGCGCGCGGCCGACGTCGCTTTCACCAACCTCGAAGTCCTGGCCAACGACTATCGCGGCGATCCCGCGCTGGAGAGCGGCGGCTCGCATTTCGGCGCGCCGGCCTGGGTGCTGGACGAGCTGTCGGAGGCGGGCTTCGACCTGTTCGCCACGGCCACCAACCATGCGCTCGATTACGGCGTGTCGGGCCTCGTGCACACGATCGAGGCGCTGGAGGCGCGCGGGCTGTCGTTTGCCGGCGTGGGCCGCAACCTCGAAGATGCGCGCAGGCCCTGCTATCACACCTCGCCGCGCGGCACCGTGGCGATGATCTCCTGCGCCTCGTCCTTCGCCAAGGGCCAGGAGGCGTCGGCCCAGCGGCCCGACCTGCCGGGACGGCCCGGCCTCAACCCGCTGCACTTCGAGACCATGCACGAGGTGACCGAGTCGCAGCTCGCGACCTTGCGCGAGATCGCCGACCAGCTCGGGCTCGAGGCCGAGCGCCAGCAGAAGATCAAGATGGGCTTTGCCTTCGCGCCGTCCGATGCGTCGGTGTTTCCGTTGAACGGCATGAACTTCCGCTCGGCCAACAAGGCGGCGGTGCGCACGACGGCCAGCAAGAAGGACATCGACGGCATCGTGCGCTGGATCGCCGAGGCGCGCGGGCTCTCCGACGTGGTGGTGGTGAGCCTGCACGCGCACGAGCAGGGCGAGAGCAAGGAGATCCCGGCCGAGTTCATTCCCGTGTTCGCGCGCCAGATGATCGATGCCGGTGCGGATATCGTGGCCGGCCACGGGCCGCATCTGCTGCGCGGCATGGAGCTCTACAAGGGCAAGCCGATCTTCTATTCGCTGGGCAACTTCATCGGCCAGAACGAGCTGGTGCCCAAGATGCCGGCCGACGCCTACGAGCGCTTCCGCGCCGATCCCGACCTCACGCCGGGGCAGGTCTACCAGAAGCGCACCAACAACGATCAGGGCGGCTTCCCGTCCGACCGCCGCTACTGGGAGTCGGTGCTGCCCGAGCTCACCTATGAGGGCGGTGTGTTGAAGGGCATCGAGCTGATCCCGATCTCGCTCGGCTGGAAGGAGGCCCGCCACAAGCGCGGCCGCCCGCGGCTGGCCGGCGCGGAGGAGGGCAAGGCGATCCTCGACCGCTTCGCGGCTTTGTCGAAGCCGTACGGGACGAAGATCGACGGGACGCGCGTGTCGCTCGGCTGAGGAAAGATCCCTCGCTACGCTCGGGATGACAGTCTTGTTGTCTCGACAGCACTCCTGTCATCCCGACCGCACT
>CAIMEE010000381.1 GCA_903839865.1 Enhydrobacter aerosaccus | reverse complement strand
ACGAGGCCGTCCGGCGTCGTGGCGTTCGGCAGGAAGCGGAAGAACGGCCGCGTCTTGCCGTCGGGCGGGTCGTAGACATAGAGCTGGCCGGGCGCGCCCTTGAGATACTCGTGCTTGCACGGGTCGCCGACAAAGACCGAGTTCCACGCCTTGTACATGTCCCACTGCATGAACGGGTTGGGCCCGCTCTGGGTCTCCTGGATGTGGCGATGCACCTTCAGCCATTCCTCGGGCACCGGCTTGCGGTTGGGCAGCGGCGGCGGATCGGTGAAGAACAGGGCGCGGTCGACGCCGGCCGCGCGCGGCATTTCGTCGAGATGGCCGCCGGTCGTATCGACACCCTGCGAACTGTTGACCTCCGGCAGCGCCAGCGCCACCACCGATTGACCGTCGATGATCCGGATCGCGCCCTCGGCCGCGAGCACGCAGAACACGAACGACACGGTAATAAGAAGCAGGTTTGCCAGGAAGTTTCGCACCAAAAACCTCTTTCCGGGGGTAGGCTGCCGTGTACGGGTTCGGAGAGGAAACTTCAATGCCCCCAACGACGGCCGGCACATTGCCGCTGCAGGGCCTGCGCGTTCTCGATCTGGCGAGCTTCATCGCCGGTCCCGTGGCGACCACGGTGATGGGCGATTATGGCGCCGAGGTGATCAAGATCGAGCCGCCGGGCGAGGGCGACCCGCAGCGCAAGCTGGGACAGGCGCACTCGATCCCGCAGCATCCGGTCAACTTCTGCTGGCACCTGGTCAACCGCAACAAGCGCGCGATCGTGCTCGATCTCAAGCATGCCGACGGCCGCGCCGCCTTCGACCGGCTGGTGAAGACCGCCGACGTGATGGTGGTTAATTTTCCGCTGAAGGTGCGCGAGCGATTGAAGATGCGCTACGCCGACGTGGCGCCGCTCAACCCGCGCCTGATCTATGCCTCGATGACCGGCTACGGCGAGCAGGGACCGGATGCCGAACAGCCGGGGTTCGACTCGACGGCGTTCTTCGCGCGCTCGGGCCTGCTCGATGCGCTCACTTATGCCGGCGGCCCGCCCGCCTTCTCGCTGCCGGCGCAGGGCGACCAGATGGCCGGCATGAATCTGTTCGCCGCGATCTCGATGGCGCTGTTGCACCGCGAGCGCACGGGAGAGGGCAGCGAAGTCTCGACCTCGCTGCATGCCTCGGGCCTGTGGTCGAACGCGATGCTGGCGCAGGGCGCGCTGCTCGGCGCCTTCGTCGCCCCCCGTCCGCCCCGCACCACGCCCAGAAGCGCGCTCGCCAACCAGTACAAGACCGCGGACGGGCGCTGGATCCAGCTCACCATCGTGCGCGAGGACAAGTTGTGGCCGGAGCTGTGCAAGGCGATGCAGCGGCCCGACCTGCTGCAGGATCCGCGTTTCCAGACCACCGACGACCGCCGCGCCCATGCAAGCGACCTGGCCGCGATCCTCGATCCGGTGTTCGCCGCCCATCCGTGGCCGGAATGGAAAAAGCGCCTGCGCCATCACGAGATCACCTTCGGCCTGCTGGGTGTGTTGCGCGACGTGCCCGACGACGAGCAGGCCGTCGCCAACGGCGCCGTAGTAGAGACAGAAGTCGAGGAGATGCCGCGCTCCATCTCCGCGCCGATCCGCCTCTCGTTCGCCGCCCAGCCGGCGCCGCCCGGTCCGGGGCCGGGCCACGGCGCGCACACCGATGAAATTCTGGCCGAGCTGGGCTACGACCGCGCCGAGATCGATCGGCTTCGCGCCAGCGGGGCGCTGGGCTAGGTCCCATTAAACAAATGGGAATTAAATGGGAGATCCTTCATGAGTGAAGGTGGATGCCTGTGCGGCGCCATCCGGTTCGCCGTCGACGGCGCACCCAAATGGACGAGCTACTGCCACTGCACGAGTTGCCGCCGACACACCGGCGCACCGGTCTCGGCCTACGCGGGCTTCGAGCGCGAGAAAGTACGCTTCACCCGCGGCGCCCTCGCCCGCTTCGTCTCCTCGCCCGGCGTCCAGCGTGGCTTCTGCGCCGCCTGCGGCTCGACCCTCACCTACGAGGGCGATCGCTGGCCCACCGAAATCCACCTCCACGTCGGCGCCTTCGACAACCCCGAGCCTTATGCGCCCCAGGGCCATGCCTTCGCGGAAGAGCGACTGGCGTGGCTCCATCTGGCCGCGCCGCCGCTTCCCGAGATTTAATATTGCGACTTTCGCATCGTTTGTCAAGTCAGGCTTATTTACTTGATCCAGCAAGGGCGCGTTTTCCGCCAAACTTGCCCGCGGGAGCAACTTCCTGGCGGCAAGCGCGTTTAGAACCCTTGCCGCCCCCCGGCCTTTCGGGTGCAGAATAGGCGGCGGACAAGGGATCGCGTGCCATGGGCAAGTTTGACGGCGCGAGCTGGTCGATCGACGACATTCCTTACGGCGAGATCGCACATGATCGCGTGCGCGACGACCGCCAACTGTTCTACATCGTGGCGTCGGCGTCCTTCATCGAGATCACCTCCGACCTCTATACGCAGAACCTGATCGAGTTCTTCCGCCACGACGCCGAGATCGCCGAGTGGCTCGCGCACCAGTGGGAGAAAGAAGAACTGCAGCATGGCGCGGCGCTGAAGAAATACGTCCAGACCGCCTGGCCCGACTTTGACTGGGAGGCGGCGTACGCCAACTTCCGCCGGGATTACGGCGCAACCTGCACGGTCGAGGGGCTGGCCGGCACCAAGGCGCTCGAGATGGTGGCGCGCTGCGTGGTCGAGACCGGCACCGCGAGCTTCTACCGCATGCTCTCGGACATCAGCCCCGATCCCGTGCTCTCACGTCTGGCCACCGAGATCAGCGCCGACGAAGTGCGCCACTACAAGCACTTCCATCGCTACTTCCGGCGCTACCGCGACGTCGAGAAGCCGAGCCGCTTCGCCGTGCTGCGCACGCTCGTGGGACGCGCCGCCGAAGTCGAGGCCGGGGATACCTTCCATGCCTTCCACGCCGTGTTCCGCGGCAGTCATCCCGGCGTCGAGTTCGAGCGCGCCGACTACGACGCCTATCGCGACGGCGTCCTCAACCTGGTGCGCCAGTACTTCCCGCACGGCATGGCGGTGAAGATGCTGCTGAAGCCGCTGGGCATGAGCCCGATGGTCGGCCGTGCGATGGTGCCCGCGGTGAAGCAGGCCACGCGCCTGTTCCTGCGGCGCTACGACAACGCTGCCTAGCATTCCGGCAACGGCGCTTGCGGCGCCGGTCGCCACGACCGACAATTCTCCAAACAAACTCCGGAGGAACCCATGAAGGTCGGCGTCGCGATGAACATGCTCTACGAGCACGGCAAGCCCGACGTCGCCGTGGTGCAGGAGCATTTCCAGCTGGGCGATCTGGTCGAGCCTTTGGGCTTCGATTCGCTGTGGGGACTCGAGCATCACTTCACGGGTTACGCCATGTCGCCCGCGCCGACGCAGCTGCTCGCCTACTTCGCCGGCCGCACGAAGCGTATCCAGCTCGGCACCGCGGTGATCGTGCTGCCGTGGCACGACCCCGTGCGCGTGGCCGAGCAGATCGCGCTGCTCGACATCATGTGCGGCGGCCGCTGCCTGTTCGGCTTCGGTCGCGGCGCCGCCACGACCGAGTACGAGGGTTTCCGTATTCCCATGGACGAGGCGCGGCCGCGCTTTGCGGAGGCGGCGGAAATCGTCGTGAAGGCGCTGGCCAACGACTCGTTCGAGCATGACGGGCAGTTCTTCAAGATCCCGCGCATGTCGATCCGGCCGCGTCCGATGTCGAACCCGGAGCGGCGCTTCTACGCTTCTTCGGTCAGCCCGGAGTCCGCCGAGGTGATCGCCAAGCTCGGATTCGGCATGCTGTTGATCATGCAGAACGAATGGGAGAAGTGCCGCCAGGACATCGACAAGTTCCAGTCGATGAGCGAGCAGGCGGGCTTCGTGCCCAAGGCGCCGATCATCCTGACCAACGTTTCCTGCGCCGAATCGCGCGAGGAAGCACACGAGCGCGCGCAAAAATATCTCGGCCGCAAGTGGCAGTCGATCGACGACCACTATCACTTCTCGGACGGCCATCTCGCCAACGTCAAAGGCTACGAGGCCTACGGCAAGACCGCGAAGACCTACGCCAAGCTGAAGGACCCCGCCAACCTCAAGAAGGCGACCGACTTCTACGTCTCGATCCAGATCGTGGGCACGCCCGACGACTGCCTGCAGCAGCTGGGCGACCTGCAAAAAGTGACTGGCCACGAGCATCTGGTGGCGGAGTTCTCGTTTGGCAATTTGCCCCACCATGAATCGGAGAAGAACCTGCGCCTGTTCGCCGACCGGGTATTGCCGACCCTCCAGCGCGATCCGGCATTCGCCGGAGGCAAACGTTCGGCGACGGCACCTGCGTCGCCACGGCATGCCCTGTCCGACGGCATCTTCGCGCCGGCCTGAGCGATGAAGCGTCTGGTCCTTCTCGCGATCGTGCCGCTGTTCTGGGCGACGGCCGCATCGGCGCAGCGTTACTCCGACGAAGAGATTCGCCAGATGATCATCCGCGACTCGCTGTCCGGCTTCAGCGCGCGCGATTGCCCCTGTCCGTACAGCTACGCCTGGAACGGCCAGCTGTGTGCCGACAAGAGTCTCTACAACCAGCGCACCGCGCGGCGCGACATCTACTGCTATCCCAATGACGTCTCCCCGCGCGACATCGTGGAATACCGGCGGTTTCACGAGTATCGCCGCTTCTGACGGGCAGCTCATTGGCTAGAGCAGCAGGGTCACGCCGCAAACGGTCAGCAGAATCTTGCCCGCGAGCCCGAACTGCTTGTCGTTCAGTCGGCTGAAGAGGGCCATGCCCAGTGACGTGCCGAGCAGCACTGCCGGCAGGTAGAGCAATCCGCTCCAGTCGATGTCGCGATGCCGGCCGCCGGCGAACTCGCCCGCCGCCAGGACCGCGAGTCCGGCAAGCTGCAGGATCAGCAGGACGGGCTGGTAGAGGCCGCGCTGGCGCTCCTTGCTCCAGCCCTTGAGTCCGCACCACACGACAACCGGGGCGCCGGGAAACGCCGCGACGCCGCCAGTGATCCCACCAAGTACGCCAGCGACGGCGTCGGCGATGCCGCGCCGGCAGTCGATCACCATGGGCCGGCGCAAAAGGGCCGCCACGGCAAAGATCACCAGCAGCACGCCCAGGGCCTGCGCAGCGAGCCTCGAAGACCCATGCAGCAGCACGTAAAAGCCGACAGGCAGGCCGACCGCCACGCCGACCAGGCAATCGGGGCATGCGTGCCAGTCAATGTCCTGCCGCAGCGACCACACCATCATCACCTGGCCGGCAATGCCGCAGACCAGTGTGATCTCAAGTGCGCGCATCGGATCGCCCAGCAGGTGCACGAGCATCGCGCTGCAGAGCGCGGCAAAGCCGAAGCCCACGAAGCCCGAGAGGAGCGCCGCCGCGAATACGGCAAGCATGGTCCAGGCGGCTTCCGGCATCGCAGCGACCTTGGTGAGCAACACGATGTAGCAGCCGAGCAGGATCATGCCCGCGCGATAGGCGGCGAAGGGCCTCGAAGTGTCCGTCACTGCAGGCGCCGGACGCGTTCGGGCGGACACCGCTCCTCGTGGAACAGGGGCCGCGTGCGCAGCGCCGCCATCAGTCCGGAGCAGAGAGCGACAAGGCACTGGCTGATGCCGTGGCCGATCGCTTTGGCGCGCGCACGACGGGCCGTCGCCGCCACCTGGGTGGAGTCGTTGGTCATCGGGGGTCTCCGAAAGGGGGGACCCTCTCCGCCCGCTGCTTGTGGAACGGGCGGAGAGGGTGGGGACCGTGCGGGGCGTCTGGGATTGGGAGGCAGCAGCTCCCGCACGGAAGAGGGGTTAGCGAAGAGGCCGTGCTACTCCGGGATGGCTTCGCCCGAGCCGCCGAACTCCTTGGGGAAGTCCTTGAGCTTGGGCAGGCCGTCCTTCATCGGCAGCACGGTCTCGGCGTAGTTGACATGGACGCCGGGCGCGAAGCGCAGCGTGGGCAGGGTCGCCGTGAACACGTCGACCAGGCCGAGCGGCGGATGGTTCGTCATCAGATGCCCGCCGCACTTCGAGCAGTACTTGCGCTCGCTCATCGGCGTCTTCTTGAACGTGGCCACGTTGCGCTCGCCCGACGTCACCTTCACCGCCGTGGGCTTCCACAGGCTGAAGGCGTTGACCGGGCCGCCCGACCAAGAGCGGCAGGACTGGCAGTGGCAGTATCCCATCGCCTCGGGTTCGCCCGTGACTTCGAGGGTCACGGAGCCGCAGAAACAACTTCCAATGTGCATGGTTCGACCTTTCCTACTCCAGTGCAGCGAGGCGAACGTATGCACGTGGGATGAAGGCCGCATCGGAGGGTGTTCCCCAATTTACGGGTTCACCCTACCCATTTTGCGGTGCCGATTTTCCGCCCTATTTCGCCACCACCAGTTGTTCGGCCCGGGCGATGCGCGCGGCTTCCCCGCGCGATGCCGCGCTCAGCTTGGACATCACCGACTACACTTGATTATACACGGTCTT
>CAIMEE010000380.1 GCA_903839865.1 Enhydrobacter aerosaccus | reverse complement strand
CCTAAAACTCGTCCTCGAAGCTCTAACCCCTCCGATATTGTTTGGTGCCCTGCGCCGAATGATGGGCAGGCCACATTCCATGACTCTGATCTGCCCCAATCGAGTGGTCCGGGTTGAATGTTAGTTGAGAGTTCGCTGGAGCTGCCCTGTTTTGTGGTCCAGGTTCTATGCAATTTCTCGGGCTGTTTGAGTTTGGCGTGCGAACTCGTTCGGCGTCAAGTTACCGAGCGAGGTATGTGGTCTGTCGTTGTTGTAGTGACACCTCCATTCTTCAAGCCGGTCGACAGCGTCTGTCATCGACAGGAACCATGATGCGTTGTGTGCGCGGCGGTGGAATAGTTGGCCACTGGAGCGGCGGCGATTTGCGGCCGCGGCGGAGTAAAATCCAGCCAGTGGTAAGGCATTCCTTTGTCTTCTGGACGAAGGGAAGCCGAAGGGATGTTTGTCGTGGAGGTTTACGCGGCCGTTCGGCAATTTGTTTTCAATGATGGCAAGAGCCGGCGGGAAGCGGCTCGTGTTTTTGGGTTGAGCCGGGAGACGGTCTCGAAGATGTGCCGGTTCTCGATGCCGCCGGGCTATGTACGGCAACGACCGGCGGAGAAGCCGAAGCTGGGGCCCCTGATTCCGGCGATCGAGGCTATCCTGGAGGCTGACCGAACTGCGCCGGTGAAGCAGCGTCACACGGCCAAGCGGATTTTCGAGCGTCTGCGCGACGAGCATGGGTTCACGGGCGGCTACACCGTCGTCAAGGATCATGTGCGGATCGAACGGGCGCGCGGGCGAGAGACCTTCGTGCCACTGGCACATCCGCCGGGCCATGCGCAGGTTGATTTCGGCGAAGCCGTCGGCGTGATTGGCGGGGTGCGCCAGAAGATCCATTTCTTCTGCATGGATCTGCCGCAATCGGACGCCTGCTTCGTGAAGGCCTATCCGGCGGAGACGACGGAGGCCTTCCTCGACGGACACGTATCGGCGTTTGAGTTCTTCGGCGGCGTGCCGTTGTCGATCCTCTACGACAATCTCAAGATCGCGGTGGCGAAGATTTGCGGGGATGGCAAGCGCGAGCGCACGCGGGCGTTCACCGAACTGGTCAGCCACTACCTGTTCAAGGATCGGTTCGGCCGCCCCGGCAAGGGCAACGATAAGGGGAAGGTCGAAGGGCTCGTGAAGTATGCACGGGCGAACTTCATGACGCCGATCCCTGTCGCGCCGAGCTACGAAGCGCTCAACGGGATGCTGAGCGAGTGCTGCCTGGCTCGCCAGCGCGACCGGGCTGGACGGCGTGCCGAGACGATCGGCGAGCGTCTGGCGGCCGACACGGCGGTCATCCGAACGCTGCCGGTGACGCCGCTTGAGCCGTGCGAGAAGCGGGCGGCCCGGGTGTCGTCGACAGCGTTAGTGCGCTATCGCGGCAATGATTATTCGACGCCGACTGCTCACGGGTTCCAGGAAGTTCTGGTGAAGGGGTTTGTCGAGCAAGTCGTGATCCTGTGTCACGGGGAGGAGATTGCCCGGCATGCGCGATCCTACGGCCAAGGCGTCTTCGTGTACGACCCGTTGCACTATCTGGCGCTGATCGAGACGAAGCCGAATGCGCTCGACCAGGCGGCGGCGTTGCAGGGCTGGGACCTGCCGGAAGGATTCCAGCATCTTCGCCATCTTCTGGAAGCCCGCATGGGCAATCGAGGCAAGCGCGAGTTTATTCAGGTTCTGCGTTTGATGGAGGCGGCGCCGAAAGAAGTCGTGGCCGCTGCGGTGAACGACGCGATCCGGCTTGGCGCGATTGGCTTTGACGCGGT
>CAIMEE010000379.1 GCA_903839865.1 Enhydrobacter aerosaccus | reverse complement strand
GCTCCTGCGCGGCGGCGAGGGCCGCGGGGAGCGGCTTTTCGCCGGCCTCGAGATGGCGATTGACGGTCTCGACCACGATGATCGCGTCGTCGACCACCAGGCCGATCGCCAGCACCAGGGCCAGCAGCGTCAGCAGGTTGATGGAGAAGCCGAACGCCGCCATCATCGTGAAGGTGCCGATCAGCGACAGCGGAATGGCGACGACCGGGATCAGCACCGAGCGCGGCGAACCCAGGAACAGGAACACCACCGCGGTCACGATCAGCAGCGCCTCGATCAGGGTGCGGACCACCTCCTCGATCGAGCTGTTCACGAAGGTCGTCGAATCGTAGACGATCTTGCCGGTCATGCCCTCGGGCAGCTGGGCCTGGATATCGGGGAAGATCGCGCGTACGCCCTTGATGACGTCGAGCAGGTTGGCCGCGGGCGCTACCTGGATGCCGATGTAGACCGCCTTCTGGCCGTCGAAGCCGACCTGGCTCTCGTAATCGTCGGAGCCCAGCGTGACATTGGCGATGTCCTCGAGCCGAATGATCGCGCCGTTGCTGCCCGGCTTGATCACGAGCTTGCGGAACTCTTCGAGCGTGTGCAGCGCGGTCGAGGCGTTCAGCGTCACCTGCACCATCTGGCCCTTGGTCGTGCCGAGGCCCGCGATGTAGTCGTTGGCGGAGAGTGCTGCGCTCACGTCGGCGCCGGTCAGCCCGTAGGCCGCCATCTTCTGCGGATCGAGCCAGGCCCGCATCGCGAAGTTCTTGGCGCCCAGCAGCTCGGCCGTCTGCACGCCGGCGACTGCCTGGACCTTGGGCTGGACCACGCGCACCAGATAGTCGGTGATCTGGTTGGACGCGAGCACGTCGCTGGAGAAACCGATGTACATCGCGTCGATTGTCTGGCCGACCTTGACCGTCAGGATCGGCTGCTGCGAACCGTTCGGCAGCTGGTTCAGCACCGAGCTCACCTTGGTCTGGATCTCGACCAGCGCCTTGCTCGAATCGTAGTTCAGGCGGAGATTGACGGTGATCGTGCTGACGCCGCTGATGCTGGTCGACGTCATGTAGTCGATGCCGTTCGCCTGGGCGATGGCCAGCTCGAGCGGCGTCGTGATGAATCCCGCGACGACGTCGGGATCGGCGCCGTAATACGTCGTCGTCACGGTGACGATGGCGTTTTCGGTGCGCGGATACTGCAGCACCGGCAGCGAAAACACGGCGCGCAGGCCCAGCACCAGGATCATCAGGCTGACCACGGTCGCCAGAACCGGACGGCGGACGAAGATGTCCGTGAAATTCTTCATGACTTGGCGTCCTTCCTGCCGCCGGTCACTGGTCGACCGGCTTGGGGTTCGGGTCGTTCGTCGGGCTGACCGTGTTGTTGACCACGATCGACGTGCCGTTGCGCAGCTTCATCTGGCCGGCGGTGACGATCTCGTCGCCCTCCTTGATGCCCTTCAGCACGGCGACCTGGTCGCCGCGCGTGGCGCCGGTGGTGACGAAGGTCTGGCGCGCCACGAGCTGCGGCTTGCCGTCGGGACCGTTGCCCTTGTTGTCGACGATGTAGACAAGGTTGCCGTAGGGATTGTAGGTGATCGATGTCTGCGGCACGGTGATCTGCTTCTGCGGCGCGCCGGAATCGATCGACACCGTCGCGAACATGCCGGGCAACAGCTTGTGGTCGTTGTTGTCGATCGTGGCGCGGACCTGCACGTTGCGTGTCGTCGCGTCGACCTTGGAGTTGATCGACGAGATCTTGCCCGCGAACTCCTTGCCCGCGAACGTGTCGACCTTGACCTTCAGCGCCTGGCCGACCTCGATTCGCGCCAGCGCCTTCTGCGGCAGCAGGAAATCGACGTAGATCGGCGTCAGCGCCTCGAGCGACACGATCACGGTTCCGGGGGCGAGATACTGGCCGAGGTCGACCTGGCGGATGCCGAGACGGCCGGCGAACGGCGCCTTCAGCGTCTTCTTCTCCACCAGCGCGCGCTGTTGCTCGACCTGCGCCAGCATGTTGCGCAGGTTGGCCTCGTCGTTGTCGACGACCGCCTGGGCCACGGCCTTGGCGTTGAACTGCTTCACGTCGCGGTCGTAGACGACCTTGGCGAGATCGGCCTGGGCCTGCAGGGCCTTCAGCTTCGCGACGTCGTCGGAGTCGCGCAGCTTCAGCAGCACCTTGTTGGCGGGCGCGTCGTCGCCCGACTGGAAATTCAGCTCCTCGACGACACCCGCGACCTCGAGCGAGAGGTCCGCGCCGTTGACGGCGCGCAGGCTGCCCACCGCCTCGATCTGCTCCTGCCAGTCGGTGACCGCGGCCTTGGCCGTCGACACGGTCTGAGCCTGGCGGCCGGGGCCGGCCGGACCGGTCATGAATTCCTTGATCTTGCCGTTGACGAAATCCTTGAAGCCGAAGATGCCTCCGAGCACCACGGCAACCAGGACCAACATGATGAGCATTCGCTTGATCATCGGAACTCTCTCTTCGGAAATCAGTGGCCGGCGCGCGGCAGATGGATTTCGTCGAACGGCGGCAGGACGAACACTCCCGGCTTGCCCTTCGACTCGGGTTTCACGTCGGTGCGATTCCACCAGCCGCCGCCAAGCGCCTGGAAGAGCGCCGCGGTGTCGCTGTAGCGCGACGCCTGGGCCCGCACGCGGGCAATCGCGGCGTTGCGCAAGGTCTGCTGTGCGCTCAGCAGATTGAGATAGTTCACCGCGCCCAGCTGGTACTGCTGCTGGACCAGGTTGAAACTCTGGGCCGCGGTCTCCTCAGCGGCGACCGTGGCGCGAAGCGCGTCGGCGTCGGCCTGGAGCGAACGCAAGGCGTTGGCAACATCCTGGAACGCCGTCAGCACCGTGCTGCGATACTGCGCGGCCGCCCTGTCGTAGGCTGCAACCGCCGCCTTCTTGCTGTGGTCGAGCTTGCCCGCATCGAACAGTGTCTGGGCGATCGACAGGCCGACGCTCCAGATCTGCGAGCCCGGCACGAGCAGCGTGGCCAGTCCCGCCGCGCTGTAGCCCAGCGCACCGGTGATGTTGAACTGCGGCAACTGTGCCGCCGTCGCGACGCCGATGTTGGCGCTGGCGACCCGCAGCTGCGCCTCGGCGGAACGCACGTCGGGGCGTTGCTCGACGAGTTGCGACGGCAGACTGAGCGGCAGCTCCTCCGGCAGATGAAGCGAGGAGAGCTCGATGCCGTCTCCCGCATTCTCCGTCGGCGGACGGCCGAGCAAGGTCATCAGCTGGTTTCGCTGGATGGCGAGTTGCTTCTGCAACGGCGGCAGGAGCGCCTGGCTCGCGCGCAGGTTGGCTTGCTGGGACAGCACGTCGACCTGAGAGGCGGCACCGAGGTTGAACTGGGTCTGCACCAGATTGATCGCATCGGACTGCAGCCGGATGATCTGCTCGGTCGCCGCGATCTGGCCACGCAGCGAGGCGAGGTTGACGGCAGCGACCACGACGTTCGACGACAGCGTGAGATAGGTGGCCTCGAGCGCAAAGCGCTGAACCTCGACCTGTGCTGCCTGCGATTCGACCTGGCGTCGCACGCCGCCGAATATGTCGGGCGAGTAGGCGATATTGAGCGACGCCGACGTCACGCCATACGTGAAAGGCTGCGACACCGCGCCGGCGCTTGCGCCGTTGGCCCTGGCCTGCGAGCCCGAGCCGTTCGCACCCAGCGTCGGAAACAGACCGGCCTGCTGGGCATAGAGCGTCTCGTTGGCCTGGCGAAGGGCTGCCTGCGCAGCGTCGAGATCGGGATTCGCACGCAGCGCCTCGTTGACCAGCGCGGACAACTCTTGGGAGCGGAACAGCGTCCACCAGTCGCCGGGAATGTCGCGGCCCTGCACGAAGCTCTGGGCTGCGCCGCCTTCGGCGCCGGGCACCGCGGTCGTCTGCGGCGCAAGGCTCTCGGGCGTGTAGCCCTGCTCCTTCGGCTTGTCGGGTTTCTGGTAGTCGGGGCCCGCGGTGCAGCCAGCGACTATGGCGACACTGGCGAGCAGGAGACCACGCGAAAAAGGGAAACGGCGATGGGTCATTGGCGGACAGGCACCTTGGAGTGAACAGCCCGGAAGATCGCATGCGTATGCTCGCGCACGAGACCCTGGATGAGGTGGACGCGCTCGGGCGTCAGCCGGGCGGCATGCACGCCCTTGTGGCAGAAGATCGTGACCTGGCCGAGAAGCGCCATCGCGCGCAGTTCGGCCTCTTCGTCGTCGGCCGTGCTGCCCGTCAGGCGGGCCACCAACTCGAAGCACGGCGTGAAGACGTGATGCATGCCACTTTCGTGCAGCAACTCGAGACCGGGCGTGTCTTCGACCTCCGAGCGCGCGAACAGCAGGCGCTTGGCCTCGACGTGCGGTCCACCCGTGACCAGCGACACGAACGACTCGAGCATGCGGCAGAGCAGGTCGAGCAGGACATCATTTGACGTGTCGCGGGCTGCCAGAGCCGCCCGCACTTCGGCGGCCAGCGGCGCCATGTGCGTCTCGGTCCGCTCGATAATGCTGTCGATGACGGCGCGGAAGAGGCCTTCCTTGCTGCCGAAGTAATACTGAATCGCCGGCAGGTTCACGCCGGCACGTTCGGCGAGGTGGCGCGTGCTCGCGCCTTCGTAGCCTTCGGTCGCGAAGACTTGCAGCGCGGTCTCGAGAATGCGCCGTCTGGTGTCTTCGCCACGGCTTTGCGCTGCGGGCCGGTGTCGCATGAAAAGGTGAACCACCCGCAGCCGATTATATCGGTCGATAGACTATGTCAATCGACATAGTTTTACGTTGATTGTACGGGAAAGCCCCACTTGGGAAGCGCGACCCCCTCCGACAAGGGGTCGCGCGCCGGTTACACCTTCTTCTTGCGGTTCACGAAGGCCGCCATGCGTTCGATATGCTCGCCCTCGCCGACCGATTGCGCGAAGGCGTCGATGCCGGCCTGCACTGCCTCGTCGATCGACAACCGTTCCCACCGCCGCATCAGACGTTTCTGGCCGCGAACCGCTCTGGGCGTGCCCTCGACGATCGACGCCACACAGCGCTCGATCGCGGCGGAAAGTTTCGCTACCGGCACGACCTGCTCGACGAAGCCCCAGCGATCAGCGGTCGCTGCGTCGATGTTCTCGGCGGCCAGCAACAGCCACGAGGTGCGGCCCCAACCGATCAGGCGCGGCAGCAATGCGGCCTCGACCACCGAGGGGATGCCCACCTTCACTTCGGGCATGCCGAAGTGCGCGTTGTCCGCCGAGATCCGGATGTCGCACGCGGCCGCAACCTCGACGCCGGCGCCCAGCGTGTAGCCTTCGAGGCGGCAGATCACCGGCACCGGGCAATCGCGGATCGACTGGCAGAGCTTGTGGACCATAGTGATGAAGGCGCGGCCTTCATCGGGATGGCGCATCGCCGCCATGTGGTTGATGTCGGCGCCGCCGATGAAGGCCTTGCCGCCGGCACCGGAGAACACGACGACACGCAGGTCGTCTTCCTTCGCCAGCGCCAGGAACGTCTCGGTCAGTTCCGCGAGCGAGGCCGGATTGAGCACGTTCAGCCGCCGCGCATAGTCGTAGATCACGTGCGCCACCACGCCGCCGTCCCGCGTCTCGCGCTTCACCTCGATCTTGTGCCCGCCTGACTCACCCGACATGTCGTTTGCTCCGCGCTGGATTTCTTCTATTAGAGCATGGAATGCCCGACTCCATCGACCTCGCCCGCTACTCCGTCTTCGTCCCGTCCGATCCCTTCGAGGATCACACCGGGCCCTTCTATTTCCGGATCGCGGGCGATGCGCGCGAGGCGGGCGCGGTGCATTGCGTGCTGCCGACCCTGCCGCGCCAGGCGAACTATGCCGGCGGCGTCCATGGCGGCGCCATCCTGGCCTTCGCAGACTACGCGCTCTGCCTGGTGGCGGGACGCGCGGCCGACGGTGGCACCAACTCCTCCTTCGCCGTCACGGTCAGCATTGCCGTCGAATTCCTCTCGGCTGGCCGCATCGGTCCGCCGCTCGAAGCCGCGGGCGAGCCGCTGCAGGTGACCGGCCGCTTGGCCTTTGCGCGCGGCAAGATCACCCAGGAAGGCAAGACGATCGCGCTGTGGTCGGGCGTCTGCCGTCACGTGCCGCGCGCCAAGGCGATGGCGCGCAAGGAAGAGGCAGCACCCGCGCTCTCGTCGTCTCCCGCACAGATCGTGCCCGAGGGATTCGAGCTGCTGACCGGCGCCAGCGTCTACTCGCGCCATATCGGACCTTCCTATGCACGGCCCGAAACGGACGGTGTGACGATGATCCAGCCGACGCTGCCCCGAATGTGCAATTCGGGCGGCGCGCTGCACGGCGGCTACATGATGAGCTTTGCCGACTCCGCAGTCACCCGCGCGGCCGGACAGGTGACGGGCATGGCGCCCTCGACCGTTTCCTTCGCCGCGGAATTCCTGGCGGCTGGCACGCCCACCGCCCCGCTCACGACGCGGGTAGAGACGCCGCGCCACGGCCGTTCGCTCGCCTTCCTGCGGGGCTTGCTGGAACAGAACGGAAAGCCGCTGCTCTCCTACTCGGCCACGATCTTCCTGCGGCCGAAACAATAATCCCTCTCCCGGAGAGAGGAATTATTAGCTAGCCGCCGACCTGCAGCGCGACGCGTTCGACTTCGCGGCTGAAGGCAACCTGCAGGCGCCGTACGCCCGGAAGGTCGCCGGCCTTGGCGGCGCGTTCGACGGCAGCGGCGATGGTGTGCAGCGACGTGGCACCGATCATGCCCGATGCCCCCTTGAGGCGATGGGCCGCGCGCGCGATGACGCCGACATCCGTGGTGTTGACGATTTCCTTCTCGGCCACGCGTGCGGTGTCGAGGAACTCGCGCTCGACCTCGGCGATGGTCGCGGGATTGTCCCCGAACAACTCCACCAGCCTGTCGCGATCGTAGGCCGGCGGCATCATGGTCGTCGTCTCGCTCATGCCGTTTGCTCCGTGCGCGCGTCCTTCAGCCAGACGTCGAGCGTGGCCTTGAGCTGCTCGATGCCGACCGGCTTGGTGATCAGCCCGTCCATACCGACGGCGCGGCTCTTGTGTTCCTGGTCTTCCAGCGCGCTCGCGGTCACGGCAAGGATCGGCGTACGGCCGCGGCGGTCGAGGCGCTCGCTCTCGCGGATGCGCCGCGCCAGTTCGAAGCCGTCCATCGAGGGCATCTGCAGGTCGGCCAGCACGAGGTCATAGGTACCCTTGCGCCACAACTCGAGTGCTTCCTCGCCGCCCGCCGCCGCATCGGTCGAGGCACCAGCGAGCTCGAGCTGGCGAGCCAGGATCTTGCGGTTGACGGAATTGTCGTCGACGACCAGCACCCGCCCGCCGACCTTCGCCGGCAGCGACGAGGGCGCGGCGGACCGCGACGGCCGGGCAAGCTCGGCCGGGCGGCCGGCAGCGCGCGCCACGGCGCGGATCAGCACGTCGCGGCGCCACGGCCGCGGCACACTGCCCGCTGTTTCGGCAGAAGGCCCGTCGAACAGCGGGATATAGCGATCGAGGCCGATCTGGATACCCGTGAAGGCCGCATTGACGGCAATGCTGGTGGCCGCACCCGCATCGCCCAGGTAACGCGCGATGGCGCGGGCTTCGGAGTCATCGGGCAGTGCCACGACCAGCGACAGGCCGCGCAGCACCGCGGGCACCGGCTGCTGTGTCGCCGCCTCCAGATGCACGGTGACAGTGAAGGTCGAACCGACGTCGGGAACGCTCTCGACCGCGACATCGCCCTGCATCGCCTCGGCGAGACGGCGGACGATGGACAGGCCGAGGCCCGTACCGCCGAAACGGCGCGTCGTGGTGTTGTCGGCCTGCACGAACGGCTGAAAGAGACGCTCGCGCTGTTCATCGGTGAGACCGATGCCGGTGTCGACGACGCGGATGCAGAGCGCACCCTCTTCCGCATTCTCGATTGTCACCCCCACCGAGCCCTGCTCGGTGAACTTGAGCGCGTTGCCGAGCAGGTTGAACAGGATCTGCTGCAGCCGCAGCGGATCGCCGATCACCCGCTCGGGCACGTCGGCGGCGACATAGGCCGACAGCTTGATGCCCTTGGCGGCGGCCTGTGGCGCCAGCGTCTCGGCCGCACCCTCGATCAACTCGATGATCGAGAACTCGATGCACTCGAGGTCGAGCTTGCCGGCCTCGATCTTGGAGAAGTCGAGGATGTCGTCGATGATGCGCAGCAGCGACGACGCCGAATAGCGCACCGTGCCCAGCGCATCGCGCTGCTCGGCCGACAGAGACGTGCGTTCCAGCACGTCGATCATGCCCAGCACGCCGTTCATCGGCGTGCGGATTTCGTGGCTCACGGTCGCGAGGAAGGTCGACTTGGCCTGGTTGGCGTTCTCGGCCTCGCGCTGGGCGGTGTTGGCGGCGGCACGCGCCAGCCGTTCCTCGTCGTAGGCGACCTGCAGGCGGCGGGCGAGCTCTTCCTTCTGGTAGGCGAGCGCGATGTTGTCGTACTGCCAGCTATGGACGTCGCGCACGTAGGCCATGAGATGGCCGACATAGGCGCCGCCGGCGATGCCGACCAATTGGTAGAACGGGTCGACCGACGTCAGCAGCACGAACAGCAAAGGCGCGGTGGTCGTCAGCGAGAACGTATAGAAGGTGGGCGGATGGGCCGAGCGGATCGGCACCGCCGTCGTGATGGTGGCGAGCAACACCAGTCCCAGCAGCATGCGCTGCAGCTCGTAATCCTTTGAGGCGAGCATGTAGCCCGCGACGCCCCAGCAGGCGCCGGCGAGCGCCGAGAGCCCCGCGAACCACCAGCCCCAGCGGATGACCTCTTCGTCCGTCGGATTGGCGCGCGCGAAGTTGCGGCGCAGGACGTCGAAGCCGACGGTGACGGCAAGATGAGCCACGAAGGGCGGCACCAGTTCGGTGAGGTTGACCTGCCGCCAGTAGATCGCGGCGATCACCGGCCACAGTACGAACGAGAAGTAGCGCGACTGTTTGGAGCCCTCGAACAACCGGCGGATCAGCTCGGCGCGTACGAAGGCTTCCTGGCGTGCGGGGTTCTCGACCTGCAGCACTTCAGGCGACGGATCGATCGCGAGCGTCATGTCGAAAAACCGGGTGACCGGTAGGAGCGAAGCAACATCTTGTGGGTTGGCCCCGATTATCTCTATTACTGTATCAAAGACTTCAAGAAAGAGCTATAATTCTTTGAAAGAACTTGGTAATTTTCATTTATTGAAACCAATCTATTTCGGATCCAATCATGCAGCAACCATCGATTTTGCTGGTCGAGGATGACGCCTTCCAGCGCAAGGCAGCCGAAGCCTATCTTGCCAATCATGATCTCAAGGTGACCGCGGTCGAGAACGGGGCGCAGATGCGCCGCCAGATCTCGCGCGCGATGCCCGACCTCGTCCTGCTCGACGTACAGTTGCCCGGCCAGGACGACGGCTTCTCTCTGGCCCGCTGGTTGCGCGAAAGCAGCACCCGGGTCGGCATCATCATGCTGACCGCCGCCGGCGACTCGGTCGACAAGGTGCTGGGCCTCGAAAGCGGCGCCGACGACTACGTCGCCAAGCCCTACGAGCCCCGCGAATTGCTGGCGCGCTGCAAGAGCGTGCTGCGCCGCTCCGCCCACAAGGCCACGCCCTCGCTGCTCGAGCGCGTGCGCATGGGCCGCCACACGCTCGACCTCTCCAAGCGCGAACTGCACGACGAAGAAGGCAACGACGTCGCCGTCACCGCAGGCGAGTTCGACATCCTGAAAATCTTCGCCGAGAATCCGAACCGGCCGCTCAGCCGCGACTGGCTGCTCGAGACCACCAGCCATCGCAGCCGCGATCCGTTCGACCGCGCGATCGACCTCCGCATCACCCGCATCCGGCGCAAGATCGAGCCCTCCCCCGAGAAGCCGACGGTCATACGCACCGTCCGGGGCATCGGATATATGTTCGTTCCCCCGGCCGAATAGTCGGGCTAAAAGCGGCCCCGGCGGGGGCCCGTAGTTCAGCGGTTAGAACGAGCCGCTCATAACGGTTATGTCGCAGGTTCGAATCCTGCCGGGCCTACCAGCCACCCTTCGCCGCTAACACCGGCGACGGGCGGCTAGCCCAAAACTCCGCATAGCACCGCACTTTTGGGGCTTGGAGTGACACCAGAGACCGATGCTCCTGGCTCGATTCCGGGTGAACATGGCGGTTCTGGCCGAAAGTCTCCGGGCGCCTTTGATCGAGGTGTCACTCTGCGATCGTTCGGTCCCGCCGATACCCCGTAGCATCGAGCGCCGGAATCAGAGCCTTTCGCGCTGCTGACTCCAGTCGCCCGGAAAGCCACGGCGCAGCCAGGCCATTAGGCCGCCCTGCACGTGACGACGGCCGTCGAGGAATTCGCGCGTCACGTCAGGGGCCAGGAACGCGAGCGGCAGAATAGTCTGCACATAGCCCGACGCGACCCCGGCCTTTTTGGCGATCGAGCGATACGACATTGCCTCGCCTCCCTCGATCCACTCGCGCCACTCGTGCGCCCGGCACAACGCCCTCACCAACGCCAGATCAGGACCAACCGAACCATCGTCGAGGATCCTGGCCCTGTTGCGATGCGCCAGTTTGGCCACCACGACGACCGTCCGAGATGCTGGGGTTCCTGCTGGATCGCTTGACGCGTCATCCGTCACCGCCTTGACGATCTCGACACGGTCGGCGCGAACAATCACGCGCTCGACGCGCATTCGAAGCTCCGCTTCAGGCGAACTCACCTCTTCGCTGCCCGCGGCTCCCATCGCCTTGAGCACCAGCTTCTCAATCTCCGCGGCTGGCACACGGGTGATCGATCCGGCTCGCTCCTTCTCGTTCTGCAGCAGGGCCTGACTCACGTAATAGGAATAGCGCCGACCACTGCTCCCGACCGTATAGGTCGGGCTCATTGCATTGCCTCGGTCATCGAACAGCCGGCCCGCCAGCGGCCGACCGCCGGGAACGATGGGTCGGCGTTCCCGGGTAGAGCTTTTCGCCGTCAGAAGCTCCTGAACCCTATCCCAAAGAGCTCGGTCAACGATCGCCTGCTGCCGCCCTTCGTAAATCTGCCCTTTGTGAGCCACTTGACCGATGTAGGCCGGATTACGGAGCAGCCAATAGAGAGAGCCTCGGCTGAAGTTCACCCCGCCCCGGGT
>CAIMEE010000378.1 GCA_903839865.1 Enhydrobacter aerosaccus | reverse complement strand
GCGGAAGATGTGGCCTTCAGCTTCGGTCCAGAGCGCATGTGGTCCGGCAGCAGCGTCGAGACTCGCGGCATGTGGGTCGACACCGCGCAGGGCGCCACCAGCAAGGTGCCGCCGCCCGAGGCGCCCAAGATCGCCATGGCTGCGTATCCGGGCTTCGAGCGCATGGAGATCGTCGACAAGCACACCGTGCGCTTCGTCAATCGCGTGCCCGACGCCGCCCTCGAAGGACGTCTCACCCGCAATTGCGGCGCGATCTTCTCGCGGCGTGCCTTCGCCGAGGCCGCGAGCTGGCTCGACTGGTCGCGCAAGCCCGTCGGGACGGGCCCCTATCGCATCGTCGAATACAAGCCGGATGTCGAGCTGGTGATGGAATCGTTCGACGAATACTGGGGCGGCCGGCCGCCGATCAAGCGCCTGCGCTTCGTCGAGGTGCCGGACGTTTCGCAGCGCGTGAATGGTCTGCGCGCCGGCGATTTCGATTTCGCCTGCGACATGCCGCCGGACCAGATTTCCGCGATCGAGCAGAACCCGAAGCTCGACGTGGCGGGCGGGCCGATCATGAACATCCGCCTCACCATCTTCGACAAGCACCATCCGACGCTCGCCGATCCGCGCGTGCGCCGCGCCATGACGCACTCGGTCGACCGCCAGGCGATCGTCGATGCGCTGTGGGCCGGCCGCACGAAGGTGCCCAAGGGGCTGCAGTGGGATTTCTTCGGGCCGATGCTGCTCGGCGACTGGGCGCCTCCCGCCTACGATCCGGCCGAAGCGCGGCGGCTGCTGAAGGAGGCCGGCTACGACGGCGCGCCGATCCCCTATCAGATGCTGAACAACTACTACACGAACCAGCTGCAGACCGCGCAGATCATGCAGGAGCAGTGGAAGGCCGTGGGCCTCAACGTCGCGATGGAGATGAAGGAGAACTGGGGCCAGATACTCGGCCGCTTCCCGGGCCGCGGCATCTGCGAGAACTCCAACTCGTCATGGTTCAACGATCCCGTCGCCTCGCTCGCGGCCTATGCGCCGGGCGGCCAGACGTGGGAAGCGGGCCAGTGGGAGAATCCCGACGTGGCGAAGCTGATCTCGGCCCTGCAGGAAGGCACCGACATCGAACAGCGCCGCCGCGACTTCCGCCGCACGCTCACCATCCTCGAGCGAGAGGATCCCGCCTACAACGTCGTACACCAGAACGCGACGTTTATCGCCAAGCGGCGCGACTACAAGTGGCGGCCTGCGCAGTCCTTCGTCGTCGACTTCCGCGCGTCCAACTGGGGCTAGACGGGCGACTGCGCCGCCTGAATGGCCTGCCACACGCGTTCGGGGCTGGCCGGCATGTCGATGTGCGTGACGCCGAACTCGGCCAGCGCATCGACGACTGCGTTCATGATCACGCCCAGCGCCGGCGTGATTCCGCCCTCGCCGCCGCCGCGGAAGCCCAGGGGATGGTTGGTTGACGGCACTTCGCTGAGCGCCGTCACGAACATCGGGAAGTCGTGGGCGTGCGGCATGGCGTAATCCATGAACGAGCCCGACAGAAGCTGGCCGTCCTCGTAGACCATGTGTTCCATAAGCGCCTGGCCCGCGCCCTGCACGATGCCTCCATGGGTCTGGCCATGCAGGATCAGCGGGTTCACCGCGCGCCCGACATCGTCGATGGTGGTGTAGCGGTCGAGCCGCACGGTGCCGGTCTCGATGTCGATCTCGACCTCGCAGACATGCCAGCCGTAGGGATAGGAGCCGACGCGGCTGTCCGAGTTGCCCTCATCGGCGATGGCGCCATGCGCGGTGGCGAGCTCGAACAGGCCGGCGCCACGATCGGTGCCGGTCACGGTGAAGCGGCCGTCGGCGAAGACGATATCGGCTTCGCTCGCCTCGAGATACAGCGCCGCAAGTTTCAGGCCTTTGGCGATGATGCCCTGCGAGGCCTTGTGGATCGTGGTGCCGGCCTGGCGGATCGAACGGCCGGAGTGTGAGCCGCCGCCGATGGTGAGCCGGTCGGTGTCGCTGGTCTCGATGCGCACGCTCTCCGCCGGCACGCCCAGCCACTCCGCCGCAAGCTGCGCGAAGCTTGTGGCATGGCCCTGGCCTGCGGAGAGCGTACCGATCACGATCTCGACGCTCCTGTCGGGCCGCACCGTCACCTCGGCGCGTTCGTGCGGTGCGCCGCTCTGGGATTCGATGTAGCCGCCGAGTCCAAGTCCGCGCCGCAGGCCGCGCGCCAGCGATTCTTGCCGGCGCGCCTCGTAGCCCTGCCAGTCGGCAAGCTTCAGGATCTCCTCGAAGGCGCCCACATAGTCGCCACTGTCGTAGACGACGCCGAACGCGTTGCGGTGCGGTGTCTTGCGGATCAGGTTGCGCCGGCGCAGCTCGACCCGGTCGAAGCCATGCGCGCGTGCGGCCATGTCGATCAGCCGCTCGATCACGAACATGGTCTCGGGCCGGCCGGCGCTGCGATAGGGCGCCGTGCTCACCGTGTTGCTGAGCACGCCGCGCGCCCGCGCCACCGCCGGCATGTCGTAGACGCTGGTCATCAGCTGCGTGCCCTTGGTGAGCGGCACGAAGGACGCGGTGTAGGCGCCGAGGTTGCTGGTGCTGGTGGCATGCAGGCCGACAAACTTGCCGTCGGCGCTCAGCGCCAGCTCGGACTCGATCCTGAAGTCGCGCGCAGCATAGTCGCTGACGAACGATTCCTGTCGCTCGCAGGTCCACTTCACTGCACGGCCGGTCTTCTTCGCGGCCCAGGCCACCAGCGCGAACTCAGGGTACGAGAAATTGCGCGTTCCGAAGTTGCCGCCCACGTCCTCGGCGATCACGCGCACCTTCTCAGGCGGGATGCCGAGGATGATCGCGATCTCCTTCTTCGGCCGCACGATCGCGCCGCCGCCGGCATGGACGGTGTAGCGGTCCGTGACGGGATCGTAATGGGCGAGCGCGGCACGCGGCTCCATCGGCACGCCGGTCACGCGCTGGATGTCCGTTTCGAGCCGCACGACATATTCGGCTTCGGCGAAGCCTGCACGCGTCGCCGCCGTATTGCCGACCCGCGCGTCGACGCAGATATCGCCGATCGGCGGCAGGCTCTCGTACACGACGTCGATCGCCTCGGCCGCGTCCTTCGCTTGCGCCACCGTCTCGGCCACGACGAAGGCCACGCCCTCGCCCACGTGGCGCACGGTATCGATCGCCAGGATCGACGGCTGTTCGACGAGGTGCGGCGAGCCGTCGAGGTTGTCGAGCCTTATGTCGGGCGGGCTCTGGGCCTGCGGAATATGCGGGATCGGCTTCAGCCCTTCGGCCGCGACATCGGCGCCGGTGAGCACGAGCAGCACGCCCGGCATCTTGCGCGCGGCAGCCGCGTCGATCGACACGATGCGGGCATGCGGATGCGGAGACCGCAGCACGAAGGCGCGCGCCTGGTTCTCATGAGTGAAGTCGTCGCTGTACTGGCCCTGGCCCTGCAGCAGGCGGGCATCCTCGAACCGCGGCAGTGCCGCGCCGATGCCGTCGCCTGTCATTTTCTAGACCGCGTCCGGCAGCGGGACGCCCAGCAGCACGCCAAACTCGCGCGCAATATCGCAGCTGATGCGCGCGTGCACCTTGCCCTGCTTGTCGAAGTAGCGGCCCGAAGGACCGACCGGGAACGGGCCCTCGTGCCAGATGTTCGGATGGATGTAGATGCCGTGCCCGCCGTCGGACCAGAAGGCCACGAAGTCCTCGGGCTTCACGTCCTCGCCCGGCGGCGCCACCGGCACGACGAATGGCTTGCCGTCGAGCGGCCAGAAGAACTGCCCGCCGTCGGGATGATAGTTGCAATGCCACAGCAGCACGCGGCCAAGGGTCGGCGGCGCGCCCTGGCCCACCATGTCGGGCGGATCGCGGAAGCCCAATACATAGTGACCGCCCACCGCCTCGTTGCGGCCGATCAGTTCATTGCCCTGCCACTCGCAGGCGAAGGTGCCTTCGGTCGTGCCGCCCTCGTTGCCGGTGCCGGGATCGAGCTTGCGCCAGCCCGGCGCCGGCCAGGTCGCGATCTCGACCTTGTGCGTCTTGGGGTCGCGCACGATCTCACCGAAGCCCTTCAGCGACTGCCGCGTCGCGCGGATCAGCGGCACGTCGAACACGCGCGTGCCCGCGGGAATCTCCGGGCTGAGATAGTCCTCGGCGTTCACGCCGCTTTACCGAGGTCTTCCCCGGCCAGCGCGCGATCGATCAGCTTCACGACATTGTCGCGGCCGTAGAGCTTGATGAAGGCGCCCATGCGCGGGCCCTGTTCGCTGCCGAGCAGCACTTCATAGAGGGTCTTGAACCACTGGCGCAGCTCTTCCTTGGCGAAGTGCCGCTTGCCCGTCTCGTAGACCTCGTTCTGGATGAACTCCGCGCTCTCGCTCTCGGGGATATTGCGCAGCACCTGGGCGAGGTCCGCGAGCGCCGCGCGTTCCTTGTCCGACGGCAGGCGGAACTTCTTCGAAGCCTTTACGAAGTTCTGGTAGTAGGCCACCGCGCCCGCGAGCAGCCGGTCGAGATAGGGCGCCGACTCCGGTGTCGCGCCGGGCACGTAGCGGTTCAGGTACTGCCACAGCACGTTCTTGTCTTCGGTGTTGGCCACGCTCGCGAGGTTCAACAGCATCGCGAAGCTGACGCCGCCCGACGTGTTCGACGGCATCTGGCCGTTATGGATGTGCCATGCCGGATTCTCGACAGCCTTGACGGCCTCTTCGGCCGGCATCTTCTCGACCAGCGCCAGATATTCGTCGACCGCGCGCGGGATGACGTCGAAGTGCAGCCGCTTCGCGCGCCGCGGCGCCTGATGCATATACAAGGACAGCGATTCGGGCGGGCCGTAGCTCAGCCACTCCTCGACCGAGAGGCCGTTGCCCTTGGACTTGGAGATCTTCTTGCCCTCGTGGTCGAGGAAGAGCTCGTAGTTGAAGCCCTCCGGCGGCCTGGCGCCCAGGACCTTCACGATCTTCGCGGAGAGCTCGGCCGAGGGAATGAGATCCTTGCCGTACATCTCGTAGTCGACGTCGAGCGCGAACCAGCGGCCGGCCCAGTCAGCCTTCCACTGCAGCTTGACGTTGCCGCCGGTCACCGGCGTCTCGACCGTCGTGCCGTCCTCGTCGCGATAGGCGATCGTGCCCGCCGCGGCATCGACCTTCATCAGCGGCACCTGCAGTACGCGGCCGGTCTTGGGTGAAATCGGCAGGAAGATCGAATAGGTCGCGCGCCGCTCCTCGCCGAGGGTCGGCAGCATGATCGCCTGCACCTCGTCATAGTGCTTCAGCATGGCGAGCAGCATCGAGTCGAACTTGCCGCCCTTGTAGTAGTCGGTCGCCGACTGGAACTCGTATTCGAAGCCGAAGGAGTCGAGGAAGGCGCGCAGGCGTGCGTTGTTGGCGGCGCCGAACGATGTGTATTCGTTGCTGAACGGATCCGGCACGGAGGTGAGCGGCTTGCCGAGATGGGCCGCCAGCATCTCCTTGTTCGGCACGTTGTCCGGCACCTTGCGCAGCCCGTCCATGTCGTCGGAGAAGCAGAACAGCCGGGTCGGCACGTCGCTCAGGCGCTGGAACGCCTGGCGCACCATGGTTGTACGAACGACCTCGCCGAAGGTGCCGATATGCGGCAGGCCGGACGGGCCGTAGCCGGTCTCGAACAGCACATAGCCTTTCGCCGGCACCTTGCCGCCGATGCGGGCGACGATCTTGCGGGCTTCTTCAAAGGGCCACGCGCGCGCGGCCTCGGCAGTGGTGCGATCGATGATGTTCGTCATGAAGGGATAAAACTAAGTCATTTGCTCCGTGAACGCCACCGGACCAGAGTACGCGCCCACCATGAAAATAAGCCCCCTCACCTTGGCTTCGGGAGGCCTGCTGGCCATGGCCTCGGCGGTCGGCATCGGCCGCTTCGTCTACACGCCGATCCTGCCGCATATGGTGGATGCCCTTCATCTCACCAAGAGCCAGGCCGGGCTGATCGCGTCGGCGAACTTCATCGGCTATCTCGCGGGCGCGCTCTTGTCGGCGATCAGGCTGCCCGGCACGCAGCGCGGCTGGCTGCTGGCAGCGCTGGCGGCCAACGTCGCCTGCCTCGCCGCCATGGGCCTCACCACAGACATGGCCGTGTTCCTCATCCTGCGCGCGGGCGCCGGCCTCGCCAGCGCCTTCGCCCTGGTCTTCGCCTCGGCGCTGGTGCTGAACCGCCTCGCGGTCGCAGGACACGGCGGCCTGTCGGCCGTGCACTTCGCGGGCGTGGGCACCGGTATTGCGGCAGCCTCCGCACTGGTCGCCTGGCTGCCTCTTCATGGGGCGGACTGGCGTGACATGTGGTTCGCGAGTGCGGCGATGGCGCTGGTCGCCTCGCTCGCCGTCACGATCATGGTACCGGCTGACCATCCCGGCGCCACCGCGCCCAGCGGACCGAAGACGAAACTCTCGGCCGGCTTCTGGTCCCTGCTCGTGGCCTACGGGCTGTTCGGCTTCGGCTACATCATCACCGCGACCTTCATCGTGCAGATGGTGCGCGGCACGCCGGCCATCGCGGGCCTCGAGCCCTACATCTTCATCCTGTTCGGCCTCAGCGCCGCACCGTCGGTCGCGCTGTGGACCCGGCTCGGCAGCAAGCTCGGCATCCTGCGCACCTTCGCCATCGCCGCGCTGGTCGAGGCCGCGGGCGTGGCGGCGAGCGCGCTGTTCCTGTCGCCGGCGACTGTAATTCTCACCTCCGTCTTCGTGGGC
>CAIMEE010000377.1 GCA_903839865.1 Enhydrobacter aerosaccus | reverse complement strand
CACCAGCGCCACCACGAATACGATATGCAGGCCGGAGATCGACAGGATGTGCGCCAGACCCGAGTCCCGCATCTGCTGGGTGACTTCCTTGGTCACCGCCGTCTGCTCGCCGGTCAGCAAGGCTGCTGCGACGCCTCCCTCGGGATTGGGCAACGCCTTCAGGATGCGCGCCGTGATGTCGGCGCGCAGGCCGTCGATGGTGCGCACGATACCGTTCGGCTTGCCATGCTCGATCACGGCCGCGGGCGCCAGCGCATAGCCGACGGCGCCGATCTGCTGGTACCAGGCGACCAGCTGGAAGTCGAAGGCGCCTGGCGCGGCAGGCCCTGCCGGTGGCGACATGTTGGCCAGCACCAGCAGCCTGTCGCCCACCGTCAGCGGCGGCGCGCCCTTGCCGAGAGAGATCCGCACCCGCACGGGAGTCGTCTCGATCCGGGGAGCGCCATTGCCCTTCAATCGTACCGCCTCGAGAACCACCCGCTGGCTTTCGGGCAGGCGCTGGATGTCGGCGATGCGCCCTTCGACGTTGATGCTGAACAGCGGCCGCGTGAGTGTCGGGGCAGCAAGGTTTGCCGTTCGCCAGGTCGCCAGGCCGAAGCCGAAGGACGCCGCCACGAGGCCGATCGCCAGCGCGCGCGCGTAGCCGCCTGCTGACGTGAGGGAGACCAGCACGACGCCACCCGATCCGCACGCCGCCCCGAGCCACAGCGGCGGCTCGACCGGCAGCTCGAAGTAAATGGCAATGCCCAGGCCCAGCGCCGCGGGAAGCCACAGCATCCAGCGGCCTCGCTCGGCGTCGAGCTGCTGCATCACCCAGGCCCGCGGTCCCGCCACACGCCCCCCTTGTTGTTTGACAGGCCAGCCACGCTCCCCTACCTACGGCGCGCTTTTCCGGCCTAAATGAGGCCAAATCCGCACAACTCCCGAGCCATGACCGTCGTTACCCGCTTCGCCCCCTCGCCGACCGGCTTCCTGCACATCGGCGGCGCCCGAACTGCCCTCTTCAACTGGCTTTACGCCAAGCACACCGGTGGCAAGTTCCTGCTGCGCATCGAGGACACCGACCGCGCGCGCTCGACCGAACCCGCGATCGCAGCAATCCTCGACGGCCTGTCCTGGCTCGGCCTCGAGTGGGACGGCGACGTCACCTATCAGTTCGCCCGCGCCGCCCGGCACGCCGAGGTGGCCAACCAGATGCTGGCCCAGGGCAACGCCTATCATTGCTATTGCTCGCCCCAGGAGCTCGACGAGATGCGTGCGGCCCAGAAGGCCGCCGGCAAGCCGATGCGCTACGACGGCCGCTGGCGCGACCGCGATCCCAAGGACGCACCCGCTGGCATCAAGCCTGTCGTGCGCCTGAAGGCGCAACAGACCGGCCAGACCGTCATCAAGGATGCGGTGCAAAGCGAGGTCACCGTCGAGAACGCCCAGCTCGACGACATGATCCTGCTGCGCGCCGACGGCACGCCGACCTACATGCTGGCTGTGGTCGTCGACGACTTCGACATGAACGTCACGCACGTCATCCGCGGCGACGATCATCTCAATAATGCCTTCCGCCAATTGCAGATCATCAAGGCGATGGGTTGGCCCGAGCCGGTCTATGCGCACATCCCGCTGATCCATGGCGCCGATGGCGCCAAGCTCAGCAAGCGCCACGGCGCGCTGGGCGTCGACGCCTATCGCGACATGGGTTTCCTGCCGGCGGCATTGCGCAATTATCTGCTGCGGCTGGGCTGGGGCCATGGTGACGACGAGGTCATTTCGACCGCGCAGGCGATCGAGTGGTTCGACCTGCCGGATGTTGGCCGCTCGGCCTCGCGCTTCGACGTGGCGAAGCTCACCAACCTCAACGCGATCTATCTGCGCGAGACGCCCGACGCTGAGTTACTGCCCTTCGTGCTGCCGCTGCTGGAGGCCAAGCTCGGCCACAAGCCCGACGCCACCGTCCTCGGGCGCATCACCCGCGGCTTGAACGGCGTGAAGCAGCGCTCACGCACACTGGTCGAGGTCGTCGACAGCCTCATGTTCTACACCCGCTCCGGCGGGCAGACACCAGAGGATGACAAGGCGCGCAGCCACGGCACGCCCGAGAACAAGGCGATGCTGGCCAAGCTTTCGGCCGCGCTCGAAGCCGAAACATCGAACTGGACCGAGGCCGCGATCGAGGACGCGATCCGCCGCTTTGCCGACGCCAATGGACTGAAGCTCGGCCAGGTCGCCCAGCCGTTGCGCGTTGCGCTCACCGGCTCAACGGTCTCACCCGGCGTCTTCGAAATCCTGGCGGTCCTGGGCGCTGACGAGGCGAAGGCCCGATTGTTGGCGGCTGGCGGATAGATTGCGCCGCAGGACATCGCCAGTGTCAGGCGATGTCGCTACGTATCTGGATCTGGCTGCTGTCGCTTTCCGTTTTGTGGGGCGGCTCGTTCTTTTTCGCCAAAGTGGCGACGAGCGAACTTCGGCCACTGACCGTCGTTTTCGGCCGAGTGGCGTTCGCCGCTTTGGCGCTCAATGTCTTCCTTGTCGCGACCGGCCGAAATCCGTTCAGCCGGACGCCCCCCTGGTCGACCTTCATCGCGATGGGGGTGCTGAACAATCTCGTGCCGTTCAGCTTGATTTTCTGGGGGCAGACGCACATTGCGGTCGGCCTTGCCTCGATCCTGAATGCTACGACCCCGCTCTTCACTCTTGTCGTGGCTCACTTCCTGACGCCCGACGAACGCATGACCGGCGCCAAGACCTCGGCCTTGCTACTCGGACTGGCCGGCGTCGCTCTCCTGCTCGGTCCCGACATACTGCTCCAGGCCGACGCAAGCGTCTGGGGCGAAGTCGCCTGTCTTGGCGCTGCCTTGTCCTACGCTTTTGCCGGCATCTACGGGCGGCGCTTCAAGACGATGGGTATCAACCCCATCGAAGCCGCAGCCGCAGCCGGCCAGGTCACAGCGAGCGCAGTATTGATTCTGCCGATCATGCTTGCGGTCGACCAGCCATGGATGCTGCCTGCGATTCCTGCAGCGACGACATGAGCGGCGCTGATCGCCTTGGCGCTCCTGTCGACCGCCTTGGCCTATGTGCTTTATTTCCGAATTCTTGCGGCCGCCAGTGCCACCAATCTGCTGCTGGTTACCTTCCTGATACCGCTCATAGGCGTCGCGTTGGGAGCCGCTTTCCTCGATGAGCGGCTGGCCCTGCGCCACTTCGAAGGGATGGCCCTGATTGGTGTGGGATTGGCCATAATCGACGGGCGGATATGGCGGCTCGTGCGCCGGGCGAAATAGCGGCCAAGCGGCACAATTGCGCCGTTTGGACGGGCTTGTTAGGGTGCGTCCGAACCCGCAAATCGAGCTGAAAGAGTAATCCTATGGCCAAGTCGACCGCCACGCTGACCGACAACGAAACCGGGAAATCCTACGACTTCCCGATCATCCACGGCACGATCGGGCCGCGTCTGGTCGATATCCGCAAGATGTATGGCGAATCCGGAATGTTCACCTACGATCCGGGCTTCACCTCGACCGGCTCGTGCGGATCCAAGATCACCTACATCGACGGCGACGAAGGCGTCCTTTTGTACCGCGGCTACAACATTGCGGAGTTGGCCGAGCAGAGCGATTTCATGGAAACCTGCTATCTGCTGATGAACGGCGAGTTGCCGAACAAGGGGCAGAAGGAAAAGTTCGTCAAGGACATCACGAACCACACGATGGTTCACGAGCAGCTCAGCACCTTCTATCGCGGCTTCCGCCGCGACGCCCATCCGATGGCAGTGTGCTGCGGCGTCGTGGGCGCGATGGCTGCCTTCTATCACGACTCGCTCGACATCCAGGATCCGCGCCAGCGCATGATCGCCTCCTACCGGCTGATCGCCAAGATGCCGACGATCGCGGCGATGGCCTACAAGTACTCGATTGGCCAGCCCTTCGTTTATCCGCAGAACAACCTCTCCTATTCCGGCAACTTCCTGCGCATGCTGTTCTCGGTCCCCGCCGAGGAATACGAGGTCAATCCGATCGTCGAGAAGGCGATGGACCGCATCCTGATGCTCCACGCCGACCATGAACAGAATGCGTCGACCTCGACCGTCCGCCTTGCGGGTTCGTCGGGCGCCAATCCGTTCGCCTGCATCGCCGCTGGCATTGCGTCCTTGTGGGGCCCGAGCCATGGCGGTGCCAACGAAGCCGTGATCAGCATGCTGAACGAGATCGGCGGCAAGCAGAACATTCCGGGCTTCCTGGCCCGCGTGAAGGACAAGGGCGACCACACCCGCCTGATGGGCTTCGGCCATCGCGTCTACAAGAACTACGATCCGCGTGCCAAGGTGATGCGCCAGACGTGCCACGAGGTGCTGACCTCGCTCGGCATCGACCACGATCCGCTGCTGGAGCTGGCGATGGAAATGGAGCAAATCGCCCTCAAGGACGATTATTTCATCTCGAAGAAGCTCTACCCGAACGTCGACTTCTACTCGGGCATCATCTTCCGGGCGATCGGCATCCCGACCTCGATGTTCACTGTGCTGTTCGCCGTCGCCCGTACCGTTGGCTGGATTTCGCAGTGGAACGAGATGATCGAGGATCCGGACCAGAAGATCGGCCGTCCGCGCCAGCTCTACAGCGGACAGACCGAACGCGCGTACAAGCCGCTGCACATGCGCGGCTGATCCGGAAGGATCACAGGAAGAAGGCGGCAGAACATGGCGAGATCGTTCTCGCGCGGATCGCGCCGGACCACGACCTGGGCAGTAGACCAGAAGCCCAGGTCAATGCCGCGCGTCGTCCGCCTCGGCCGCGCTGCCAACGACAATACCCGGCAGCCGGGTCTCCATACCCGCCTGCTGGCCGTCGTGGCCGCCACGACGCTGGTGATGTTCGCCTTGTTTTACTGGCGGCTGATCTAGCCGCCCTCGCGAAAGTCGGCTACTTCCGCCGGGGCGAGAATTGGGCTGCGCCTATTCTCGCTCACGCGTCAGTCAGGACGCTTACTTTCGCTCGATCAGCTCGATCTTATAGCCATCGGGATCTTCCACGAAGGCAATCACCGTGGTCCCGTGCTGCACGGGGCCGGCCGGACGGGTGACCTTGCCGCCCGCCTTCTTGACCTCTTCGCACATGCCGTAGACATCGGGCACGCCCACGGCGAGATGGCCGAAGCCGCTGCCGATGTCGTAGGGCTTTTCCTGGTCCCAATTGTAGGTGAGTTCGACGGCGCAGTGCTCGCTCTCGTCGCCGTAGCCCACGAAAGCCAGCGTATATTTCCCGGCCGGCACCTCGCGTTTGCGCAACATCTTCATGCCCATCGGACCGGTATAGAAAGCGATCGACTTGTCGAGATCCTTTACGCGGATCATCGTGTGCAGCATGCGATAGTTGGCCATCGTCTTCTCCCTGGGTCGCCAGCCCTATTCGGCCGGCTTGTCGCGGATCATCGCGGCGAACGTTGCTTCGGCCATGAGCTTGCCGTCGACGATCGCCTTTCCCGAAAACTTCCAGACACTTGCGCGGCTCTGGATCTTCTCGACGTGCAACTCGAGCCGGTCGCCCGGGAACACCGGGCGGCGGAAGCGCACGCCATCGATCGACATGAAATAGACCAGCTTGCCTTCGGAGGATTGCCCGTAGGTCGACACCACCAGCACCGCAGCTGTTTGCGCCATCGCCTCGACGATCAGCACGCCCGGCATGACCGGCTCGGCGGGGAAATGGCCCTGGAAAAACGGCTCGTTGATGCTGACATTCTTGATGCCGACCGCACTATGATCGAGGTGCATGTCGATGACCCGGTCGACCATCAGCATTGGGTAGCGGTGCGGGATCATCTGCAGGATCCGCTTGATGTCGACTGCCGTCGCAGGCGCCGCAACACTCGTCTTGTCGGTCTGCATATTCATGTCAGTGGCTCACCAACCCTAGAACCGCGTGCCGAAGCCGAAGCGCAGGTTCTGGGTCTTGTCGTAGTACTGCTGCTGCAGCGGCCAAGCGTAGTCTACGCGGATCGGGCCGAATGGCGATACCCATTGGATGCCGAAGCCGGCGCCAACCCGCATGCTCGCATTGTCGGCGAGATTTACATTGTAGCTATAGTTCGTCTGGGCTCCCCAGAGCGAGCCGATATCGACGAATGCCTTGCCGGTGATGCCTATCTCCTTGGGCACGCCCAGCGGGAAACTCGCTTCGGCCGTGCCGGTGTAGAAGTACTCGCCGCCGAGAGAGTCGCCAGTATTGAGATCACGCGGACCGATGCCGCCCGCCGCGAAGCCGCGCAAATTATCGCCACCCACAAAGAACAACTCGGTCAGGCGCAATTGATTGCCAGAGTAATTCTGTGTGGCGCCGGCGCTGCCGCCGATCGAGACGATCACATCCTCGACGATCTTCTGATAGATTACGGCATCGACGGTAGTGCGTACGTAATTCTGGGTGCCGGGAGCGCCGGCGATCGCCCAAGAATTGCGCAGCAGCCAGCCCTTCGTGGTATTCAGGCGTGCATCGCGGGTATCCCACGCCACGGTCTCGGAGACCTCCGATGTCGTAAACGCGCCAGCCTGCGATTGAATGATCGGCGAGGCGTAGTACGGCACATTGTAGATGTTGCTGCTCTTCAGGGTATAGCGAACCTGCTGCGACGTGTGTTCCGTATAGGCCCAGCCAGCGCGAAGCGCGAAGCCGACACTCTGATCGCTGTACGACGCAATGCTCTGGCGATCGTTCGATGTCCGGAAAACGTCGAAGCCCGCAGCGACGGCTCGGTCGAGGAAGTAAGGCTCCGTGAAGCTGAGGTTGACCAAGGTACTCAATGTGCCGAGCGATAAACCAAGGCGCAGGGCCTGTCCCTTGCCAAGCAGGTTGCGCTCGGAAACGGAGATGTCGCCCATGATACCGCCGGTCGTCGAGTATCCCGCGCCGAACGAAATTTCGCCGGTACTCTGTTCAGCGACCAGGACTTCCAACGCCGTCTTGTCCGACGTCGATCCGGGCTGCGGCGTTACGTCGACTTTTGAGAAGAAGCCGAGATTCTTGAGCCGCTGCTGGCTGCGGCGCAGCTTCGCCGTGCTGAAGGCGTCGCCTTCGGCCAAACGGAACTCGCGCCGAATAACCTTGTCTAACGTGCGCGTATTTCCAGAGATGTTGATTCGCTCGACATAGACCCGAGGGCCCTCCTGAATGTCGAACGTGATGTCGATCGTCAGGTCTTCCTTGTTGCGCCGGATGTTGGGGCGCACGTCGACGAAGGCATAGCCCAAGTTGCCGACGGCCTCGGTCATCTGGGCGACCGTCCTCTCGACCTCGTCGGCGTCGTACCAATCGCCCTCCGACATCGTCAGGAAGCTCTTCATCTTGTCGGGCTCGAGCCCTTGGAAACGAGTAGAGACGTCGACCTTGCCGAACTTGTAACGCTCACCCTCGTTGATCGTGAACGTCACGAAGAACCCGTCGCGATCGGGCGACAGTTCTGCGATCGCCGACGTCACGCGAAAATCGGCATAGCCTTCCGACAAATAGTACTTGCGCAGCAATTCACGGTCGAGATTGAGCCGATCCGGATCGAAGCGGTCGTCCGACGACAGGAAACGGTACCACGCGCTCTCGACCGTGCGAATCTTGCCCCGCAGAGTTCCGTCGCTGAAATGCTCGTTGCCGACGAAACTGATGCGCTTGATTCCCGTAACGTCGCCTTCGTTGATCTCGAACACGAGATCGACGCGGCCCTGCTCCAGCTTGATGATCTTGGGTTCGATGACCGCATTGTAACGGCCGCCGCGGCGATAAATCGTCAAGAGCCGCTCGACATCCGACTGCACGCGCGCGCGGGTGAAGACCTGACGTGGCTTGGACTGCACCTCATCGCGCAGCTTGTCGTCGTCGATCTTCTTGTTACCCTCGAACGCCACGCGGTTGATGATTGGATTTTCCGTTAGCTTCACGACCAGGACGTTGCCTTGCATGTCCATCGTGACGTCGGAAAACAGACCGGTTCCGAACAGGGCCTTGAGAGATCGATCGGCCGCGGCCGGATCGTAGGCCTGACCTTCCTTGAGCTGCAGATAGGACCGGACAGTATCGGCCTCGGCGCGGACATTGCCGGTGATCTGGATCGAGGAAATGACGCCGCCCGCAGCACTGCGTGGTGCGGGCGCCTGAGCATAGGCCGGCACAGCAGTGGAGAGTATTGCGACAACGGCCAGTACGGCCCAACGAACGATCAAACTCACCCCCGGCCCCTTCGATGCCTGCCGACAGCCATTCCCCGGAGCGCTGTTTCATAACCCCGCATCAAGGCCTTAGCTACCCCTATTGTCCCAAGTCCCAAAGCCAGTGTCGCCATGTCCGATCAGCGCAGCAACAGCTTGATATCGTTGAATGTTGCGAGCAACGCCATTCCCACTACCAGCGCAAATCCCACCTTGAGGCCGAACTCCTGCGCCTTCAGCCCTAACGGCTTGCCGCGCAGCGCCTCATAGGCGTACATCGCCAGGTGACCGCCATCGAGCATCGGCACCGGCAACAGATTGAACACGCCGAGCACGACCGAAAGCGCAATCACGAGATTGAGTATGCCGACCCAGCCGCTGTAGGACGCTTCGCCCGCCGCCTTCGCGATCCGAATCGGGCCGCCCAGCTCGTCGACCGGACGGGTCGCAGTCACGATCTGGGCCATCGATGTGTAGAACATCGTGGTCATTCCCCATACGTGGCGCACGCCTGCATCCATCGCGCCCAAGACGTCGTGGCTGCGGAATTCCGTCACGTTGGCTGGGCTGATGCGCAGCCGTCCGATCATTTGCGGCTGGCCCGAGCAGCTCAGTATCTTGTCGGCCTCGGGAATGACCGTCGTCTCATGACGCGTGCCGTCGCGATCGTATTTTACGGCGACGGGCTTGCCCGCGCGATCGCCGATCAGCTCCGGGATATGAGAGAAGTAGTCGACAGGCTTGCCGTCAATCTCGAGCAAAAGATCGCCGACCTTCAGTCCTGCCGCTTTCGCCGGGCTGTTCGCGATGAAGCCGCCGACCACCGGCCGGACGAGCTGGTCCATGCCCAGTTCGCCGTAGCGCATCGTGTTGTTGTACTTGTCGGTGCGCTCGCAATATTCCGGCGAAATTTCCGCGTGCATCAACTTGTCGCCACGACGGAAGTCCACTGCCATTGGCTTGGACCAGTAGAGAAACTGGGAGTCCTGGATATCCTCGTAGCGGTCGACGTGCTTGCCGTTGAGGCTGACGATCTCGTCGCCAGTGCGCAGGCCGGCCTTGGCCGCAGGACCGTCGACCTGAACAGCCACAATCGATGGCGAATAAGGTTCGCCTGCGACGTAAAAAACGCCGGTAAGCAGCAAAATGGCGAACAGCAGATTGGCCGCAGGCCCGCCCAGCACGACCGCCGCGCGGGCGTAGAGCGGCTGGGTAAAGAAGGCACGCTTCTCCTGTTCGCTGGAGAGAGGCTGGTCAGATGGCGTGGCGCTGGTGGCGTCGTTGTCGCCCAGGAACTTCACGAAGCCGCCCAACGGGACGGCCGAAATCTTCCACCTGGTCCCGTTCCGATCCGTCCAGCCGATCAGTTCCGGCCCAAAACCGATGGAAAAGACTTCCGCGTGGATGCCGAAGCGCCGTCCGACCCAGTAGTGGCCGAACTCGTGCACGAACACGAGCAACGTCAGCACGAACACAAAGTACGGCAGGTAGGTCGTGAACAGGTTGATGACGCTTTGCATGATATACTGGATCACAAACGTTGTTTAAATTCAATTAGTTAGAGAGTGGTTTTGAATGGCTTTCTCGGCCCGTTGCCGCGTTTCCAGATCTGCCGCTTGAACCTGCTGCAACGCCTCGACCGCTGTTCCCAGATCTGGCGTCGCCATCAGGACATCCTCGACCACCCGGGCGATATCAAGGAATCCGATCCGCCTCGCCAAAAAGGCCGCCACCGCCGCTTCGTTGGCGGCATTCAGCACGATCGGCGCAAGACCACCAACCGCCAGCGCCTCCCGCGCCAACCGTAGCGACGGAAAACGGCCAGAATCGGGCCGTTCGAATGTGAGCGGTGGAAGGTCGACAAAATTCAGTCGCGTGGCGGGCCCGTCGATGCGCGATGGCCAGCCCAGCGCATGGCTGATCGGGATACGCATGTCGGCCGTTCCCATCTGGGCCAGCACCGAGCCGTCGCGATAGGCCACCATCGAATGAATGACCGATTGCGGGTGGACCACTATCTCGATTTTCTCCGACGGCAGTCCGAACAGGAAATGCGCCTCGATCAGCTCGAGGCCCTTGTTCATCATTGTGGCGGAGTCGATCGAGATCTTGGCGCCCATGTCCCAGTTGGGATGCGCCAGCGCCTGCTGCTGCGTGGCCTCGGCCATGTCGGCCAGCGACCAGTTCCGGAACGGCCCACCCGACGCCGTCAACACCAGCCGATCTATGGCGTGGCGCTGCGCAGGATCGAAAACCTGGAAGATGGCGTTGTGCTCCGAATCGACGGGCAGCAGAACACCGCCCGATTGCTCCACGGCATCGAGTAGCAAACGGCCCGCGCAGACCAGCGCCTCCTTGTTGGCGAGCGCCAGCATCGCGCCGCGCCGCGCCGCCACCAGGGCCGGCGACAGGCCGGCGAATCCCACGACGGCTGCCATCACCCACTCCGCCGGGCGCGAGGCTGCCTCGATCGCGGCTTCGGGACCGGCGGCCGCCTCGATCGACGTGCCGGCCAGGGCGTCCTTCAGGGCGCGATAGCGTTGCGGGTTGGCAACGACGGCAAGCTTGGCGTGCAGACGGCGCGCCTGCTCGGCCAGCGCCTCGACCGAGTTGCCTGCGACGAGGGCTTCGACGCGATAGCTCTGGGGATCGCGCGCGATGAGGTCGACGGTGCTCAGGCCCACCGACCCGGTCGATCCGAGAATCGTGATGCCCCGCGGCTGCTCGTGCGAGGGTGCTTTCCAGGCCATCATGCCCATGGCCAGACGCCTCCGACACAAAGTCGTATCAGTGCGACCGCGACGAGCACGGCGGCCAGGCCGTCGACACGATCGAGCAGGCCGCCATGGCCCGGAATGAGATGTCCGCTGTCCTTCACACCCGCATCGCGTTTAGCCGCCGACTCGAGCAAATCACCGATCTGCGCCACGACGGCGAGGCCAACGCCCACCGCCGCCAGCACGAATGTGGCGCCCTGCTGAAACACCAGCCCCAGCGCCGCACTGGCAACGGCGGCCCAGCACACGCCCCCGATCAGGCCAGACCATGTCTTGCCTGGGCTTATGCGGGGCGCGAGCTTCACGCCTCCCGCGATCTTTCCCAGGAAATAGGCCCCGATGTCGGTCGCCCAGACGCAGACGGCAATCCAGATCACTGTCTCGCGGCCGAGCGACGGCTGGTGACGCAGCCACAGAAGAGCGACCACGGCGCCCAGGGCGTAGAGAACGGCAACGATGCGGGCGACCGGACGGCGCGGCGTGAGGCGTATGCACTCAGACACCATGATCGGCGCGGCGACTGCTGCCAGCAGGTCGATCCAGGGAAAGCCGAACCAGAGTGCCGCGAAGGCAAGCGGGCCCAGGATGACGGCCGATGCGACTCGCAGCAGCAGCCCGCCGAAGCGTCGGGCCGGCACGACGGGGATGCTAGGCGCCGACGCCGCCATACCGACGCTCGCGTTTGCGGAACTCGGCGATCGCCTTCTCCAGATGCTCCTTGCCGAAATCCGGCCATAAGGTGTCGACGAACACCAGCTCGGCGTAGGCGCATTGCCAGAGCAGAAAATTGCTGATGCGCTGCTCGCCGCTGGTGCGGATGAGCAGATCCGGATCGGGGACGCCCGCGGTCAGGAGTTCGCGCTCGAAGGTCGCTTCGTCGATCTTCTCGACGGCAAGCTCTCCGGCTGCGACCTTCCGCGCGAGATTGCGCGTCGCGCGCAGGATCTCGTCGCGCGCGCCATAGTTGATGCAGATATTGACGTCGATGCGCGTGTTGGCACGCGTCCTCGTCTCCGCGTCGGAGATGTCCTTCTGGATATCCTTGGCCAGCCGGTCGCGGTCGCCGATCACGCGCAGCCTGGCGCCGTTGCGGCCGAGCTCCTCTAGTTCGTTCCGCAAATAGTGCCGCAGCAATCCCATCAGATCGCTCACCTCGTCGGCGGGACGAGTCCAGTTCTCGGTCGAGAAGGCAAACAGGGTGAGGACCGGAATGCCGAGTTCGCCGGCGCCGCGAATGACCTTGCGCACCGCGTCGGCACCGCGCCGGTGACCGGCAATACGCGGCAGCCCCCGCGACTTCGCCCACCGCCCATTGCCGTCCATGATGATGGCGATGTGCTGTGGACCCGGTGACGGGTCGGGAGTGGCGGGCCGCGGCGCGATGGGCATCAGACGGTCTTGATCTCTTTTTCCTTAGCCGCTGTCGCTTCGTCGACCTGCTTGACGTAGCGATCGGTCAGCTTCTGGACCTCGTCGGCCTTCTGGCGATGCTCGTCCTCGGAGATCTTCTTGTCCTTCTCGGCTTTCTTGAGCGAGTCCATGCCGTCGCGCCGCACGTTGCGCACGGCCACGCGCGCACCCTCGGCATATTTGCTCGCGAGCTTGGCGAGCTCGTCGCGACGTTCCGTCGTGAGCTCGGGCAGCGGGATGCGGATGGTCTGTCCGTCCGGTTGCGGATTGAGGCCGAGACCCGCATCGCGGATCGCCTTTGCCGTCGGCGTCACAAGACCCTTGTCCCAGACGTTGACTGCGAGCAGGCGCGATTCGGGCGCGCTCACCGTGCCGACCTGGTTGAGCGGCAGGCGCTGGCCGTAGGCCTCGACCATCACCGGGTCGAGCAGGTTCACGGACGCGCGGCCCGTCCGCAGGCCGCCGAATTCCTTCTTGAGCGATTCGAGCGCGCCCGACATGCGCTTCTCGAGCTCCTTGACGTCGGTGCTCATGATCAAGCCTCGTCCTTGATGATAGTGAAGGTGCCCTGCCCGCACATCGTCTCGGCGAACGCGCCGGACTTGTGGATGTCGAACACGATGATCGGAATCTTGTTTTCGCGCGCCAGCGATATGGCCGAAGCGTCCATCACCTGCAGGTCCTGCTGCAGGACATCCATGTAGGAAAGCTTCTCGTAGCGCTTGGCCGTCTTGTCCTTGCGCGGATCGGCCGAATAGACGCCGTCGACCTGGGTGCCCTTCAGCATCGCGTCGACACCCATCTCCGCCGCACGGAGGGCAGCGGCGGTATCGGTGGTGAAGAAGGGATTGCCCGTTCCGGCGGCAAAGATCACGACGCGGCCCTTCTCCATGTGGCGGGCAGCGCGGCGACGAATATAGGGCTCGCAAACGGTCGTCATCGGAATGGCCGACTGTACACGGGTCTGCATGCCCTGGCGCTCCAGAGCGCTTTGCATAGCTAGTGAATTTATGACCGTGGCCAGCATGCCCATGTAGTCGCCGCTCGCCCGGTCCATGCCGGACGCCGCGGCCGATACCCCACGGAATATATTGCCGCCACCGATCACGAGGCAGACTTGGACGCCCATCTGGGCGACCGTCTTTACCTCCTGAGCCACCATGCCGACCATTTTGGGATCGAGGCCGTACTCACGGTCGCCCATGAGCCCCTCGCCGGAGAGCTTCAACAGGACACGGCGATAACGGGGAGCGGACGGCATTAAGCGCCTCTGGATGGTTTCCTTGGGCGGCGCCGACCCCCTAGGCCTGCGCCGCCGATCGCCATTTAATACTACTTCTTGAGCTGAGCAGCCACCTCGGCCGCAAAATCTTCCGATTTCTTCTCGATGCCCTCACCCAGCGCAAAGCGCAGGAAACCGGCGATCTTGACCGGGGCGCCGACCAGCTTGGCGGCATCGTCGACGATCTTGGAGACCTTGGTCTTGCCGTCCATGACGAAGGCCTGCTCCAGCAGCACGACTTCCTGATGGAACTTGCGCAGGCCACCCTCGACCATCTTGGCGATAATCTCGGGGGTCTTGCCGGCCTGACCTGCCTTCTCGGCCAGGATCGCGCGCTCGCGCTCGATCGCTGCCTGGTCGAGCTCGGCCACCGAGAGCGACAGCGGATTGACCGCGGCAACCTGCATCGCCAGCTGCTTCGCGAGCCCCGCGAGCTTCGCCTTGTCGCCCGTCGACTCGAGGGCGATCAGTACGCCAATCTTGCCGAGGTCAGGGGCCACGGCATTGTGCATGTACGCGACGACCACACCGTCGGAGACCGAGAGCATCGCCGAGCGGCGCAGGCTCATGTTCTCGCCGATGGTGGCGATCAGGTTGGTGAGTTCGCCCTGCACGTCGCGGCCCGATCCCGGGAACGCGGTCGTCTTGACCTTCTCGAGGTCGCCGGCGCTGTTGAGCGCGATCTTGGTCGCGGCACCCACGAACTTCTGGAACTGGTCGTTGCGGCCCACAAAGTCGGTCTCTGCATTGACCTCGAGCAGTGCCCCCTTGGTACCCGCCGCGACAACGCCCACGAGACCTTCGGCGGCGACGCGGCCGGCCTTCTTCGAGGCGGCCGACAGGCCCTTGGTGCGCAGCCAGTCGATCGCCTTCTCGATGTCGCCCTGGACTTCACCCAGTGCCTTCTTGCAATCCATCATGCCCGCGCCGGTCTTCTCGCGCAGTTCCTTGACGAGGGATGCGGTGATCTCAGCCATGTTTTGCTCCATTCAGGACAAGTAAGGGCCGGTCTTTCGACCGGCCCCGATATCGTTCGCCAGAGGGACCGGCTATTCGGCCGGCGATGCCTCGGCACCCGCAGCCGGCTCGGCGGCGGGAACCTCTTCGACCGGCGGCTCGTCGAGCGCGCCCACGTCGCCGCCCGAAGCCGCAATCTCGGCACGGATGCCGTCGAGCACGGCGCCCGAGATCAGCTCGCAGTAGAGCGACACGGCGCGGATGGCGTCATCGTTGCCCGGGATCGGGAAATCGATGCCGTCGGGATCGGAGTTGCTGTCGAGGATCGCGGCGATCGGAATGCCGCGCTTGCGGGCTTCGAGCACTGCGATCGACTCCTTGTTGGTGTCGATGATGAACAGCATGTCGGGCGTGCCGCCCATTTCCTTGATGCCGCCCAGCGAGCGCTCGAGCTTGTCGCGCTCGCGGGTGAGATCGAGCTGCTCTTTCTTGGTGAGGCCGACCACGTCGCCCGACAGGCGCTCGTCGAGCTCGCGCAGGCGCTTGATCGAGGCAGAGATGGTCTGCCAATTGGTGATCATGCCGCCCAGCCAGCGATGGTTCACGAAGTACTGGCCGCAGCGCTTGGCCGCCTCTGCGACGCGCTCGGCGGCGGCAGGCTTGGTGCCGACGAACAGCACGCGGCCGCCATTGGACACGACCTGGCGCACCTGGATCAGCGCCTGCTCGAGCAGCGGCACGGTCTTGGTGAGATCGATGATATGGACCCCGTTTCGCACCCCGAACAGGTACGGCTTCATCTTGGGGTTCCAACGCCGGGTGTGGTGACCGAAGTGGACACCCGCTTCCAGCAGCTGACGCATCGTAAATGTCGGCATAGCCATGCCGTTCTCCTTTTCCGGTTGAGCCTCCGCGGGCGTCGTCCCCCGGGTGGGGGACACCGGAGCGAGCGGCGGGATGTCTCCCCGTCGACCGCAAACCCGCGTGCGAATTGGGCGTGGTTTTAGGGGGTTAAGGCCGGGAAAGCAAGCAACAGAGCCCCAACTTTCTGGGACACCTTCGATACCCATGGCGTAAGGGTTTTACGCGATTTGTACCGGATTCCGCCTCCGCTCCCGCGTAATAATATTTCAAGCCAGGGCGGCCTCGATAGCTTCCGAGAGCCTCAGCACGGAGAGCGGCGCGCTGCCCTCGGCCTTGTTGTTGGCGGTTATCCACACCCGCCGCTTGGCCTTGAAGGCTGCGGCCGCGAGCTGGGCGAGCACCTTCCGGGTCTCGACGTCCTCGTCGACCAGCCTATCGAAAGGCTCGTAGCGCTGCTTGGCGGCCTGGTAGAGGAAGCCCCGGTGCAGGTTCCAGCGCACGATGAGGTCGCCCGGCACGTCGCCATCGAGCGCCTTCAACGCCGCCGCCTGCCGTTCTACCTCGGGCATGCGGTCGTGCAGGCCGATGCAGTAGCGCACGCCCGCCGCCGCCAGCATGCGCATGAGCCGCGGCGTCAGCAGCTCCGCGTTACGCAGCTCGAGCGCATAGATCGGCCGGCGTGGGCCCAGCTCCTTTGGCAGCGCCGCGAAGAACACCGCCAGCCGCTCGATCAAGCTGGCCGCTTCCTCGACCAGTCCGCGCGGCAGCGGCGAGATCTGGAAGATCATCGGCCCCGCCTTCTCGTCCAATCCTTCCAAACACGGCACGACAAATTCCCGCGCGGCGATAACGGGGTCGAGAAAGTGTGGGTTGGCCACCCGCCCTCTTCCGTCCTCACCCCGGATCACCGCATCGCACACCATCGCGGGTGCCTTCACGACGAAGCTGAAGCCGGCCGGCACCTGCGCCGCGTAGCGTGCGTATTCGATCGTCGTGATCGCGGCATAGAAGGTGCGATCGAGACTGACCGTACGCAGCAGCGGGATCTGGGCGTAGGCCGCGAGGCCCTTCTTGCTGAGCGCGGGCTGCGGATAGACCCCTTCGTAGACGAGGCCGCGCCAGCCGGGGAAGAACCAGGACGAGGTGCCGAGCCTGATTTCGGGCGGCAGGACCGGCGCGCCAAGCAGTGGCGTGTCCCAGGAGGGTTGGACATCGCCCGCGGCAGGCTTCTGGCGCTTCGGCGCAGGAGGTTCTTCGAACAGGCCGGGCTGGCGGCTCAAATTTCCTCCACCTGTGCGACACCCGGCAGCATGCCGATGATGTCACGCAGGCCGCCCGCGATCGAATAAGTGCCGGGCAGGGTAACCTCGGCTTCGGTTTCTTCCTGTAGAGGCACGACAATCGTCACCTTGCCCCGCCCCTTCTTGCCTTCGAGCGTCTTGCGCAACGCTTCGAGCACGGACGGATCGGAAATCTCGATCCGCAATCCAGCGGCCGAATTCGCAACCGCGTCTTCGAGCTTCTCGACATTCTGCGCCAGCAGTTTCACTTGCTCGCCATCGAGCCTTCCGTCCACCGAGATCAGGATCGCCTGCCCCGGCTCGAGCAATGGCCGCTTGCTGCTCAAGATCTCGCTGAACACCATGAACTCGAACGCGCCCGACTGATCGGAGCACTGGATGAATGCGAAGCGATTGCCCTTGGCGGAGGTGCGCTCCGACCGGTCGATCACGGTGCCCGCAAGCTTGATGCGGCCCGGCACGCCACGCTGCAACTGAGCCACCAGATCGGCGGACCGGCAGACGCCCAGACGCATCAGGCTGCGCTCGTACGCCGCCAGGGGGTGGGACGACAGATAGAAGCCCAGCGCCGAGAACTCGTGCTGCAGCTTCTCCATCGGCGCCCAGTCCGGCACCTTCGGCAACTGCGGACGGCGCTGCGCCGTGTCGTCGCCGAACAGGCTGTTCTGGTTACTGCCCCGTGATTCGTGTGTCGCCGCCGAATGCCGGGTCAGCGCCTCGATGGTCGCGAACGTCTGGGAGCGGTTCTTGTTCAGCGCCTCGAACGCGCCGGCCTTGGCAAGACTCTCGAGCAGGCGCTTGTTGATCACGCGCTGGTCCAGGCGCTCGGCGACGTCGAACAATGTCTTGTACGGCCCGTTGGTCTCGCGCTCCTCGACAAGGCGGTTCATCGCCTCGCGGCCCACGCCCTTGATCGCCGACAGGGCGTAGCGGATCGCCTTCTTGCCTTCGGCCGTCATCTCGACGGTGAACTCGGCCGACGAGCGCGTTACGTCGGGCGGCAACAGTTCGACGCCGATTTTCTCGAGGTCGCGGCGATAACCGTTCAGCTTTTCCGCGTTGCCCATATCGAGCGTCATGGTCGCGGCGAAGAACTCGACCGGATGGTTGGCCTTGAGATAGGCCGTCTGATAGCAGACCAGCGCATAGGCGGCGGCATGGCTCTTGTTGAAGCCGTACCCCGCGAAGCGGTCGACCTGGTCGAAGATCGAGGACGCTCTGTCCTTGTTGACGCCGTTCTTCTCGGCGCCCTCGATGAAGCTCTGGCGCTGCGCATCCATTTCGGACTGGATCTTTTTGCCCATGGCACGACGCAGCAGATCGGCGCCGCCCAGGGAATAGCCGGAGAGGACCTGCGCGATCTGCATGACCTGCTCCTGGTAGATCATGATGCCGTGGGTTTCCTTCAGGATCCCTTCGAGCAGCGGATGCAGGTAGTCCGGCTCCTCTTCCTTGTGCTTGCGCTTGATGTAGCTCGGGATGTTCTCCATCGGACCCGGGCGGTACAGCGCCACGACCGCGATGATGTCCTCGAAACGGTCGGGCTTCATCTTGCGCAGAACGTCGCGCATGCCGTTGCCTTCCAGCTGGAACACGCCGGAGCCATCGCCCCGTGCCAGCAGCTCGAAAGTCTTCCTGTCGTCAAGCGGCAGCTTGGGGATGTCGATCTTGTCGCGCCCGATCAGGTCGCACGCCTTCTCGATGACAGTCAGCGTCTTGAGGCCGAGGAAGTCGAACTTCACAAGGCCCGCGGTCTCAACCCACTTCATGTTGAACTGGGTGGCTGGCAGGGACTCCTTGCTTTCGGTATCGCGGAACAGCGGCACGAGCTGTTCCAGCGGGCGGTCGCCGATCACCACGCCCGCCGCATGGGTCGAGGCGTTGCGGTAAAGGCCTTCCAGCTGCAGCGCGAGGTCGATCAGCCGCTTGATCTCCGCATCCGCGCCGTACTGATCCTTGAGCAGCTGTTCGCTCTGCGTCGCCTCGGCCAGGGTCACGGGTTTGGCCGGATTGTTCGGCACCAGCTTGCAGATGCGGTCGACCTGGCCGTACGGCATGCCCAGCACGCGGCCCACGTCGCGCAGCACCGCGCGCGCCTGCAGCTTGCCGAAGGTAATGATGGCAGCAACGCGATCGTGGCCATACTCGTCGCGCACGTAGCGGATCACGCGGTCGCGCTTGTCCTGGCAGAAGTCGATATCGAAGTCGGGCATCGACACGCGCTCGGGATTGAGGAAGCGCTCGAACAGCAGACCCCAGCGCAGCGGATCGAGGTCGGTGATCTTGAGCGACCAGGCAACCAGCGAGCCCGCGCCCGAACCGCGGCCGGGACCGACCGGCACGCCATTGTCCTTGGCCCACTGGATGAAGTCGGCCACGATCAGGAAGTAGCCGGCGAAGCCCATCTTCTCGATCATGTCGAGTTCGTAGACCAGCCGCGCCTCGTACTTCGCGAAGTCGATGTCGGCAGCAAGCCGGCCGAGGCCCTGGAGTTCCTCGAGCCCTTCTCTCGCCAACGCGCGCAGCGCCTCGCCTTCGGTGCGGCCCTCCAGCTTGGTGTAGCTCGGCAGGATCGGCTTGCGCGGCATCGGCATGTAGGCGCAGCGCTGTGCCACCACCAGGGTGTTGTCGCAGGCTTCCGGCAGATCGGCGAAGACCTCGCGCATTTCCGCCGCCGACTTGAAGTAGTACTCGGGCGTCAGCCGGCGCCGGTTGGGATCGTCAATATGCACTCCCTGCTCGATGCACAGCAGAACGTCATGCGCCTCGAACATCGACTTTTTGGGGAAGTGCACGTCGTTGGTGGCGACCAGCGGAATGCCGCGCGCATAGGCCAGTTCGAGCAGCGGGCCTTCGATGCGGCGCTCGCTGTCCTCGCCGTGGCGCTGCAGCTCGATATAGAGCCGGTCGCCGAATAGCTTTTGCAGCCGATCGAGCTGATGCCCGGCCGCCGGTGTCTGGCCTGCTCCCAGCATGCGGCCCAGGGTGCTGTCGGGACTGCCGGTCATCGCCAGCAAGCCGTCAGTGTGGCCCTCAAGCTCAATCAGCGGCAGCGCAGCGATCGAACCTGTCTTGAACTCGAGATGCGCGCGGCTGACCAGCCGCATCAGGTTGAGGTAGCCCGCCTCGTCCTGGACGAGCAGGGTCAGCCAGTCGACCAGCACGATCTTGCTGTTCGACGAAACGCCGCTTTCTTCCTCCCGGCGAATGGCGAGATCGCAGCCGATGATGGGCTGGATGCCGGCCTTCGAGGCATACTGGGCAAACTCCAGCGCCCCAAAGAGATTCCCGCGATCAGTGACGGCGACCGCGGGCATCGCCTGCTCCTTGGCGAGCGACACGACCTTGTCGACCTTGTTCGCCCCCTCGGTGAGCGAATAGGCGGAACGAACTTTTAGATGGATGAAGTCGGCTATGGCCACACGCCACTATTGCCCGTCATCTTGTGGAAAGTCAGGCAGACAATATGCCGTCTTTGAGGTGGACGGTGCGGTCCATGCGTGCCGCCAGCTCCGGATTGTGAGTGGCGATCAATGCCGCCATCCCGGTCTCCCGCACCAGCGTCAAGAGCTGCTTGAACACGATCTCGGCTGTCGATGAGTCGAGGTTACCCGTGGGCTCATCTGCCAGCAGGACCCTGGGCGCGTTGGCGACGGCCCGCGCGATGGCAACCCTCTGTTGTTCGCCACCGGACAACCGGCCCGGGCGATGGTCGGCGCGATCCGCGAGCTGAACCATCGCGAGCAGGTCGAGCGAGCGCAAACGGGCCTGACGTCGCGACAGCCCTGCCAGCATCTGCGGCAGCATCACGTTTTCCAGCGCCGAGAACTCCGGCAGCAGGTGATGGTACTGGTAGACAAACCCCAGGAACTTGCGCCGCAGCGCCGTGCGTTCTTTATCGCTCTGCGCGCCCGCCGGGCGCCCATCGACGATCACATCGCCGCCGTCCGGCTTCTCGAGGAGTCCCGCAATATGCAGCATCGTCGACTTGCCGCTGCCCGACTGGCCGACCAGCGCCACGATCTCGCCCGCCCGCAAATCGAGCGATACGCCCTTCAGCACCGAGAGGCGGCGATCTCCCTGCACGAAGGTACGTTCCACGCCCTGCAATGAAAGGGGAAAATGACGGTCACTCATGACGTAATCCTTCGACGGGTTCCACGCGCGCACTGCGCCAGGCGGGATAGGCGGCGGCGGCCAGCGACAGAACAATCGCCACGACGATAATGGAGATCACCTCGAGAGGCGCGACCCTCACCGGCATCGACGTCACGAAATCTACCTCTGCCGCACCGGCACCCGGCGACGTCATGCTGCCCAGCCAACGGCCGATCGCCGGCATGCTGTCGCAGACGTAAAGTCCCAGCGCGGCACCAATCGCCGTTCCGGCCAGGCCAACGCCGGCGGCGGCCATGAAGAAGGCTCGCACAATCGTCCCGCGCTCCGCTCCCATGGTACGCAGGATGGCGATGTTTCCGCGCTTCATACGCACGAGCATGGTGAAGCTAGCGATCACATTCAGCGCCGCCACCAGCACGATCAGGCTCAGGATGATGAACATCATCACCCGCTCGACCTGCAGGGCGCCCATGAAGCGCGCGTTGAGGGCCTGCCATTCCGAGATCTTCAGGTCGTCGCGGCCGAGCGATGTGCGCAAACCCGCCGCCACCTTCGGTGCGTCAGCGGGATCCTTCAGCTCGAGATCGATCGAGCTCACGATGCCATGTTCGTATTCCAGGTCGTCCTGCAACATCTGCAGCGGCATAAACACGAAGGCACTGTCGAACTCGAAACGTCGGCTGAGGAAGCTCGCCAGAACTTGGTAGTCCGAGTAACGCGGCGCGATCGAACCCGTTTCGTTCAACTTGTGCGTGACCACGGTGAGCGTATCGCCCGCGCGCAGGTTCAGCGCTTGCCGCAGCTTCTCTCCCATCACCACGCCGCGGCGTGTGTTGAAGGCCCCCAGCTCACCGGTCACGATGTTGCGGGTTACGATCTCGCGCGACATCAGGTCTTCCACCCTCACGCCGCGCAGCACGGCGCCGCGTGTCTGCCCGTTGGCGGAGATCAACGACTGGCGCTCCAGCGTCAGCCGCACGTTCTTGACTCCGGGTGCCGCGCGAAGTTTTTCGAGCAACTCGGGCTTGGCGTCCAGCATTCCCTGCTTGGCCGCAATCACGACATGGCCGTTCATGCCGATGATGCGACCGATCAGTTCCACGCGGAATCCGCCCATCACCGACAGCACCACGATCAGGGTCGCGACACCCAGTGCCACGCCGATCAGCGAGAAGATCGTGATCGCCGATATGAAGCCCTCGCGCTGGCGGTGCGCGAGATAGCGCCAGGCCAGCCACCCCTCCACCACGCGTGCCGGGTTACTCACGGCGCAGGCCCTCCACCGGGTCGAGGCGCGAGGCCCGCCAGGCCGGAATGATCGAGGCCGCGAGCGAGAAGAACATCGCCATGCCCGCGATCGCGCCCACCTCGTAGCCCGTAATGTGCGAGGGCATCTCCGCCAGGAGATAGAGCTGCTGGTCGAACAGCACGAGACCGAAGGTATGCTGCAGCCACTGGCGGATGGCCTCGATGTTCATGGCGAAGGCGAGCCCCAGGACGACGCCGACGATCGTGCCGACGGTACCGATGGCGAAACCGTCGAGGAGAAAGAGCCGCAGGATGGCTCCGCGCGTTGCGCCCATGGTGCGCAGGATGGCGATGTCGCCGGTCTTGGTGCGCACCAGCATCACCATGCTCGACACGATGTTGAAGGCCGCGACCAGCACGATCATTGTCAGCACGAGGAACAGAACATTGGTCTGCGCCTGGATCGCGGCGAAGAAGCCGAAGTTTGCCTGGAACCAGTCGAACACCCAGCCCTGCTGGCCGACCGCCTTGGTGGCGCCCTGCCGCGCCTCCCGCAGGGGTGTCTTGTCGTCGACGAAGACCTCAACCGTCGTCACGCGATTGCCGAGGGAGAGCAGCCGTTGCGCGTCCTCGAGTGGCGCATAGATGAAATTGGCGTCGTAGTCGTACATGCCGGCGCAGAAGATCGCCGACACCCGCACCAGGGCGGAGCGTGGCATGACGCCGAACGGAGTCACCATCGATTGAGGCGACACCAGTTGCAGGCGATCCCCGACCTTGAGGTGCAGCAGGTCGGCCAGGCGTCGCCCGATGGCCACCGAGAAGCCCTCGCCGAAGTCCTTGAGCGTGCCCCAGTCGATCTTTTCGTCACCGTCGGCGCGACAGAGGTTGCGGTAACGCTCGCGCACGTCCGGCGGGCCATCAATGGCGGCTGCGAGAGGAACGCGCGCCCGCAAATCGTCCGGCGACATGCCTCGCAACAGCACGCCGCGGGCCTGGTCACCGGTGACCGCCATGACCTGCCCTTCGGCGGCGGGCGTCGCACTTGTCACACCCGGCACAGCACGAAGGCGGGCCAGAAGGTCGGGCGTCGCCTCGAGCCCGTTCTGGTTGCCCTGCACGCCGATCTGGCCGCTGATGCCCGACATCTGATGCAGCATCTCGATGCGGAAGCCGTTCATCACGGCCATGACCACGATCAATGTGCCGACACCGAGAGCAATCCCCACCAGCGAGAATCCGGCAATCACCGAAATGAAGCCCTCCTCTCGGCGGGCCCGCAGGTAGCGGAAGGCGATCAGGCGCTCGACGGCGGCAAAAGCCATGATGGGCAGAGGTCTCCTTGATCAGCCGAAGCGGGAAACGACTTCATCGAGCGGAAGTTCCTCGCGCGCGCCGGTCTTTCTATTCTTCACCTCGACCTTGCCGGCGGCGATGCCCTTCGGGCCGATGATGACCTGCCAAGGAATGCCGATCAGATCCATGTCGGCGAACTTGCCGCCCGGCCGCATGTCGCGGTCGTCGTGCAGCACCTCGACACCCTTGGCGGTCAGCGTGTCGTAGAGCTTTGTGCAGGCACCAGACACCGCGCCGTCGTCCGGCTTAAGGTTGACGATGGCGACCTTGAACGGCGCCACTGACTCAGGCCACACGATGCCTGCATCGTCATGGCTTGCCTCGATGATGCCGCCCACCAGTCTCGACACGCCGATGCCGTAGGACCCCATCTCGACCGTGATGTTCTCGCCGCCGGGACCGGCCACGATCGCCTTCATCGGGGCGGAATACTTGGTGCCGAAATAAAAGATATGGCCGACTTCGATTCCGCGCGCGGCGAGCCGCTCGCCTTCGGGGATCTTTTCGAACGCGTCCTTGTCGTGCTTCTCGTCGGTTGCGGCATAGAGCGACGTCCACTCGTCCACGATCGACTGCACGTCTCCGCTGTAGTCAACCGTGCGGCCGAGGATGTCCTTGTCGACCAGACCCTTGTGGCAGAACACCGCCGACTCGCCGGTCTCGGCCAGGATGATGAACTCGTGGCTAAGGTCACCGCCGATCGGGCCGGTATCGGCGCGCATCGGGATCGCCTTCAGGCCCATGCGCGCAAAGGTGCGCAGGTAAGCCACGAACATGTTGTTGTAGGAGCGGATCGCACCGGCCTTGTCGGCGTCGAAGGAGTAGTTGTCCTTCATCAGGAACTCGCGCCCGCGCATCACGCCGAAGCGCGGACGCACCTCGTCGCGGAACTTCCACTGGATGTGATAGAGATTGCGCGGCAGGTCGCGATAGCTCTTCACGCCGTCGCGGAAGAGCACGGTGATCATCTCCTCGTTGGTTGGACCGTAGAGCATCTCGCGGTCGTGGCGATCCTTGATACGCAGCATCTCGGGGCCGTAGGCATCGTAGCGGCCGCTCTCGCGCCACAGGTCGGCCGACTGGATGGTCGGCATCAGCACTTCCTGCGCGCCGGCTGCGTTCTGCTCCTCGCGCACGATGCGCTCGATATTGCGCAAGACCTTCAGGCCGAGCGGCAGCCAGGCATAGATGCCGGCGCTGGTCTGGCGCACGAGGCCCGCGCGCAGCATCAGGCGATGCGACACGATCTGCGCCTCCGACGGCGTCTCCTTCATCGTCGGCAGGAAATATTGGCTCATGCGCATGCGGTCGAAATCCTCGGGTCTGGCTGGAAACTGGCCTGGAACGGGCTTTCTACCGGCAAACCCGCCCCCTCGCGACTGGTTTTGCACAGGCCGATGCCCGCACACTTGAGCCCGTTCTCGGGGGAGACAGGCATATGTTCGATCAACTCTTCAAATTGAGCGAAAACAAGACGACGGTGAAAACCGAGATGGTGGCCGGTCTCACGACCTTCCTCACCATGGCCTACATCATCTTCGTCAATCCGCAGATCCTGGGCATGGCCAAGATGCCGGTCGGCGCGGTGTTCACCGCGACCTGCGTGGCCGCAGCGATCGGCTGTTTCCTGATGGCCTTCCTCGCCAACTACCCGATCGCGCTGGCGCCCGGCATGGGCCTCAACGCCTACTTCGCCTTCGGCGTGGTGGGCGGCATGGGTTACACTTGGCAGGCGGCCCTGGGCTGCGTCTTCGTCTCCGGCGTGATCTTCCTGATCATCAGCGTGCTGCCGGTGCGCGAATGGATCGTCAATGCGATCCCAAAGTCGCTCAAGATGGCGATCGCGGCCGGCATCGGCCTCTTCCTCGCCCTGATCGCGCTGAAGAACGCGGGCATCGTCGTCGGCAACGAGGCGACGCTGGTTGCCCACGGCAAGCTCACGAGCTGGCCGGTGCTGATGGCGGTGCTGGGCTTCGCCCTGATCGTCGCTCTCGAGTACCGCAAGATCATGGGCGGCGTGATCATCGGCATTCTGGCGGTGACCATCGTGTCGATCGCCGCCGGCCAGCAGAAGTTCGGCGGCATCTTCGACATGCCGCCGTCGATCGCACCGGTGCTGTTCCAGATGGACCTCGCCGGCGCCTTCAAGGTCGGACTGGTGACGGTGGTCTTCGCCTTTCTCTTCGTCGACCTGTTCGACAATACCGGCACCCTGATCGCGCTTGCCCATCGCGGCGGCTTCATGAAGCCTGACGGCACCGTGCCGCGCCTGCGCAGCGCGCTGATATCCGACAGCGCCGCCGCCATGATCGGCGCCGTCGTCGGCACCTCGACCACGACGAGCTACATCGAAAGCGCGTCCGGCATCAACGCCGGCGGCAAAACAGGTCTCACGGCGGCGACGGTCGGTGTGCTGTTCCTGCTGGCGCTGTTCATCTCGCCACTCGCGGGATCGATCCCCGCCTATGCGACCGCGCCCGCCCTCTTCTACGTCGCCTGCCTGATGGTGCGCAGCCTCACCGAAGTCGAATGGGACGATCTCACGGAGTCGGCGCCGGCGGTGATCACAGCGATCACGATGCCGTTCACCTTCTCGATCGCCGAAGGAATCGCCTTCGGCTTCATCTCGTACGTCGGAATCAAACTCGCCGCGGGCCGATTCAGGGACATTCATCCGGCAGTCGCAATTCTCGCTGTGCTTTTCGTGATCAAATACGTGGTCATCCCGTAATCAGGAAAGGCGTACGGACATTTGTCTCCGGTCAAGTGGGGCTGCTTCATAACAATTGTTCGATCAAGCCCCGTCGATCGAAAGAAAAGGTCTTGGCAAGCCCGCGGGGGACAGGTAAACAGCCTAGCGCTTAGGCGCGGTCTGAGTTTAGGGAGGAGAGCGGCACAAGCCGCCACACCGGAGTTTCGGGGTTAGAGAAGCGGCGGGTCACGGGCCCGCCGCTTTTCTTTTCAAGGACTTAGAGTCCTCACTTAATGTTTTACGTTAAAAAGTATCGGCCCAGTGGCGGAGGTCGAAGATGTCCGACTGGTGCAGGACATAGAAACCCAGCCAAAGCACAGCCGCGACGAGCGAGGTGATGATCGCCTTTCGCAACAGCTGGGGCCGCTCCGGAGCCCCATGGTCCTGGCCCAGGCCCGGCTTTTCGGCCCGCCGCACGCCGATCGGCAGCACGGCGAACAGGATCGTCCACCAGATCACGACGTAAACCATGAGCCCGGTCGCCCAGCTCACGGCAAATCTCCTAGACCTGCTCGAGTTCGATCAGGGTGCCGGCGAAATCCTTCGGATGCAGGAACAGCACAGGCTTGTCGTGGGCGCCGTTCTTCGGCTCGCCGTTGCCGAGCACACGCGCGCCGCCTGCCTTGAGCTTGTCCCGCGCGGCGTAGATGTCGTCGACTTCGTAGCACACATGGTGGATACCGCCGTCGGCGTTGCGCGCCAGGAAGCCTGCGATCGGCGACTTCTCTCCCAGCGGATGCAGCAGCTCGATCTTGGTGTTGGGCAGCTCGACGAACACTACCGTCACGCCGTGCGCCGGCAGCGGCTTGGGAGCGCTCACCTTGGCACCCATGACGGTGCCGTACAGCTCCGAGGCCTTGGCGAGGTCCGGAACAGCGATGGCGATATGGTTCAGGCGGCCGATCATGCTCTTTAGATGCGGACGATATGGACATCCGTCAACGGCTTCTTGCCCAGGTGCGCGCGCACGACGCGCCGGACGGCCTGTCGGGCCGCCTCCTCTATCCGCTTGTCGTCCTTCCGCTCGCCCGCGGTGAGGTCCGCCAGCATCTCCTGCAGCCCCTCCACCACGGCCGCGGCCAGCGACCCGTCCTCGTCCTCGATGCCGCGCAGGGAGACCTTGGGGGGCGCCACACCCCTGCCCTTGCCGTCCACGACCAGGGTGGCGGCCGCGGCACCGTTCCACAGCAACTTGCGCCGGTCGCGCAGGGAATTGCTTTCGAGCTGAACCACCGTGTCGCCGTCGCGCGCCAACCGCCCGGCATGGACGTGGTCGATGATCTCGGCCGGCCCCGGCGCCAGCCGCACCAGGGTGCCGTTGGGCGCCACGATCGTCTCTGGCACCTGGCAGGTGCGCGCCAGGGCGGCATGCTCGACCATGTGGCGGACCTCGCCATGCACCGGCACGGCGATCTTGGGCCGCACCCACTGGTAGACCTGCACCAGCTCGTCGCGCGCGGGATGGCCGGATACATGGATATCGGCTTCGCGGTCGGTGATGACCTCGACGCCGCGCGCCATCAGGGCGTTCTGCATGCGGCCGACCGAGCGCTCGTTGCCAGGGATGACGCGCGAGGAAAAGATCGCGGTGTCGCCTTCCTCCAGCACCAGGTCGCGATGCTCGTCGTTGGCGATCTTGGCCATCGAGGCGCGCGGCTCGCCCTGGCTGCCGGTACAGATATAGAGGACCTTGTCGCGCGGCAGGTAGGCGCCGTCCTGAGGGCTGATGTGTTGCGGGAAATCGAGCATGTAGCCGCATTCCTGCGCGCACTCGACCATGCGCAGGAGCGCCGGTCCAGACAGCACCGGATGCCGGCCAGCGGCGACTGCCGCCAGCGCAATGCTCTCCACCCGCGCCAGGTTGGACGCAAAGCAAGTCACGGCAACTCGGCCCATGCGGCCCTTCACGAGCTTGCGCAGGTTGCGGCGCACCTTGGCCTCCGAGCCCGCTTCGCCGTCGACGAAGACATTGGTGCTGTCGCAGACCATAGCGAGCACGCCTTCGTCGCCCATGCGCTTCAGCGTTTCCTCGTCGGTGACATCCCCCAGCAGCGGATCGGGATCGATCTTCCAGTCGCCCGTGTGGAACACAGTGCCGAGCTTGGTCCGCACGGCCAGCGCATTCGGCTCCAGGATCGAATGCGCCATCGTGATCATCTCGAGCTCGAAGGGCGCGAGATTGAACTTGCCGCGCAAGGGAATCTCGGTGATCGGCACCTCGTCGATCAAGCCCGCCTGGATGAGCTTGCGGCGCAGCACGGAGGCCGCGAACGGCGTGGCATAGACTGGCGCCCTGAGCCGCAGCCAAAGATCGGCGACCGCGCCGAGGTGATCTTCGTGCGCATGGGTCAGCACGATGCCGACCAGGTCCTTCGCGCGCTCCTCGATGAAAGCCGGGTCTGGCATGATCACTTCCACGCCCGGCATGCTATCGTCGCCGAAGGCGATGCCGAGATCGAGCATCAGCCACTTGCCGGCATGACCGTAGAGATTGAGGTTCATGCCGATCTCGCCCGCGCCCCCCAGCGCGAGGAACAGCAATTCGTCGTTACCTGGAACGTTCATGTGCGGTTGCGCCGCCAGATCTCCATCAGGCCGAGCGACATCAGGTCGGGTTCGATATGGTCGAACAGGCCGATCTCGTCCTTGAACACGTTGGCCAAACCACCGGTGGCGATCACTTTCATGGGCTCGCCATACTCCGTCTTGATTCGCTTGATGAGGCTCTCGATCAGGCCGACATAGCCCCAGAAAATGCCCGACTGCATGTTCGCCACGGTATTCTTGCCGATGACCTTGGCCGGCTTCTCTACCCGGATACGCGGCAGGCGCGCCGTCATCAGGTAAAAGGCCTCGATCGTGAGCTCGACGCCTGGTGCGAACACGCCGCCGATGAAGTTGCCGTCCTTGTCTGCGAGATCGAAGGTCGTGGCGCTGCCGAAATCGATGGTGATCAGCGGCCCGCCGTACTTGGTGTGGCCAGCGATCACACCCACCAAGCGATCCGCACCCGCTTCCGCCGGCCGATCGATCAGCACCTTGATGCCGAGTTCACAGTCTGGATCGCCCACGACCAGCGGCTTGGCGGCAAAGTAGTGCTCGCACAGGCGGCGCAGGTGCGGCGTCACCGCCGGGACGACGCTGGCCAGGATCACGCCCTTGACCGACTTCGGCGTAAACCCCTCGAGCTGCATGAGCTGCGTGACCCAGGCAGCGTATTCGTCGGCCGTCCGCTTGGTCTCGGTGCGCAGCCGCCATTGCGCCACGATCCGGTCGCCCTCGATCATGGCGAACTTCGAATTGGTATTGCCGACATCGATCGCAAGCAGCATCGATTACCCCTCAGGCCGCCCGGCCCAGCAATTCACCCGACACGATCCGGCGCGGCCCGGCCGGCGTCTCCAGCAGCAATGCGCCTTCTCGGTCCATACCGGCGAAGGAGCCCCGCACCAGTTCCTCGCCCAGGTTCACGTCAACCGTGGCGCCGAGCGGCCCTGCCCGCTCCAGCCAGGCCGCGCGGATCGTCTCGAAGCCGCGGCGTCGCCACACGGCCAGCCAACGCGCCAAGCCTGCCGACAGGCCTTCGACAGCTGCCTCGACCGTACCGCCCAACGTGGCGCCGGGATAGCGCATCTCCGCGAGCTGCGGCGCAAAGGCCACGTTGACGCCGATGCCCAGCACGACGTGCTCGACCCTGGCGTCCTGTCCGATCGAGCTCTCCGGCAGGATGCCCGCGACCTTGCCGCCGTCGACCAGCACGTCGTTCGGCCACTTCACCCGCACCGGCCGTCCGTCACGCACCAGATCGGCGACCGCGAGTGCCGCGATGAAACCCAGTTCGGCGGCACGTTGCGCGGAGCAATCGGGCCGCAGGACCGTCGAGCAGTAAAGATTGCCAACCGGCGAGGCCCAACGACGGCCACGGCGGCCACGGCCACCGGTCTGCTCGCGCGCCCACACGAAGGTGCCTTCGGGCGCGCCAGCTTCGGCCAGCGACAGGGCTTCGTCATTGGTGCTGCCGACGCTGCTTCGCGCAGCCAGCGTCCACCCGTCCGGCAGGACGGGCGCAGAGGTCACCGGAACAGGCCCTTGGCCGCCGCCTCGGCGATCAGGCTGAGGGGCTGCGGCGCGAACGAGAACAGGGTCACCAGGATCGCCGCGGCAAACGACACCGCGCGGCTCACCCCGAAGGCCGGCGCATCGATCGGCTCGGCCGGTTCGTCGAAGTACATCACCTTCACGATACGCAGGTAGTAGTACGACGCCACGACGGAGGCGAGCACGCCCAGCACCGCCGGCCAGAACAGTCTGGCCTCGATGGCCGCCATGAAGATGTAGAGCTTGCCCCAGAAACCCGCGAGCGGCGGAATGCCGGCCAGCGAGAACATGAAGAGCAACAGCGCGAAGGCCATCATCGGCTGCGTCCGGCCCAGGCCTGCGAGGTCGGAGATGCTCTCGACCATCACATCCTTGCGCTTCATCATCAGGATGACGGCAAAAACACCCAGGGTCATGACCAGGTAGATCGCGAGATAGAACACGATTGACTGCACGCCCTTCTCGCTTCCGGCGGCGAGACCGAGGAGCACGTACCCGACGTTGCCGATCGACGAATAGGCCATGAGTCGCTTGATGTTATTTTGGCGAAGAGCCGCGAAGGCGCCGAGCGCCATCGACAGGATCGACGCCACGACGATGATCTGCTGCCACTGGTGCATCAGCGGCTTGAACGGGCCCATCAGGACCGAGACGGTCAGGGAGATGGCGGCGATCTTCGGGGCCACGGCAAACAGCGCCGTGACCGGCGTCGGGGCGCCTTCGTAGACGTCAGGGGTCCACATGTGGAATGGCACGGCCGAGATCTTGAAGGCCAGACCCGCAACGACGAATACCAGGCCGATGATTGTGCCGATCTCCGCCCCCCTGCCCTCGAGCAACGCCTTGGAGATCTGGACGAAGGCCGTGCTGCCGCAATAGCCGTAGATCAGCGAGGCGCCGAACAGCAGCATGCCGGAGGCGACCGAACCCAGGACGAAGTACTTGAGGCCCGCTTCTGTCGAGCGGATCGAGTCGCGCTGAAAGGCCGCCACCACGTACAGAGCCAGCGACTGCAGCTCGAGGCCGACGTAAAGCGACATCAGGTCGTTGGCCGAGATCATCAGCAGCATGCCGAGCGTCGCGAGCGCAACGAGGATTGGGTACTCGAACCGCCACGCCTTGACGTTCTCGAAATACGCCCGTGACATCAGCAGAGTGACCGCAGCGCCCACAAGCACGAGCGCCTTCATCGTCGTGGTCAGCCGGTCGACGATGAACAGCGAGGCGAAGGCCGTGCCCTCGCGATACGGCGCGAACAGCAGCACGGCCGTGGCGAGCAATGCGATCGCGGTCGCTACGGAGATGAAGGCCGTCGCTACCTCGCCGCGCAGCACGCCGTAAAGCAACAGTAGGGCAGTCGAGGCCGCGAGGAATATCTCGGGGCGGGCCAGTGACCAGGATTCAAGACCGATGGGCATGTTCGTCACTCTCCGCCGCTACCGCAACGACGCGGTGTGGGCGAGCTTGATGGCCGCGTTGAAGTCGCCGATCAGCTTGTCGACGGATGGCGCGATCGGGTCGAGGAAGGAATTGGGATAGACGCCCATCCAGATCGTGAGCAGGACCAGCGGCAGGAAGATCACGATCTCGCGGCGGTCCATGTCGAGGATGCCCTTCAGAGAATCCTTCACGAGTTCACCGAACACGATCTTGCGATAGAGCCAGAGCGCGTAGGCAGCGCCCAAGATCAGGCCCGTCGACGCCAGGAACGCCACCCAGGTATTGACCTTGAACGCGCCGATCAGCACCAGAAACTCGCCGATGAAGCCCGACAGGCCCGGCAGGCCGACGCTGGCCAGGGTGAAGAACAGGAACGTGAAGGCGTAGCGCGGCATGCGATGCACCAGGCCGCCGTAGGCCGCGATCTCGCGCGTATGCATGCGATCGTAGACCACACCGACGCAGAGGAAGAGCGCGGCGGAGACGATGCCGTGGCTCAGCATCTGGAAAATCGCGCCCTCGACGCCCTGCACGTTCATGACGAAGGTGCCGATCGTGACGTAGCCCATGTGGGCGACCGACGAATAGGCGATCAGCTTCTTCATGTCCTCCTGCACCAGCGCGACCAGCGAGGTGTAGATGACGGCGACACAGGACAGACCGAACACCAGCGGCGCGAAGTACTGCGATGCCTCGGGGAACAGCGGGATCGAGAAACGGATGAAACCGTACCCGCCCATCTTCAAGAGCACTCCGGCCAGAATCACGGAGCCGGCCGTCGGCGCCTCGACGTGCGCGTCGGGCAGCCAGGTGTGGACCGGCCACATCGGCACCTTCACGGCGAACGACGCGAAGAAGGCCAGCCATAACCAGAATTGCCACTGAAACGGAAGATTGAGCTTCTCCATCGCGGTCGGCAGGTCCGTCGTGCCGATCTGCCAGTAGATGGCGATGATCGCCAGCAGCATCAGCACGGAGCCCAGCAGCGTATAGAGGAAGAACTTGAACGCCGCGTACACGCGCCGCTTGCCGCCCCAGACGCCAATGATCAGGAACATCGGGATCAGCACGCCTTCGAAGAAGACGTAGAACAGCGCGAGATCGAGCGCGCAGAACATGCCGACCATGAAGGTCTCGAGCACGAGGAACGCGATCATGTATTCCTTGACGCGCATCTGGATCGATTCCCAGGACGCGAGGATGCAGATCGGCGTCAGCAGGGTCGACAGAAGCACGAAGAACAGCGAGATGCCGTCGATGCCGACGTGATAGCCGATCTTGAGCGCCGGCACCCAGGCAACGTTCTCTTCGAATTGGAACGAGGCCTTGGTCGGATCGAAGCGCACCCACAGGACCAGCGAGATCACGAAGACCACCAGCGAAGTGATCAGCGCGGCGCTGCGGCAGTTGCGGTCGACGGCTTCCTTGGGACCGCTGACGACCAGGCAGAACAACGCGCCCACCAGCGGCAGGAACGTGACGAGAGAGAGGATCGGCCAGCTAGACATCGGAGCCTTACCTCACCATCACGACGAAGTACGTCACGAGCGCCGCGACGCCCAGCAGCATCATGAAGGCGTACTGATAGAGGAAGCCGCTCTGGAAGCGGCTGAGCACGCCCGCCACGTTCAGCGAACGGGCCGCGATATTGTCCGGGCCGAGCCCGTCGATGATTGCGCCGTCGCCCTTCTTCCAGAACAGGCGGCCGATCACGAGCGACGGTTGGACGAACATCGCGTCATAGAGTTCGTCGAAGTACCACTTGTTGTAGAAGAACGTGTGCAGCGGCTTGAACATCGCCACAGTCTTGGCGGGCAAGTCGGGTTTCGCGACGTAGTAGACGTAGCTGAGCGCGATGCCGCCGATACCGCAGGCCAGCGGCAAGAGGCCCGCCCAATGTGGCACCTCATGCATGGCATGCAGGATGTGCTCGGTCGCATGGATCGCGATTGCGTGGCCCCAGAAATGCTCCCAGCCCTCGCCCACGAACCATGGATAAGCGACGAAGCCCGCCAGCACCGCGCCAGCCGCCAGGACGTACAGCGGGATCAGCATGACCATCGGCGATTCGTGCGCGTGGTCCCAGGTATGATGATCGCCGCGGTACTTGCCGTAGAAAGTCATGAACATCAGGCGCGCGGAGTAGAACGCCGTCATGAAGGCACCCGCGATGCCGAGCCAGTAGGCGATCTGGCCAACGGTGCTGTGGGCGCCGTAAGCCGCCTCGAGGATCGCGTCCTTGGAGTGGAAGCCCGCGAAGCCCATGCCGTGGCCGAAGATGAACGGCACGCCGATGCCGGCGAGCGCAAGCGTGCCGATCCACATCAGGATGAAAGTCTGAGGCGCCTTCTCCTTCACGCCGCCCATCTTGCGCATGTCCTGCTCGTGATGGAGACAATGGATGACCGAGCCCGAGCCCAGGAACAGCAGCGCCTTGAAGAAGGCGTGCGTCATGAGATGGAACATGGCGGCCGAATAGGCACCGACTCCGGCGGCGAAAAACATGTAGCCGAGCTGGCTGCAGGTCGAATAGGCGACCACCCGCTTGATGTCGTACTGGGTGAGACCGATGGTGGCCGCGAAGAAGGCGGTGGCAGCGCCGACCAAGGTAACGACCGCTGACGCGGTCGGGGCCATCTCGAACAGCGGCGACAGGCGGCAGACCATGAACACGCCTGCGGTCACCATGGTCGCGGCATGGATGAGTGCGGAGACCGGTGTCGGGCCTTCCATCGCGTCCGGCAGCCACGTGTGGAGGCCAAGCTGGGCCGACTTGCCCATGGCACCCACGAACAGCAGGAGGCACGCGCACTCCAGGGCGGGCACTTCCTTGCCGAGGAAGACGAAGTGCATCGTCGACATCTCGTGCGCCTTGGCGAAGATCGCGTCGAAGGAGATCGACCCGGTCAGCATCCAGACCGCGAAGATGCCCAGCGCAAAGCCGAAATCGCCGACGCGATTGACGATGAAGGCCTTCATCGCCGCATCATTCGCCGACGGCTTGTCATACCAGAAGCCGATCAGCAGGTAGGACGCGAGGCCCACGCCTTCCCAGCAAAAGAAGAGCTGGACCAGATTGTCGGCCGTCACCAGCATCAGCATGAAGAAGGTGAACAGGCTGAGATAGGCCATGAAGCGCGGGATAGAGGTGTCCTCGGCCATGTAGCCGACCGAATAGACATGCACCATCGACGACACGCCGGTGACCACGATCAGCATCACGGCGGTCAGCGTATCGACGCGCAGCGACCAGACGACGTCGACCGTCCCCGAGGTGAACCAGGAGAACAGGCGGACGACGATCATCTTGCTGTCCGCGTGACCGAAGCCGATGTGGATGAAGACGAAGACCGAGAGAGCGGCGGCGATCAGGAGCGCCGCGCAGGTGACGATTTGTGCCGGTCTGTCGCCAATCAGGCTGCAGAACAGACCCGCGATCGCGGCGGCGACCAGCGGCAGGAAGACGATGAGCTTGATGGCGAGATCCATGGTGCGTACGCCCTAGCCCTTCATCGCGCTGATGTCTTCGACTTCGATGGTGCCGCGGTTGCGGAAGTACACCACCAGGATCGCAAGTCCGATCGCGGCCTCCGCAGCGGCCACCGTCAGCACCAGCATGGCGAAGATCTGCCCCACGATGTTGCCCTGGAAGACCGAGAAGGCCACGAGGTTGATGTTAACGGCGAGCAGCATCAGCTCCACGCACATCAGGATGACGATGACGTTCTTGCGGTTCACGAAGATGCCGAACACGCCGAAGGTGAACAGCACCGCCGAGACGAAGAGATAGTGGCCGAGGCCGATGGTCCACATCAGACGCCTCCCCGGGTCGTGACCTTGACGACCGACATGGCGTCCGCCTTCGAGCGGTAGAGCTGATCGCCCACCTTCTGGCGGCGCACGCCGGGACGGCTGCGGAGCGTGAGCACGATGGCGCCGATCATGGCAACCAGCAGCACCCCGCCCGCCACCTGGAACAGGTAGAAGTACTGCGTGTAGAGCACCTGGCCAATCGCGCGCGTATTGTCGATCGCACCGACCTGCGCGCCGTGCTGGCCGAGGGTCATCACGGTGCCCGGCGTCGAGCCGAACACGCCGAGGCCGAACATGATTTCCAGCGCCAGCACGATCGCGACGAGCGCGCCGACCGGCAGGTATTCAAGGAAACCCTCCTTCAACTTCGTGATGTTGATGTCGAGCATCATCACCACGAACAGGAACAGCACCGCCACGGCCCCGACGTAGACGATGACCAGGATCATCGCCACGAACTCCGCGCCGATCAGCACGAAGAGGCCGGCGGCGTTGAAGAACGCCAGGATCAGGAACAGCACGGAATAAACGGGATTGCGCGAGACGACGACCATCGCACCGGAGGCCATCGTCACGGCGGCAAACACGTAGAAGGCCAGAGCCTGCAGTATCATTGTCGTGTCCTCTGCCCCGGCCTAGCGATATGCCGCGTCGGCATGGAGGTTGGCGCCGATCTCGCCTTCCCAGCGGTCGCCGTTCGCGAGCAGCTTGTCCTTGTTGTACATCAGCTCTTCGCGCGTCTCGGTCGAGAACTCGAAGTTCGGACCTTCGACGATCGCGTCGACCGGGCAGGCTTCCTGGCAGAAGCCGCAGTAGATGCACTTGGTCATGTCGATGTCGTAGCGCGTGGTGCGGCGGCTGCCGTCGTCGCGCGGCTCGGCCTCGATGGTGATGGCCTGCGCAGGGCAGATCGCCTCGCAGAGCTTGCACGCGATGCAGCGTTCCTCGCCGTTCGGATAGCGGCGCAGCGCATGTTCGCCGCGGAAGCGCGGGCCCAGTGGGCCCTTCTCGTAAGGATAGTTCACCGTCACCTTGGGCTTGAACATGTACTTCAAGGTGAGAAGGAAGCCGGACACGATCTCCGTCAGGAGGAACGAGCGAGCGACGCGGTCGAGAGAGGCCATGATGCGTTCTCCCTAGGACTTCGGAACCCAGCCGCCGAACTGCAGCACGGCGGCGGTGAGGACGACGTAAGCCAACGACACGGGCAGGAAGACCTTCCAGCCCAGGCGCATCAGCTGATCGTAGCGGTAACGGGGCAACGTGCCCTTGGTCCAGGAGAACACGAACAACAGGAACGCAATCTTGGAGGCGAACCAGAACACACCCCAGCCGGCGTTCGACGGCAGGAACGGGAGCGGCGCCATCCAGCCGCCGAGGAACAGCACGGCGCCGAGCGCCGACAGCAGGATCATGTTGGCGTATTCGCCGAGGAAGAAGAGGGCGAAGGGCATCGACGAGTATTCGGTCTGGAAACCCTGCACGAGCTCGGCTTCCGACATCGGCAGATCGAACGGCGTGCGGTTGGTCTCGGCCAGCGACGACACGAAGTAGATCACGAACATCGGCAGCAGTGGCAGGAAGTACCAGTGCCAGAAGCCGCCCGACTGGGCGAGCACGACCTTGCTGAGGTTGAGTGAACCGGCGCAGAGCAGCACGGTGATCAGCACGAAGCCGATCGAGACTTCGTACGAAACCATCTGGGCGGCCGAGCGCAGCGCGCCCAGGAAGGCGTATTTCGAGTTCGATGCCCAGCCCGCGATAATGACTCCGTAGACGCCCAGTGAGGAGATCGCGAAGAGATAAAGAATGCCGACATTGATGTTGGCGATCACCATGCCGTCGCCGAACGGCACGACCGCCCAGGCGATCAGCGCCGTAAGGAAGGTGATCATCGGCGCGATGATGAACAGGATAGCGTTGGCGCTCGAGGGGACAATCGTCTCCTTGAGCATCAGCTTCAGGCCATCGGCGAACGGCTGCAGCAGGCCAAACGGGCCCACGACGTTGGGGCCGCGGCGAAGTTGGATCGACGCCCAAACCTTGCGGTCGACATAGGTCATGTAGGCGACGGCCACGAGCAGCGGCACGGTCACGGCCAGGCACTCGGCCAGGATGACGATCGCGCGGCCCAGCCAGTTGTGCGTGAAGAAATCGATCAGCACCGGAAGCATGCCCTACTCCGCCGCCATGAGCTGTGTGCGCGAGGCCATGCAGTCGGCCATCGTCCTGGACGCCCGGCTGATCGGGTCGGTCATGTAGAAGTTCGCGATAAGCGACGCGAACGGCGCGTCGGCCGTCGTGCCCGCCTTGCCGAAGTCGCCCCAGGCGCCTGGCGCCTGCTGGTCGAGGGCGGCGAAGGTCTTGTTCACGGCGATCAGGCGGGCTCGCACCTGGTCGATCGTATCGTATGGCAGCGGCTTGCCGAGACGCTCGCTGAGCGCGCGCAGGATCGCCCAATCCTCGCGGGCATCGCCCGGCGGATAGGAGGCGCGCTGGCCAAGCTGAACGCGACCTTCGGTGTTCACGTAGGTGCCGGGCTTCTCGGTATAGGCGGCGCCGGGCAGGATCACGTCGGCGCGGTTCGCGCCGGCGTCGCCATGATGGCCCTGATAGATCACGAAGGCCTTGCCGAGCTTCGACATGTCGATCTCGTCGGCGGCCAGCAAATAGACGACCTCAATTTCCTTCGACGCGGTGCCGGCCAGGATGCCGGCCACGTCGTTGCCGCCCATACCTGGGACGAGGCCGAGATCGAGCGCGCCGACTCGGCTGGCCGCGGCGTGCAGCACTGCAAAGCCGTTCCAGTCGTCGCGCACGGTGGCGAGGCTGCGCGCCATCGCGAGCACGGCGGCGCCGTCTTCACGCGCGAGCGCGCCCATGCCGACGATTACCAGCGGGTTCTTCGCGGCCTTGAGCTTCTCGGCGAAGCTGCTCTTCCCGGCGGCGATGTCGGCCAGCGAGGCCGGCCCGGCGCCCAAGCGTTCGACCGGATAGGTGAGATCGACCGCGGGACCGACACTGCCGATCGTGCAGCGGCCCGACAGGTAGCGCTTGCGGATGCGAGCGTTCAGCACCGGAGATTCCCAGCGCGGGTTGGTGCCGACCAGCAGAATCACGTCCGCCTGGTCGATGCCCTTCACGCCGGGATTGAAGATGTAACTGCCGCGCACGCCGGCCTCGAGCTTGGCGCCATCCTGGCGGCAATCGATGTTGGTTGAACCGAGTCCGGCCATCAGGTCCTTGAGCGCGACCATCGACTCCGCGTCGCACTGGTCGCCGACGATGGCGGCAACCTTGGAACCGTCGATCGGCTTCAACTTGGCGGCGATCGCGGCGAAAGCGTCATCCCAAGTCGCGGGAACGAGCTTGCCCTTCACGCGCACATACGGACGATCGAGTCGCTGGTGACGCAGGCCGTCGATCGCATGGCGCGTCTTGTCGGAGATCCATTCCTCGTTCACGTCGTCGTTCAGCCGCGGCAACACGCGCATCACCTGCCCGCCGCGAGTGTCGATACGGATGTTGGCACCCAGCGCGTCGAACACGTCGACCGACTCGGTCTTGCGCATTTCCCACGAGCGCGCCTCGAAGGCGTAGGGCTTGGCGGTCAGCGCGCCGACCGGGCAGAGATCGACCAGGTTGCCGGCGAGCTCCGTCTGCAGCGCTTCCTCGACATAAGTCGTGACTTCCATGCTCTCGCCACGGCCGGTGGCTCCCAGCTGCTCTACGCCGGCCACTTCCGTGGCAAAGCGGATGCAGCGCGTGCAATGGATGCAGCGGTTCATCGACGTCTTGACCAGCGGGCCCAGTTCCTTGTCGGGCACCGCGCGCTTGTTCTCGTGATAGCGGCTGCGGTCGAAGCCGTAGGCCATCGCCTGGTCCTGCAGGTCGCACTCGCCGCCCTGATCGCAGATCGGACAATCGAGCGGATGGTTGATCAGCAGGAATTCCATGACGCCGTTGCGTGCCTTGGTGACCATCGGCGTGTTGGTGAAGATCTCCAGCTTGTCCGCCACCGGCAGCGCGCAACTCGCCTGCGGCTTGGGCGGGCCGGGCTTCACCTCGACCAGGCACAT
>CAIMEE010000376.1 GCA_903839865.1 Enhydrobacter aerosaccus | reverse complement strand
TGTTCGCCAAGCGCCAGTTCATCTTCCTGCCGATCGCGCTCGTGGTGATGCTCTGCATCTCGCTCGCCTCGCCGCGTCATGTCCGTCGGCTGGCCTTGCTCGTCTTCTGCGGCAGCCTGGTGATGCTGGCGCTGACCTTCGTGATCGGCGTCGAGATCAAGGGCGCGCGGCGCTGGATTTCGGTGCCGGGCCTGTCGAGCGTTCAGCCGTCGGAGTTCGTGAAGCCCAGCCTCGCGGTGATCTCGGCGTGGCTGCTCGCGCAGGCGCGTGCCGAACGGCGCGCGCCCGGTTACATGCTCTCGACCCTGCTGGTCGGCGCCACGTTGGCACTGTTGCTGATGCAGCCCGATCTCGGCATGAGCATCGTCGTGGCCTCGGTGTGGGCGGCACAGCTCTTCGTCGTCGGCCTGCCGATGTGGGTCGCGGGCTTCGGCGTGGTCGGCGGCATGGGCAGCCTGGTCGGTGCCTATTTCTTCTTCAACCACGTGCGCAGCCGCTTCGACCGCTTCCTCGACCCCTCGTCGGGCGACAACTATCAGGTCAACACGGCGCTCGAGGCCTTTCAGAACGGCTCGCTGTTCGGCCGTGGTCCGGGCGAGGGAACGGTGAAGGCGGCGCTGCCCGATGCGCACACCGACTTCATCATGGCGGTGTGCGGCGAGGAGTTCGGCCTGATCTGCTGCCTGCTCGTCCTCGCCCTGTTCGCCTTCGTGACGCTGCGCACGCTCTCCCGCGCGTCGAAGGAGACCAGCCTGTTCATCACGCTCGCGGCCACCGGGCTCGGCGTGCAGTTCGGCCTGCAGGCCGCGATCAACATGGCCTCGACCATCCAGCTCATTCCCGCCAAGGGCATGACCCTGCCCTTCATTTCCTACGGCGGCTCGTCGGCGCTCGCGATGGCGATCTGCGTCGGAATGCTGCTCTCGCTGACCCGCGAACATGCGGGCCTGAGGGAGGCTGTCTGATGGTCCAGGGAATGGCCTCGGCGCGTCCTGTCGTCCTCGCAACCGGCGGCACAGGCGGACACGTGTTCCCCGCCGAAGCGCTGGCGGGCGAGCTCGAGGCGCGCGGCGTGCCGTTCACGCTGGTCACGGACACGCGCGGCAAGCAGTGGCAGGGCGCGCTGTCGCGCCAGCCCGTGCATTACATCCATTCGGCGAGCCCGACCGGGTCGCTGCAGGAGAAGCTGCTGGCCGTTTTCTCGCTGGGCCTCGGCCTGCTCGACGCCTGGCGGGCGCTCGGTCGCATTGCGCCGTCGGCCGTCGTGGGCTTCGGCGGCTATGCCTCGGTGCCGACGATGATGGCCGCACGCCTGCGCCGTCTGCCCTCGATGCTGCACGAGCAGAATGCCGTGCTCGGCCGCGCCAATCGCATTGTGCAGGGCGGCGCCTCGGCCGTTGCGACATCGTTCGCACGCACGCGGTACATCGCCGACACCGACAGCCGCGCGCGGCTGGTCGGCAATCCCGTGCGTGAGCCGGTGCGGGCGCTGGGCAATTCGCCCTATCGCGCGCCGGGTGTCGACCGCGTGATCGACATCCTCGTGTTCGGCGGCAGCCAGGGTGCCGCATCCTTCAGCCAGATCGTTCCCGAGGCGATCCTGTCGTTGCCTGCGCCGTTGCGCGCGCGGCTGCGGCTCGTACAGCAGTGCCGGCCGGAGGATCTCGAGCGCGTGCGCGGCGTCTACAATCGCGCCGGCATCGTGGCCGAGCTGGCACCGTTCTTCGCCGACCTGCCGCAGCGTCTTGCCGCCGCCCATCTCGTGATCGGTCGCTCCGGCGCCTCGACTGTGGCCGAACTTGCGACCATCGGCCGGCCGTCGATCCTCAGTCCCTATCCCTACGCCGCCGACGATCATCAGACCGCCAACGCCCGCGCCTTCGAGGCGGCAGGCGCCTGCCTCGTGATCCCGCATGCCGACTTCACTGTCGCGGCGCTTGCCGGTCATCTCAGGTCTTTGTTCGAAGCGCCGCAACGCCTTGCCGACATGGCGTCCGCCGCGCACGCCGCCGGCCGGCCCGATGCCGCGGCGCGCCTGGCTGACATGGTCTCCGAACTGATCGCGGCCCCTTTTCCCGTCGCCTCGCGAGGAGTCCCCGCATGAGAGCGCTGCCACTCGATATCGGCCTCATTCATTTCGTCGGCATCGGCGGCATCGGCATGTCCGGTATCGCCGAGGTGCTGCACAACCTCGGCTACAAGGTGCAGGGCAGCGACGTCGCCGACGGCGCCAACACGCGCCGCCTGTCGGACCTCGGCATCAAGGTCTTCATCGGCCATCGCGCCGACAATGTCGGCGGCGCCTCCGTCGTGGTCGTCTCGTCGGCGGTCAAGAAGGACAATCCCGAGGTGCTGGCGGCGCGCTCGCGTTTCGTGCCGGTGGTGCGCCGCGCGGAGATGCTGGGCGAGCTGATGCGCCTGCGCTGGGCGATCGCGGTCGGTGGCACGCACGGCAAGACCACGACGACGTCGATGGTCGCGGCCATGCTCGACGCCGGCGGCCTCGATCCCACGGTGATCAACGGCGGCATCATCAACGCCTACGGCACCAACGCCCGTATCGGCGACGGTGACTGGATGGTGGTCGAGTCGGACGAATCCGACGGCTCGTTCCTGCGCCTGCCCGCCACGATCGCCATCGTGACCAACGTCGATCCGGAGCATCTCGATCACTACGGCACGTTCGATGCATTGCGCGACGCCTTCGTGCGCTTCGTCGAGAACATCCCGTTCTACGGCTTCGCCGTGCTCTGCGTCGACCATCCCGAGGTCCAGGCGCTGATCCCGCGCGTCGCCGACCGCCGCATCGTGACCTACGGCACCGGCGTCAACGCCGACGTGCGCGCGATGAACCTCAAGCTCGACCGCAACGGCGCCGACTTCGATGTGCTGATCCAGAACCGTGCGACCAACGTGTCGCGCACCATCGAGGGCGTGCGCCTGCCGATGTTCGGTCAGCACAACGTGTTGAATTCGCTGGCCGCGATCGCCGTCGCGCAGGAAATGGGCCTGTCCGACGAGACGATCCGCACGGCACTGGCCTCCTTTGCCGGCGTGAAGCGGCGCTTCACCAAGACCGGCGAGGCGCACGGCATCACCGTGATCGACGACTACGGCCATCATCCGGTCGAGATCGCCGCCGTCCTGCGCGCTGCACGCCAGGCCTATGGCGGCTCCGGCAAGGTGATCGCGGTGATGCAGCCGCATCGCTACTCGCGGCTTGGCGCGCTGCGCGAGGAGTTCGCGAGCTGCTTCGGCGACGCCGACACCGTGATCATCGCCGACGTCTATGCCGCTGGCGAGGCACCGATCGAGGGCGTCAATCGCGACATGCTGGTCGGCATGGTACGCCGCTCAACCAACCGGGACGTGATGCCCCTCGAATCGCCCGGCGATCTTCCCGGATTGATCTGGCAGGTCGCGCGGCCGGGCGACGTCGTGGTCTGCCTCGGCGCCGGCAACATCACCGCCTGGGCGCATGCGCTGCCGGGCCAGATCCAGCAGCTGGCCAACGAACAGGCGGGCCCGCGCGCCATCGCCAATGATTCAGGGCCGGCCGCATGATGGCTGCCGCATCCACCTCGCATCTGATCGACCGGCTGCCCCAACCGCGCGGCCGCTTGACGGCCAACGCGCCGCTGGGCCCGCAGACCTGGTTCCGGACGGGCGGCAACGCGGAAGTCCTGTTCCGGCCGGCGGACACTCGGGACCTCGCGACATTCCTCGCGGCGCTGCCGCGCGAGGTGCCGGTGACGGTGCTGGGCGTCGGTTCGAACGTGCTGGTGCGGGACGGCGGCATCAAAGGCGTCGTCGTCCGCCTCATGCGCGGTTTCACCGGCGTATCGGTCGAAGGCCATGAGGTGATCGCGGGCGCCGGCGCGCCCGATCTCAACGTGGCGCTGACGGCGCGCGACCATTCACTGACCGGTCTCGAGTTCCTGAGCGGCATTCCCGGAACCATCGGCGGAGCCTTCCCGACCAATGCCGGCGCCTACGGCGGCGATCTCGCCCAAGTGCTGATCTCCGCCGAGGCGGTCGATCGTTCAGGCGAGGTTCGCACCGTCGCCTCGGCGCAGCTCGGCCTCACCTATCGTCACAGCACAGCTCCATCGGACTGGATCTTCACGTCGGCGCGTCTGCGCGCCACACCCGGCGACCAGCTTGCGATCGCCCGCCGCATCGCCGAGATCGACTCGGCGCGTTCGGAGTCGCAGCCGCGCAGCCGCACCGGCGGTTCGACCTTCGCCAACCCGCCGGGCCTCAAGGCATGGGAGCTGATCGACCGGGCGGGCTGCCGCGGCCTCACCGTGGGCGCAGCGCAGGTGTCGGAGAAGCACACGAACTTCCTGATCAATACCGGCGACGCCACGGCTGCCGACATCGAGGGCCTGGGCGAGGAAGTGCGCCATCGCGTGTTCGAGCAGAGCGGCATCCTGCTGCAATGGGAAATCCGCCGGATCGGTGAGCCGAAATGAGCAACGTTGCGGTCCTGATGGGCGGCTGGTCGCCCGAGAGGGAGGTCTCCCTGGTGAGCGGCAAGGCCTGCGCAGAGGGATTGCGCGAAGGCGGCCACACGGTCGTGGAGTACGACGTTCAGCGCGACCTGCGTGCGCTGGTCGAGTTCCTGCGTCCCGCCAAGGGTGGTGGACCCGAGGTCGTCTTCAACGCCCTGCACGGCAAGTACGGCGAGGACGGCTGCATCCAGGGCGTCCTCGAGATCCTGAAGGTGCCCTACACGCACTCGGGCGTGCTCGCCTCGGCGATCGCCATGGACAAGCCGATGTCGCGCCATGTCTTCACGTCGATCGGCCTGCGCGTGGCCGACGGCAAGGTGGTCGAACGCCAATCGCTGGCCGCCGGCGATCCGATGCCGCGACCCTATGTAGTGAAGCCGATCGACCAGGGGTCGAGCGTCGGCGTGCACATCGTGCATGAAGGCGACAATCTCGCCGCCGTCGAAGCGGCCGAAGCGGCTTTCGGCGAGAAAGTGCTGATCGAGAAATTCGTGCCGGGCCGCGAGCTCACTGTCGCCGTCATGGACGACAAGCCCGTCGCGGTGACCGAGCTGCGTCCGCGCACGCGCTTCTACGACTACGAGGCGAAGTATACCGACGGCGTCACCGAGCATCTTGTGCCCGCGCCGGTTCCCGCCGAGATCTACGAGCTTGCCAGGCAATGGGCGCTGACGGCGCACCAGGCGCTGGGCTGCAACGGACTGAGCCGCGCCGACTTCCGCTGGGACGACAAGAAGCCGGGCACGTCCGGCCTCGTCATCCTGGAGCTCAACACCCAGCCCGGCATGACGCCGCTGTCGCTGGCGCCCGAGCAGGCGAAGTGGGCGGGGATCTCCTGGTCCGAGCTCATGACCTGGATGGTCGAGCACGCGAGGCACCCCTCATGAGGTCCTCGTCGTGAAGCGCACGACCAAAACGCCGCCGAACCGGCGCGACTACGATCGCCGCAAGAAGCGTGGCGCGATGCGCAAGCCGGGCCGGCCGCTGTGGCGCCAGCCGATGATGCTGGGCGCGCTCGTGCTGCTGCTGGGCAGCGGCGGCGGTGGCGGCTGGTGGGCCTGGCACGAAGGTCTGTTGGTGAAGGCGCAGGCCGAGGTCGACGCGGCCCTGCGCTCGGTCGCGGGCGCGCTGACGCCGTTCAAGCTGGCCGATGTCACGGTCGAGGGCCGGGAATATGTCGAGCCCGGTGCCGTGCTAGCGGCGCTGAACGTGAAGACCGGCGATTCGCTGCTGGGCATCGATCTCAACGCCGCGCGCAAACGGCTCGAGGCGATCGATTGGGTGGCGAGCGCAACCGTCGAGCGCCGGCTTCCGGACACGCTCTATGTCACGCTCAAGGAACGTCGCGCCGTCGCGATCTGGCAGCGCGGCAGCGAGTACACGCTGATCGACACCAACGGCCGCACCGTGCGCGCCAACCGCATGCCGCCGGGCTACGAGTCGCTCCTGCTGCTGGGCGGACCCGGCGCTCCGGAGCGTGTCGGCGAGCTTCTGCTGCTGCTCGCCTGGGAGCCGGCGATCACCAAGCAACTGCGCGCCGCCGTGTGGGTCGGGCAGCGCCGCTGGAACCTCGTGCTGACCAACGGGACCGAGATCTGGCTGCCGGAGGAGGACGCGATTGCCGCCCTCCAGCGCGCGGCCAAGCTCGACGGTTCATACAAGTTGTTGTCGCGCGAATTTGGCGTCGTCGATCTGCGACTGCCCGACAAGCTCTACCTGAGAAAGCGCGCGGCCGATTCAGCGGCCGGACCGGCGTGAAGCAAATGAAAAAAACCTCTCCAGTGTACGCGTAGGAAAACGGGGGACACCGTGGCTAAGACAAGAAATGGCGTCATTGCAGCTCTCGACATAGGCACCAGCAAAGTCGTGTGCTTTGTTGCGCGAGTCGATGGCCAGGGCCTCAGGGTCGTGGGTATCGGCCAGCAGCCGGCGCTCGGCATGCGCTCGGGGAACATCGTCGACATGGAAGCCGCGACACGGGCCATCTCCTCGGCGGTGTCGACCGCGGAAGAAATGTGCGGCGAGCATGTGCGCGAGGTCATCGTCGGTGTGAGCGGAGGCTCACCCGCCTCGGAGAAGCAGCAGCACGAGGTGGTGATCGGTCATCACGAAATCGGCGAGCGCGACGTGCGCCGCGTCCAGCAGCTCATACAGTTGCCGGCCGAGACCGCAGACCGCGACATCATCCATTCCGCCGCCGTCGGCTTCTCGGTCGATGGATCGACCGTGCACGACGCACGCGGCATGTTCGGCGAGCGGCTGGGCGTCGACGTCCATCTCGTGACCGCCGCCAGTGGTGCGATGCGCAACCTGCAAGTCTGCGTGCGCCGCGCCCATCTCGAGATCTCCGAGCGGGTCGTGGCCTCGCATGCCGCCGGCCTGAGTTCGCTGGTCTCCGACGAGCGCGACCTTGGTGTCACGCTGATCGACATGGGTGGCGGCACGACCTCGATCGCGGTCTTCTACGAAGGCCATCTCATGCACGTCGATTCGATTCCGGTGGGCGGCGAGCATGTGACCAAGGACATCGCGCGTGGTCTGTCCACGCCGGTGCTGCATGCCGAGCGCATGAAGACGCAGATCGGCCGCGCCGTGAGCCGGCCCAACGACGAGTACGACATCATCGACGTGCCTCTGATCGGCGAAGAGGAGCGCACGCGGCCCAACCACATCCCGCGCTCGATCCTGGTCGGCATCATCCGGCCGCGCATCGAGGAGACTTTCGAGCTGGTTCGGAACCGTCTCGAGGCCAGCGGTGTGGATAAGTTGGCGGGCGGTCGGGCGGTCCTGGTGGGCGGGGCGTGCCAGCTCGACGGGGTGCCCGAGGTCGCAGCGGCCGTTCTCAACAAGAAAGTGCGTACCGGCGGGCCTTTAAGGCTTGCTGGCCTTGCTGATTCGACCGGAGGGCCGGCCTTCTCGGCTGCCGCTGGACTGCTGGCCTTTGCACAGCAGAATCATGCCGTTGCGCAGTTCCAACCCCAGTCTGTTGACCTCCCTTCGAGCCGAATCGGTCGCATTGGGAGTTGGATTAGAGAGAACTTTTAGGCAATATGTAGTGTGTGGAGGTTGGCTATCTCCACAGGCTGTAGACAACCATAAAAACCCGAGCTGACGTAGGGCCTTACACCTCAGAACGAGGTCCACGGCGGAACTCGGGGCAGATAACCCCCTCGTTTGCGTGGAGAAAGCCCTCATGACAATCAACCTCAGTCTCCCTCAAACGGAGTCGGAGATTAAGCCGCGTATCACCGTCATTGGTGTCGGTGGCGCCGGCGGAAACGCCGTCAACAACATGATCAGCGCGGCGCTCGAAGGCGTCGAATTCATCGTCGCAAATACCGACGCGCAGGCGCTCGGCCAGTCGCTGGCTGATCGTCGAGTGCAGCTCGGTATCACCATTACCCAGGGCCTGGGCGCCGGTGCGCGTCCCGAGGTCGGCCGTCAGGCCGCCGAAGAGGCGCTGCCGGAGATCCTTCAGCTGCTCGACGGCGCCAACATGGTGTTCGTCACCGCGGGCATGGGCGGCGGCACTGGTACCGGTGCCGCTCCCGTCATTGCCGCGGCGGCGCGGGAGCAGGGCATCCTCACCATCGGTGTCGTCACCAAGCCGTTCCACTTCGAGGGCCGCCGCCGCATGCAGTCGGCGGAGCAGGGCATCCTCGAGCTGGAGAAGGTTGTCGATACGCTGATCGTCATTCCGAACCAGAACCTGTTCAAGATCGCCAACGAGAAGACGACATTCGCCGACGCGTTCAAGATGGCCGATGACGTGCTGCACATGGGCGTGCGCGGCGTCACCGATCTCATGATCATGCCTGGCCTGATCAACCTCGACTTCGCCGACATCCGCACCGTCATGGGCGAGATGGGCAAGGCGATGATGGGCACCGGCGAGGCCGAGGGTCCGGATCGCAGCCGCGTCGCGGCCGAGAGCGCGATCTCGAACCCGCTGCTGGAAGATCATTCGATGAAGGGCGCGAAGGGCGTTCTCATCAACATCACAGGCGGCCTCGACATGACCTTGCACGAGGTTGACGAGGCGGCGAATCGCATTCGCGAGGAAGTCGACGCCGACGCCAATATCATCTTCGGCTCGACCTTCGATGCCTCCATGCAGGGCCGCATGCGCGTGTCGGTGGTCTCCACCGGCATCTCCGCGCTGGCCGCCCAGCAGCCGGTCCCGAACTATCTCAATCTCGAGATGAACCGGCCGATCCAGACCGGCCAGCCGGCGCTCAGCCGTCAGGCCGCGCCGCCCGTCGGTCGCGTGGCCATGCCGGCCGCCGCAACTGCGGCAATCCCGGCGGCCCCAGCGATGCCTTCTGCCCCTCCTATGGCGGCCGCTTCCGCGCCGATGGCGGAGCCGATTGCCCCTCAAGCGATGCCCGCGATGGCTCCGCCGGTCGCCCCGATTGCCGCTGCCGCACCGGCTGCTCCTGTCATGCAGGCGCCGCCCGCCGTGATGATGCAGGCTCCGGTCGCAATGGCTCCGGCTCCCGAGCCGGAACCTGTCGAAGCGATGGCCCCTGCCGTCGAGGCGCCTGCGCCGATGGCTCAGCCGATTGCCGCGGCGCCCGCCGCGCCGATGCAGCCGGTGGTTGCTCCGCAGAAGCCGCTGGTCGACGAGACCGACTGGCGCGTGACCCGTCCGGCGATTCGCCCGGCCGTACGCGCAACCGAGCCGGTCGCACGCCCGGCGGCAATGCGGCCTGCCGCAACTGCCGCCGAAAGCCGCTCGCCCAACCTGTTTCAGCGCATCACGGGTGCCTTCGCGGCGCCCAAGGGCCTGACGCCGGTTGTCGCGTCTGCTGCCGCACCTGCAGCCATGCCCGAGCCGGCGCCTGCGCCGCGTCCGGCCCCGGAGAGCATCGTCTCCGTGGCCCCCAAGGCCGCGCCCCGTCCGGCGCCGGTTCAGACTTCCATCAGCCTCGATCCCGCGGATCGGGCCAAACCGGCACGCGAGGACGACGATCTGCAAATCCCGGCGTTTTTGCGTCGGCAGGCAAACTGACGCACGGCTTTATCGTCCTCCACGCATCTATTGAGGGGCCTTTCGGCCCCTCTTTTTCTGTCCGTCGCGTGATATAACCCGGCGGCACAATGTAAGACGGATGGGTCATGGTTAAGGCGTTGATAGGCAAGGCGTTCAGAGCGGCGGCGCTGCTGGCGGTGACGATGGTCGCCGGCTGCGGTTGGTTCGGCGGCAAGGACGAGAACGCGGCCTACGTCGAACAGCCGGTGGACCAGCTCTACAATCGCGCGCTCGATGACCTGGGTGCAGAGAATTACAAGCAAGCCGCCAAGGAATTCGAGGAAGTCGACCGCCAGCATCCCTATTCGGTGTGGGCGACAAAGGCGCAGGTAATGGCGGCCTTCACCTACTACCAGTCGAACAAGTACGACGAGGCGCTGATCGCGCTCGACCGCTTCATTCAGCTCCATCCTGGCCACAAGGACATCCCGTACGCTTATTACCTGAAGGCGCTGTGCTTCTACGAGCAGATCTCCGACGTCCGCCGAGACCAGGGGATCACCCAGAAGGCGCTCGACGCACTGGCGGAGGTCGTCAAGCGCTTCCCCGAATCTCCATACGCACGCGACGCGCGCCTCAAGGTCGAACTCACCATCGACCATCTCGCCGGCAAGGAAATGGACATCGGCCGCTACTATCAGAAGCAGCAGCAGTACATTGGCGCCATCAACCGCTATCGCACGGTGATCGAGCGGTACCAGACGACCACTCACGTCCCTGAAGCGCTTCATCGTCTGGTCGAATGCTACATGGCGCTGGGCGTCAAGAGCGAGGCCAAGGAGGCGGCGGCGGTTCTCGGTCACAACTTCCCGGGCAGCGACTGGTACGCCGACACCTACTTTATTCTCACCGGTGAGGATTTCCGGATCGACGCCAAATAAGGCCATGCTGCAGTCGCTTTCGATTCGCGATTTCGTTCTGATCGAAAAGCTCGATCTTGCTTTTGCGCGCGATGCGGCAGGCGGCCCCGATGTCAGCAATTTGGGGGCACTGACCGGCGAGACCGGCGCCGGGAAATCCATCCTGATCGATGCACTTGGGCTCGTCCTCGGTGCCCGCGCAGAATCGGGTGTTGTCCGGCGCGGCGCCGCTCAGGCCTCGATCGCGGCGTCGTTCGATCTTTCCCGGGACCATGCCGCCCACGCGATCCTGACGGAGCAGGGCCTCGACGACGAGGATGTCCTCACATTGCGCCGCGCGATCGGCGCCGATGGCCGCGGCCGCGCCTTCGTCAATGACCAGCCTGCGTCGGTCGCGCTCCTGCGGCGCCTGGGCGATACCCTGGTCGAGATCCAGGGCCAGATGGACCAGCACGGACTTTTGGACATGGCCACGCATCGCGGCTCGCTCGATGCCTTCGCTGGCCTCGAGAAACAGGGTGCTACAGTGCGGGCGGCCTGGGCCGCGTGGCGGGCCGCCGAACTGGCGCGTTCCGATGCCGAAGCGGCAGCCGCTGCCGCGCGGCGCGATGAGGAGTTTCTGCGCCACGCCGTCCAGGAACTGGAGGCGCTGGCGCCCCGGGCCGACGACGAGGAGGCGCTGGCGGCGGAGCGACGGTTGCTGCGCGCGGGCACGGCGCTGGGCGAAGCCGTGACGCAGGCACTGGGTGAACTCGAGCATGGCAAGGGCGCCGTGCATGCGCTCAGCACGGCCCATCGCCTCATCGAGCGCAGCGCCGACAAGGCCGCCGGTCATCTCGATGCATCGCTTGCGGCGCTCGATCGGGCGCTGAGCGAGGCGACCGAAGCACAGGCCCAGCTTGAGACGGCGCGGGAGGCACTCGAGTTCGATCCCGCGCGCCTGGAGAAAATCGAGGAGCGCCTGTTCGCGCTCCGCGCCCTGGCCCGCAAGCACAGCGTTACGGTTCCGGACCTTGCTCCGCTGGCGGAAAAGATGGCGGCACAACTCGCCGCTCTCGACAGCGGCGAGGCCGGTCTCAAGAAACTGGCGGCAGCAGCCAAGGCCGCGCGCGCACAGTATGTAGCGGCCGCCGAGGTGCAGGCTGCGGCACGGCGCAAGGGCGCGGCCAGGCTCGACAAGGCGGTCGGCTCGGAGCTGGCGCCGCTCAAGCTCGAGAAGGCAAAGTTCGTGACCGAGATCGTGGCCCAGCCGGAAGTCGACTGGTCCGAGGCCGGAACCGATCGCGTGCAGTTCACCGTCTCCACCAATCCCGGCGCACTGCCGGCGCCGATCGCAAAGATCGCCTCGGGCGGCGAGCTCTCACGCTTCCTGCTGGCGCTCAAGGTCTGCCTCGCCAAGGTAGGCGACGCCGCCACCATCGTGTTCGACGAGGTCGACTCCGGCATCGGCGGCGCTACGGCTGCGGCGGTGGGCGAGCGGTTGAAGCGGCTGGCAAAGGAGGTGCAGGTGCTGGTGGTCACGCATTCGCCCCAGGTCGCCGCGATTGCCGATCGGCATTGGCTGATCCGCAAGACCACGACCAAGACCGCTGCCAGCACCGATGTCGTGGCGCTCGATGCCAAGGGGCGTCGCGAGGAGATCGCGCGCATGCTGTCCGGAGCCGAAGTGACGGCTGAGGCGCGCGCCGCCGCGGATCGCCTGATGGCGGCGGCAGGCTAGGGAGGGCGCTATGTCCAAAGCTGCCAAGGTCGTGGCCGCGCTGAAGGTCGAGGACCTGACCGAGCGCCAGGCCCGTGGTGAGCACAAACGGCTTGCCGACGAGATCGGGCATCACGACAAGCTCTATCACGAGAAGGATGCGCCGGAGATTTCCGACGCGGAGTACGACAAGCTGCGCACCCGGCTGAAGGCGATCGAGGCGAAGTTCCCGCAGCTCGTCGACATGTTCAGTCCGACGCAGCGGGTGGCGCCGACGCCGACGACCGCCTTCACCAAGGTCACGCACCGACGGCCGATGCTGTCGCTCGACAACGCCTTTACCGACGAGGAGCTGCAGGGCTTCCTCGACCGCGTGCGACGTGGGCTGGAGCGCGAGACCGATCTCAAGCCCGATACCGAGATCGGCTTCAGCTGCGAGGCCAAGATCGACGGGCTGTCCATCAGCCTGCGCTACGAGAACGGCGAGTTCGTTCAGGGCGCTACGCGCGGCGACGGCACGACCGGCGAGGACGTCACGGCGAACCTGAGGACCATCAAGGACATCCCGCAGAAGCTCAAGGGCAAGGGCGTGCCGACGTCGCTCGATGTGCGCGGCGAGGTCTACATGGAGCGCCATGCCTTCCTGGAATTGAACGAGCGCCAGATCGCCGCCGGCGAGAAAGCCTACGTCAACCCGCGCAACACCGCGGCGGGCTCCCTGCGCCAGCTCGATCCCGAGATTACGGCGGAACGACCCCTGCGCTTCTTCGCCTATGCGTGGGGTGAGGCCGAGCCTCGCTCCTGGAAGACACACAGCGAGTACCTGCAGCTGCTGAAGAGCTGGGGCTTCAAGACCAACCCCTTGACTACGCTCTGCCGCACCGGCGATGCGGTGCGTGGCTTCTACAAGAAGATCGGCGAGGAGCGGCCGGACCTGCCCTATGACATCGACGGCGTGGTCTACAAGGTCGACCGCATCGACTGGCAGGAGCGGCTGGGCTTCGTGAGTCGCGCCCCGCGCTGGGCGATCGCGCACAAGTTCCCGGCCGAGCAGGCGCGCACGCGGCTGAATGGTATCAACATCCAGGTCGGCCGCACCGGTGCGCTGACTCCGGTGGCCGACCTCGAGCCGGTCAATGTCGGTGGCGTCGTGGTGGCTCGGGCCACGCTGCACAATGCCGATGAGATCGAGCGGCTGGACGTGCGCGTGGGCGACATGGTGACGATCCAGCGCGCGGGCGACGTGATCCCCCAGGTGCTGGGCTTCGTGCCCGAGGAACGGC
>CAIMEE010000375.1 GCA_903839865.1 Enhydrobacter aerosaccus | reverse complement strand
CGAGGCGAGCTGGTGGGACAATTCGCGGGCGCACCGGCTGGGCTATCGCCCGACCGGCAAGGCCGAGCAGTTCCGCGCCCATGCCGAGGCCGAGCAGGCCAAGCTACCGGCCGATCCCGTCGGCGATCGCTTCCAGGGCGGCACCTTCGCCTCGGCGGACTTCACGCACGATGCAAAGCGCGCGGGGCCCTAGACCGCGCCCTTCGCGATCAGGCTTTCGGCGCACTCCACGATGGACGTCACCGCAGGGCGTGGCGTCCATCCGAGCATTGCCTGGGCCTTGGCCGACGTGAAGCTGCGCCGCAGGCCCAGGGTCGGGGTCGCCACCTTCAGGTCGCGGTCGAAGATCGCGAGGAGGCGCAGCACGAAGTCGGGCAGGCCGCGGGTCGGCGCCTTGGACGCGCGCGCGCCGAGCTTCTCCCGCAGCGTGCTCGCGATCTCCGACAGCCACATGTAGTCGCCGGCAGCGATGAAGCGCTGGCCCGCGGCGGCGGGCGTGGTCATGGCGCGGAAGTGCATGTCGGCGACATCGCGCACATCGACGATGCTGAAGCCCAGTCTTGGCGTGCCGGGCATCTTGCCGTTCAACATGCGCTGGACGATCTGCACCGAGCCCAGCCCATCGGGTGAGAGCACGGGCCCCAGGATCGCGCTGGGCAGGATCGTCGCGAACGTGGTGACGCCCTGGTCCGTCATGAAGTCCCAGGCGGCGCGCTCGGCCAGGGTCTTGGAGATCCGGTAGGTGTCCAGCTTCTTGTCGTTCGGATCGGTCCAGACCGTTTCGTCGCTGACGCTGTCGCCGCCGGAGAGCGATGTGCTGCAGGCGGCGACCGAGGAGGTCATGACCACGCGCTTCACGCCGGCTTTGGTCGCGGCGCGCAGCACGCGGAGCGCGCCGTCGCGCGCCGGCCCGATCAGCGAATTGGGATCCTTCGACCCCGCCCCGCCCAGCGGCGAGGCGACGTGAAGCACGTAGTCGCAGCCCGCGACGGCCGCGTCCCAGCCGGCGTCGCTCGTGAGGTCGGCCGAGAAGAAGGCCAGGCGCTCGCCGGGATCGACGACGGCGCCGATAGCCGCGCGCACGGCCGCTTCCTTGCCGAGGCTGCGCACGGTTGTCCGCACCCTGTAGCCGCGCTTCAGAAGGTCGACGATGCACCAGCTGGCGACAAAGCCGCTGCCGCCGGTCACCAGTACGGTCTCGTCCATCTTGGCTCCCCCAATTCGCTTCCCGGGATATATACTGCAGCGGCGAGGTGACGATGAGCAGGTTTTTGACAGTAGGGGCCGCGCAAATGGGCCCTATCCAGCGCGGCCACACGCGGCGCGAGGTCGTGGAACGCATGATCGCTCTGCTGCGCGAGGCCAGGCGCATGGGCTGCGATCTCGTGGTCTTTCCCGAGCTCACGCTCACCACGTTCTTCCCGCGCTGGTTCATGCCCGACCAGGCCGAGGTCGATTCCTTCTTCGAGCAGGAGATGCCGTCGAACGAGACGGCGCCGCTCTTCACCGAAGCCAAGCGGCTCGGCATGGGATTCAGCTTCGGCTATGCCGAACTCACCAAGGAGGAAGGCCGCGTCCGCCGCTTCAACACCTCGATCATCGTCGAGAAGGACGGCCGCATCGTCTCGAAGTATCGCAAGATCCATCTGCCCGGCCACAGCGAGCACGAGCCCGAGCGGCCGTTCCAGCACCTGGAGAAGCGCTACTTCGAGATCGGCAATCTGGGCTTCCCGGTCGTGAAGGCGTTCGGCGGCAACATGGGCATGTGCATCTGCAACGACCGGCGCTGGCCCGAGACCTATCGCGTGATGGGCCTGCAGAACGTCGAGATGGTGATGCTGGGCTACAACACGCCGCTGCACAACGCGCCGTCGCCCGATCACGACGAGCACTCGTGGTTCCACAACCAGCTCTCGATGCAGGCCGGAGCCTACCAGAACGGCACATGGGTGATCGGCGTCGCCAAGGGCGGCACGGAAGAGGGCGTGCCCTCGCTGGCCGACTCGATGATCGTGGCGCCCTCGGGCAAGGTCGTGGCACGTGCGTCCGGCAGCGACGACGAGCTGATCGTGTTGCGCTGCGACCTCGACGCCGGCAAGAGCTACAAGACCACGACCTTCAACTTCGCGGTCCACCGCCAGCCGGACCAGTACCGCCGCATCGTCGAGCAGAAGGGCGCGATCGATCCGGCCTGACGTAGAGCGGCGCTCGCAAATGCGTCGCTGTAGGCGTGAAGGCAGCCAGATCTCGTGGGCGGGGTGAGAAATCCATCCAGCATCAGCGCTATCGACGTCCAAATCGCGGTAGGGTGGCGCCCATCCGTTTCAAGCGGGCCAGCGATATGTCGTCAGTAACGACCGTAATAGGGGATTGATCTCGTCGCGCGTAGGTTGGCGCGCATGGACCCTATTGCCAATGCCGTCGTCTCGACCAAAGGCCCGAAGGGCCGCGCGGAGAGACCCACCTTCACGCTCCGCGGTTTCGACAGGGAAGAAGAGGTCCCTCGGCTTCGCTCGGGACGACAGAGTGCTTGTCAGGCTCAAACTTCGAGCCGCGCCGCTGGGTGACGCCGCTCCGCATGAAGGTTGGGGTGCATGTACCGGCAACTGCCGTGCATGCACCCGCTCGCGAGGCTCGCGAGCCTCGCGAGGAATGGGCTTCGATGCAGGCGGGCCGGCGTTTCGCGGCGATCCTCGCGAGGACGTGTCTTCTGTTCCGAGCGACTCATGTGCCTCATGAGGCTCATGAGGAATCGATGCCGATACCGATGAGATCGGGCTTCGAGGTAATTCCTCATGAGGCGGGATTTTGGAAGAGGCGGGACGATGCCGCAGCGCCCGCAGGAATCTCCGGAATGACCGGAGGAATCGCCCCGCGTGCCGATGGCACAAGGTCCCGAAGCGATTCCTCCGGAGGCGGCGGTCTTTTGGGAGAGCGGGTGCTAGCGGCTGAACTTGCCGTAGCTGCGCTCGGGCGTGCCGCGGTTCAGCGACAGGTGAGTGTGGGTGGCGATGAAGGGATCGCCCACTTTCAGCCGGCCCAATCCCACGGTGGCGCGGCCGCCGCGATCGAAGCGGTCGCCGTTGGGGTGGAAGCCGTCGGACGTCCACACGCCCATGCCGATCGCCGTGAGACGATCGGCCGAGACGATGGCCTCGACCGTGTCGAGCTTGACCGTGAAGTTGCGGATCGTGCCCCAGACGTTGCGCCACTGCTTCTCTTCGGTGAGGCGCTGGCCGTGCATGAAGTCGGTGAAGGTGCCGAAGGCGATCAGGTCGTCGGCGAAGATCGCGCGGGCGCCTTCGTAGTCGATGGCGCGGCAGTGGATGGCGAGCGCGTCGAACCAGGCGCGGGTGGCGGCCATGTCGTCCGGATGCGGAGCGGTGCGGAGATTCATCGGAAGTTCCTACAAGCCAAAACGTTGCCAGTGCGCGCGTTCTTCGATCGCCGCCAAAGTATTGGGTCCGATCTGGTCGATTCCGGAGCCCAGCCGGGAGCCCAGTCCGAGGCGCGCCAGGAGCCGGCGGCGCGGAGTGATGACGGGGAGGCGCACCTTGGCGCCGAAGCGCTGTTGCAGGGTGGTGCGCAATTCGCCCAGGCTGTCGACGAGGCCGAGTTCGAAACCGCGCTTGCCGGTCCAGAACTCGCCGGTGAAGAGCAGGGAATCTTCACCCTTGAGGCGCGGGCCGCGGCGTTCGCGCACCCAGCCCTTGAAGCCGTCGTGGATTTCCGACTGCAACCGCTTCAGGCGCTCGACGTCCTCGGCCTTCTCGGGCTGGAACGGATCGAGCATCGACTTGCTCTCGCCGGATGTGTGCACGCGGCGCTCGATGCCGTAGCGCGCGATCAGCTCGTGGAAGCCGAAACCCGAGGAGACGACGCCGATCGAGCCCACGATCGATGCGGGATCGGCGATGATCTCGTCGGCGGCGCACGCCAGCCAGTAGCCGCCGGACGCCGCGACGTCCTCGACGAAGGCGATCACCGGCAACTTCTTCTCTTCGGCGAGCAGTCGGATGCGTTGTGCGATCAGCGCCGATTGCACCGGCGAGCCGCCGGGCGAATTGATCGACAGCGCCACGGCCTTGGCGCCGCGCATGGCGAACGCCTTGGCGAGCAGCGGTGCCGCCACCTCGATGGACAGACCGCGCTGGCCGAGCACGCCGCCGGCGGCGATGACGCCGGTGAGGCGAACGACCGGGACGGTCGGGCCGCGGCGAAAGGGATTTCTCATCCAATTGAACATGGGGCCAATGTCGGGGCGCCGGTGCTAGATGGCAAGGGAGGCGCCATGGCGCAGGACCGCCTCGGCCTCGTCGGTGTAGCCGCCTTCCGGCCGGTGCAGGACGAGGGGGGTGGAGAGGCGCCGGCTCAGCACCGCCGAGCGCCGGGCGCGGACAAGGACGCGCGCGGCCGGCGGCAGAAGCTTGGTCGCGATCTCGCCAAACCCCAGCGTCGCGAGATGGCCGACGATTTCTTCCAGCCGGTCGCTGCGATGGATAATCGTCAGGGTGCCTGCAGATTTGACGGCCGCGGCCGCCACGGCGAGCCAGCGCGCGAGACCGGCGCTGGATTCCACCGTCGCCAGCGCCTTGGAGGGGTCGGGCGACGGATCGGCCACGGCGGCGGGGAGATAGGGCGGGTTGGTCGCGACATGGTCGAACAGGCCAAGATCGGCCGGCAGCGGCGCGGCCAGGTCGTGCTGGATCGTGCTCACCCGGCTTTCGACCCCGTTCAGCTCCGCATTGCGCTGGGCAAGGATCTGCAGGGGAGTTTGCAGCTCTATGCCGATCACGCGGCAACCCGGAACACGCGCGGCAATGCAGAGCCCGACCGAGCCGACGCCGGCCCCGAGATCGAGCACCCATTCGCCCGCCGCGGCGTCGACGGCGGCGGCAAGGAGCACGGCATCGACGGCGACGCGATAGCCCCGGCGCGGCTGCAACAGGCGCACCTTGCCCCCCAGCAGGGCGTCTTCGGTCGGGGTCGTTTCCATGATACTCATTCGGGTGGTGTCACGACATCGTGTCGCAACATTCTGGTCATTTGAGAGACTATCTTTTCGTCATGGCAACCGTCGTCTCCATCGAAGGCAAGCGCAAGGGTCCGAGCCTGGATCCCCTGCTGGCGCTGTGCAGCGACGACATGGTCCGGGTCGACCGCGAGATCCTGGCGCGCATGCGCTCGCCGGTGTCGCTGATCCCCGAGCTCGCCAATCACCTGGTCGGCGCCGGCGGCAAGCGCATGCGGCCGCTGCTCACCGTCGCCGCCGCGCGGCTGTGCGGTTACGACTCCGAAGACGATCGCCATATCCGGCTCGCGACCTGCGTCGAGTTCATCCATTCGGCCACCCTGCTGCACGACGATGTCGTCGACGTGAGCGCGTTGCGCCGCGGCAAGCCCACCGCCAACACGGTGTGGGGCGACAAGGCCTCTGTTCTGGTCGGCGATTTCCTGTTCACGCGCTCGTTCGAGCTGATGGTCGATGTCGGTTCCCTCGATATCCTGGGCGTGCTCAGCCGCGCCTCCTCGACCATCGCCGAGGGCGAAGTGCTGCAGCTCGTGACGCAGCGCGACATCAGTACGCCGGAAGCGACCTATCTCGAGGTCATCAAGGCCAAGACCGCCAAGCTCTTTGCCGCCGCCGCCGAAGTCGGCGCCATGGTGGCCGGACGCAACGGGCCCGAACGCGTGGCGCTCGAAAGCTTCGGCATGAATCTCGGCATCGCCTTCCAGCTGGTCGACGATGCGCTCGACTATTCCGGCCGCGAGGCGCAGCTCGGCAAGACCGTCGGCGACGATTTCCGCGAGGGCAAGATCACGCTGCCGGTGATCCTGGCCTTCCTGCGCGGCGGCGCCGTCGATCGCGAGTTCTGGAAGCGCACGATGCAGAAGCTCGACCAGCGCCCCGAGGACATGGCGCAGGCGCAGGTCCTGATGGAGCGTCACAATGCCGTAGCCGACACGCTGGAACGCGCCCGCCACTACGGCGCCATGGCACGCGATGCGCTCGGCCTGTTCGGCGACACGCCGCTCAAGGCCGCCCTGCTCGAGGCAGTAGACTTCGCCATCGACCGGGCGCACTAATTTCGGCCAGAAATGGCCGCCCAGAACCACACCAGTCACATCCTCGCCATCGACCAGGGCACCACCAGTACCCGCGCGATCGTGTTCGATTCCACGGGCATGCCGGTCGCGACGGCGCAAAAGGAACTGCCCCAGATTTTCCCGAAGCCCGGCTGGGTCGAGCACGATCCGGAGGAAATCTGGACGGCGACCGTCGAGGTCTGCCGCGCCGCGCTCGCGAGGGCCAAGCTTGAAGCAAAGGACCTCGCGGGCATCGGCATCACCAACCAGCGCGAGACGACGGTGGTGTGGGACCGCGCCACCGGCACGCCGGTGCACAACGCCATCGTCTGGCAGGACCGCCGCACGTCCGAGCACTGCGCCGAACTGAAGAAGGCCGGTCACGAGAAGATGGTCTCCGAGAAGACCGGCCTGCTGCTCGATCCCTATTTCTGCGGCACCAAGATCGCGTGGATCCTGAAAAACGTCGCAGGCGCCCGCGCCGCCGCCGAAAAGGGCGCGCTTGCCTTCGGCACGATCGAGAGTTTTCTGCTGTGGCGCCTGACCGGCGGCAAGGTCCATGCGAGCGACGCGACCAATGCCAGCCGCACCCTGCTGCTCGATATCCGCAAGGGCACTTGGGATGCCGACCTCTGCACGCTGCTCGACGTGCCACCGTCGATGCTGCCCAAGGTCGTCGACTGCGCCGGTGAGCACGGCATGACGACCGCCGACTTCCTGGGCGCGCCCGTGCCGGTGCTCGGCATGGCGGGCGACCAGCAGGCCGCCACCGTGGGCCAGGCCTGCACCAAGCCCGGCATGGTGAAGTCGACCTACGGCACGGGCTGCTTCGCGATGCTCAACACCGGCAGCATCGCCGTGCACTCGCGCAGCCGGCTCCTCACCACCATCGCCTATCAATTGAACGGCCAGCGCACCTACGCGCTCGAAGGCAGCATCTTCATCGCCGGCGCCGCGGTGCAATGGCTGCGCGACGGGCTGAAGCTGATCGAGAAGTCGTCGGACGTCGAAGGCGTCGCCAGGGCCGCGAACCCCGAGCATGGCGTCTACGTCGTGCCGGCCTTCGTGGGCCTGGGCGCGCCCTATTGGGATGCCGATGCGCGCGGCGCCATTCTCGGCCTGACGCGCGACTCCGGCCCCGGCGAGATCGCCGCCGCAACGCTCGATTCGGTCTGCTATCAGACCCGTGACCTGGTCGAGGCGATGCGCGGCGACGGCGCGCAGATCGTCGAACTGCGGGTCGACGGCGGCATGGTGGTGAACGACCCGCTGATGCAGCGCCTGGCCGACACGGTCGGCACGCCGGTCGAGCGGCCCAAGGTCACCGAGACGACCGCCCTGGGGGCGGCCTTTCTGGCAGGCCTGCAGGCGGGCCTGTGGCCCTCGCTGGAGGCACTGTCGGCCACCTGGGCGCTCGATCGAGCCTTCAAACCGGCGGAAGGGGCCGCCTCGCGCGACCGCCGCTATGCCGGCTGGCAGGATGCCGTCAGGCGGGTGCGTAGTTCCTGATTGCTGACCGGGGGCGCGGCGACTAGGTTCTGCCCCGCCATGAAAACCCGCGCCAATCCCGTCTATTGCGGCATCGACACGACCGATCTGGAAGGGGCCGCCAAGCTCATCCAGTCGATCGCCGGGGCGCCGAAGCCTGCCGTCGGTGGCATCAAGCTGGGCCTCGAATTCTTCCTGGCCCACGGCGCGCCGGGCATCCGCTATGCCTTCCCGCAGCCCGTCCGGGCGACCGGCGTGGGCTTCTTCCTCGACCTCAAGCTGCACGACATTCCCAACACGGTGGCGGGCGGCATCCGTGCCGTGGCCGACCTGGCCCCGACCTACATCACGCTCCACGCGAGCGGTGGCCGCGACATGCTGAAGGCCGCCGTCGAGGAAGCCGCCACGCAGGCCACGAAGCTGAACGTGCCGCGGGCCAAGCTGCTGGGCGTCACAGTTCTGACGTCGATGGACAAGGCCGACCTTGCGGCGACCGGTGTGGACTCCGACCCGTCGGACCAGGTGCTGCGCCTCGCCGTGCTGGCGCGCGACGCGGGCCTCGACGGCTGCATCTGCTCGCCGCACGAGATCGCGGCGCTCCGCAAGGAGTGCGGCGCGGATTTCGTGCTGATGGTGCCGGGCATTCGTCCCGTCGGCAGCGCCAGCAACGACCAGAAGCGCGCGATGACGCCGCGCCAGGCGGTCGATCTCGGCGCCACGCATCTCGTCGTCGGCCGGCCGATCTATCAAGCCGCCAGTCCCCGTGGTGCCGCCGAAGCGATCGCGCGCGAGGCCGGCGTCAACGACCTATGAGCGTCGAGGCCCCGGTGGAGGCCAAGATTTGTGGCCTGTCGACGCCGGAGACGGTGGATGCGGCGGTGCGCTTTGGCGCGCGCTATGTCGGCTTCGTCATCTATCCAAAATCGCCGCGGCACATCTCCACCGACACGATGCGCATCCTCGGCGCGCGCGTACCGAAGAGCGTGACGCGCGTCGGCCTGTTCGTCGATCCCGACGACGCGCTGCTCGACGAGAAGCTCGGCTCCGGCGCGCTCGACCTGCTGCAACTGCACGGCAGCGAGACGGCCGAGCGTGTCGCCGCCATCCGGCAGCGTACGGGCAAGCCTGTCATGAAAGTGATCAAGGTCGCGGCAGCGGGCGATGTCGAGCAGGGGATCAAGGCCTACGAGAGCGTCGCCGATCGGCTGATGTTCGACGCATCCGAAGGCATCCTGCCCGGCGGCAATGGCGAGTCCTTCGACTGGGCGACTTTGTCGGGCCGCAAGATCGCTCTGCCGTGGTTCCTCGCGGGCGGCCTCACGCCGGAAAATGTTGCCGAGGCCGTGCGGGTAACCGGCGCGCGCGCGGTTGACGTTTCCTCCGGGGTCGAGGAAACACGCGGAGTGAAATCGATCGACAGGATTCGCGCCTTCCTCGACCGGGTGAAGGCGCTCTAAGGAGACGACATGAAGACCGAAGCGCGCCTGAAGGAGCTGGGCATCGAGCTGCCTGCGATCACGTCCCCGATGGCGAACTACGTGAACGCCGTGCGTACCGGCAACCTGCTCTATCTCGCGGGCAAGGGGCCGGGCCTGCCGGGCAAGCCGCTGCCGGTCGGCAAGGTCGGGCGCGACTTCTCGATCGACCAGGCCTATCAGCTGGCGCGCGACACCGGCCTCAACCTGATCTCGGTGATGAAGGCGGAGCTGGGCGATCTCGACAAGGTCGTGCGCATCGTGAAGGTGCTGGGCATGGTCAACGCCACCTCCGAGTATGGTCATCAGCCGGAAGTGATCAACGGCTGCTCCGACCTCTTCGTCGAGGTGTTCGAGGAGCGCGGCAAGCACGCGCGTTCGGCGGTCGGCATGGGCTCGCTGCCGCGCGGCATCCCGGTCGAGATCGAGGTGATCGTCGAAGTGGCAGCCGGAGCACCCGCGCCGCGCGCCGCGGCGGCTGCCAAGCCTGCGCCGAAAGCCAAGGTGAAGGCGGCGCCCAAGGCCAAGACGGCTCCGAAGGCAAAGAAGGCGGCGAAGAAAAAGAAGCGATAAGATAGGAACATCATGCCCGCCACACCCAACAGTCTGCGTACCGGTCCCGACGATCGCGGGCATTTCGGCATCTTCGGCGGCCGCTACGTCGCCGAGACGTTGATGCCGCTCATTCTCGAGCTCGAGAAGGCCTACAACGAGGCCAAGATCGATCCCGCCTTCGTGGGCGAGCTGAAGTCGCTGGCGAAGCACTATGCCGGCCGGCCGAGTCCGCTCTATTACGCGGCGCGGCTCACCAAGAAGCTGGGCGGCGCCAAGATTTACCTCAAGCGCGAAGAGCTGAATCACACCGGCTCGCACAAGATCAACAACGTGCTGGGCCAGGTGCTGTTGGCCAAGCGCATGGGCAAGACGCGCGTGATCGCCGAGACCGGCGCGGGCCAGCATGGTGTCGCCACTGCGACGGCCTGCGCGCTGTTCGACATTCCCTGCGTCGTCTTCATGGGCGCGACCGACGTCGAGCGCCAGGCACCGAACGTGGCGCGCATGAACATGCTGGGTGCCGAGGTGCGGCCGGTGCAGTCCGGTGCCGCCACGCTCAAGGATGCGATGAACGACGCGATGCGCGACTGGGTCGCGACCTGCGATACGACCTTCTACTGCATCGGCACGGTGGCGGGCCCGCACCCCTATCCCGAGATGGTGCGCGACTTCCAATGCGTGATCGGCGACGAGACGCGCGTGCAGATGATGGAAGCCGAAGGCCGGCTGCCCGACACGCTGGTCGCCTGCATCGGCGGCGGCTCCAATGCGATGGGCCTGTTTCATCCGTTCCTCGACGATCCGACGGTCCGCATCATCGGTGTCGAGGCGGCAGGCAAGGGTGTCGAGACGGGTTTCCATGCCGCCTCGCTCACTGGCGGCCGCCCGGGCGTGCTGCACGGCAACCGCACCTATCTGCTGCAGGACAAGGAAGGCCAGATCACCGAGGCGCACTCGATTTCGGCCGGCCTCGACTATCCCGGCATCGGGCCGGAGCATTCCTGGCTGAAGGAAAAAGGCCGCGTCGAATATGTCTCGGCGACCGACGACGAAGCGCTCGCCGCGTTCCAGACGCTGTGCAAGCTCGAGGGCATCATTCCCGCGCTCGAATCCTCTCATGCGCTGGCCCATGTCGAGAAGCTCGCGCCGACCCTGCCGAAGGACAATCTGCTGGTGATCAATCTGTCGGGCCGCGGCGACAAGGACGTGCCGCAGGTGGCGGCGATGTTGGGAATCAAAGCCTGATGAGCCGCATCACCAAGCGCTTCGCCGACTTGAAGGCGCAGAAGCGCGCCGGCCTCGTGACCTATTTCATGGCGGGCGATCCCGACGCCGCGACCAGCTATGAAATCCTGAAGGGCCTGCCTGCGGCCGGCGCCGACCTGATCGAGCTCGGCATGCCGTTCACCGACCCGATGGCCGATGGACCCTCGATCCAGCTCGCCGGTCAACGCGCGCTGAAGGGCGGCATGAAGCTCGATCAGATTTTCGCGATGGTGAAGCGCTTTCGCGCCGAGGCCGACAACGACACGCCGATCGTCCTGATGGGCTATTACAATCTCGTCTACCAGCGTGGCGCGGAGAAGTTCTGCAAGGACGCCGCGGCCGCGGGAGTGGACGGCGTCATCCTGGTCGACCTGCCGCCGGAAGAGGCTGACGAACTCAAGCCCTACGCGATGGCAGCCGGCCTCGACACCGTCCTGCTGACCGCGCCCACGACCGACGACAAGCGTCTGCCGGCCGTGCTGAAGTACTCGTCGGGCTTCGTATACTTCGTCTCCGTGCTCGGCATCACCGGCATGAAGTCGGCCTCGGAAGACTCGGTACGCACGCACGTAGAGCGTATTCGCCGCCATACCAAGCTGCCGATCGGCGTTGGCTTCGGAATCAAAACGCCGGAGCAGGCGACGGCGGTCGCGCGTCACGCGGACGCAGCCGTTGTCGGCACCGCTATTGTCGACCGCGTGGCGGCGGGTCTCGACGGCAACGGCAAAGCGAAGCCCGATCTTGTGCCCGGCGTGCTGGCCTTCACCAGGACTCTTGCAGACGGCGTGCGCAGCGTCCGCAAGGACTGATGCGCATTTTGTGAAGAGTCGGAGACACGCCGCGCGCGCCATTGTCTCGTCATGATCTCGCGCCCATATGCGCGTCGCGCCAAACGAGCACGCGAATGAACAGCGAGGAGCAGGCGATGCAGCATCACTCGGTCGAACAGAAGAACCGCCTTCATCGGACATTCGTCGGTGCCCTCGATCTTCTCGACACGCAGGGCCGCGAACCCGATCGCTGGGAAGAGGAGTGCCTCTCCTACGCGCTGGGCGCGATGGCGTGCGATCTCTATTCGGTGGCCGAGGTCGAGCTCGAAGCTTTCGCGCGCCCGATCGCGCAACGTCCGCCGCTCGATGCGGTGTTGCTCAACGCCAGGCCGCGGCGCTTCACCAAGGAGATGCTGCGTCACGGTCTCGACTATGTGCTGAACAAGGGCGAGGGGCCGGCGGCCGATCTCGCCGTGCCCGCGGCCGTCGCCGCCGGTCAGTTCGAGCTGGCGCTGTCCTCGTCGTCGAACATGAGGTCGGCGACGTAAGGGTTCGTCTTCCGCTCCCAGCCAAAGGTGGAGGTCTGGCCGTGGCCGGGCACGAACTGAATGTCGTCGCCGAACGGCCACAGCCGGGTGCGGATCGAGGTCAGCAACTGCTCGTGATTGCCGCGCGGGAAATCCGTACGGCCGATCGACCCCCGGAAGAGCACGTCGCCCACGAAGGCGATCTTGGCACGCCGGTGCACGAACACGACATGGCCCGGGGTGTGGCCGGGGCAGTGCACGACGTCGAGCGTCTGGTTGCCGAGGCTCACGGTTTCGCCGTTGGTCAGCCAGCGGTCGGGCACGAACGGCTTGTAGACAGGGAAGTCGTACTTCCGGCCCGATTCGGGTAGCCCTTCGATCAGGAACAGGTCGTCCTCGTGCGGCCCCTCGATCTTGACGCCATAGTGCTCGGCCATGGTGCCGGCCGCGGAGGCGTGGTCGACGTGGCCGTGGGTCAGCAGGACCTTGGTGATCTTGATCCCCTGCTTGTCGATCGCCTGCTTCAACATGTCGAAGTCCCCGCCGGGGTCGACGGCGGTACCCTCCATGGTCTCGGGACACCAGACGATGGAGCAGTTCTGCTGGAACGGCGTGACGGGCGCGATCATGACCTTGAGCATGGAACCGATGTAATGGCTCCTGCGGCCTTCGTGAAGTGCGGATGAGGCGGGAAGGGCGTATGCTGAAGCCAATGAATCCGCGCGGTTTATTGCTGCTCATGATGCTGCTCGGCCTGACGGGCCCGGCTGTTGCCCAGGTCGCCCCGGTCAACTCGCCCACCGGGCCGGTGATGGCCGGCCCCTATGCTGTCATCGATGCCGCCACCGGCGAGACTCTGCTGGAGCAGAACGCGGGCGCCGCCTGGTATCCCGCCTCGCTCACCAAGCTGATGACGGCCTATCTTACTTTCGAGCAGTTGAAGGCCGGAAAGCTCACGCTAGCCTCGCCGGTCCCGTTCTCGCAGCGCGCCTCGGCAATGCCGGAGTCCAAGCTCGGCGTGGCGCCGGGCACTTCGATCACGGTCGAGCAGGGACTGCTCGCGCTCATCGCCCACTCGTCCAACGACGTGGCCACCGCGCTCGGCGAACTGATCGGCGGCTCGGAGCCCGCCTTCGGCCAGATGATGACCCAGACGGCGCATCGGCTCGGCATGACGGCCACGAAGTTCAATAATGCCAGCGGCCTGCCCGATCTGCAAAACTACACCTCCGCACGCGATCTCGGCGTGCTCGCGCTGGCGCTGATGCGCGACTTCCCACAGTACTACGGCTATTTCCAGACCCAGGAGTTCACTTTCGGCAAGCGCCGCTTCGAGACGTTCGTGCACTTCCTGAAGAAGTACGCGCCCTATGCCGACGGCCTCAAGACCGGCTTCATCTGCAACTCGGGTTTCAATATCGTGGGCAGCGCGGTGCGCGATGGACGCCGGCTGATAGGGATCGCGCTCGGCTTCCGTCGTGGCGACCTGCGCGATGAGTTCCTGGTACGCCTGTTCGACGAGGCCTTCGCGCTCAAGACCGGCGGCAACAAGCCGAAGATCTGGCAGGTTCGCAACGAAGGCGGCGAGCCTCACAAGCTGTTCGGCCCCGGCGAATGTGGCGGCATCCGCTACGAGATGCCGGGCGATGCGGCGTGGCTCGGCACCTACGGCGATTGGGCTGCCGCGCGCCGTGTCTATGGCGTGGGCCAGGCCGATCTGGTGAAGCTCGGCGTGACCCGCATCGGCAAGGAATGGATCCTGCCGGTCACGGTCAACAAGGCAATGCGCCAGGCCGCCATCATCGCCGACCTCGAGCCTGACGCCGCGCAAAAGCTCTGTGCCGACTACAAGGCACGCAAGCTCTTTTGCGAAGTGAAGAAGCCCGCCGAGATCACGCCGCCGTTCGGGGTGTTCTGGCGGTGACTCCCGGTCCCTTGGCCGCCCCCTTCATTCGTGGCATACCGCCGTCATGAACTGGCTGACCAATTTCGTCCGCCCCAAGCTCCGCGCGCTCGTGTCCCGCAAGGAGGCGCCGGAAAACCTCTGGATGAAGTGCCCCAAGTGCGAGCAGATGCTGTTTCTGCGCGACTGGGAGGCCAACCAGGAGGTCTGCAGCCATTGCGGCCATCACATGCGCATCCGGCCGATGAAGCGGCTGCCGCGCCTGTTCGATGAGGGCAAGTACGAGCTCCATCCGCTGCCGCGGGTGACCGCCGATCCGCTCAAGTTCCGCGACACCAAGCGCTACGACGCCCGCCTCAAGGAGGCGCTGGCCAAGGCCGAAGGGCCCAAGGACGGCACCACCGATGCGCTGATCGTGGCGAGCGGCCCGATGGATGGCCGCATGGTCGTCCTGGCGCTGCTCGATTTCGGCTTCATGGGCGGCTCGATGGGCACGGCCGTGGGCGAGGGGCTCGTGATGGCAGCCGAGCTTGCCGTCGCGCGCAAGGCACCGCTGATCGTTTTCTCCGCCTCGGGCGGCGCCCGCATGCAGGAGGGAATCCTCTCGCTGATGCAGCTCACGCGCACCACCATCGCGGTGCGCAAGGTCAAGGAAGCGGGACTGCCCTATATCGTGGTGCTGACCGATCCCACGACCGGCGGCGTATCGGCCTCGTTCGCGATGCTGGGCGACATCCACATCGCCGAGCCGGATGCGATCATCGGCTTCGCCGGCCCGCGCGTGATCCAGGACACGATCCGGCAGGAACTGCCGCCGGGCTTCCAGCGCTCGGAATATCTGCTGGAGCACGGCATGGTCGATGCCGTCGTGCACCGCCATCATCTGCGCGAGACCCTGATCCGCCTGACCCATCTGCTGATGGATCCGATCCGCTCCGAGGGCCGCGGCCTCGCCGTCGCGGTGCGCTGAAGCAGCGCCGCCATGATCGACCCGCTCCTGGAGCGCGTCATGCGGCTCCATCCGAAATTGATCGATCTCGGGTTGGGGCGGATGGACCGCCTGCTGATGGCGTTGGGCTCGCCGGAGAAGAAGCTGCCGCCGATCGTCCACGTGGCGGGCACCAATGGCAAAGGCTCGCTGGTCGCCTATCTCCGTGCCATGGCCGAGGCGGCGGGCTATCGCGTCCATGTCTACACCTCGCCGCATCTCGTGCGCTTCAACGAGCGCATCCGGGTCGCAGGCGAGCTGATCGACGACGGCACGCTCGATGAGATCCTGACCGAGTGCGAGGAAGCCAACGGCGAGCAGCCGATCACCTTCTTCGAGATCACTACGGTCTCGGCCTATCTCGCCTTCGCGCGCGTGCCGGCCGACCTCGCGATCATCGAGGTCGGCATGGGCGGCCGCTACGACGCCACCAACGTGATCCTGCCCGCGGTCTCGGCGATCACGCCGATCGGCTACGATCACACGGGCTTTCTTGGCGACAAGCTCGAAGGAATCGCGGGCGAGAAGGCGGGCATCCTGAAACGCGCCGTGCCCGCCGTGATCGGCCGCCAGCGTGAGCTGAGCGCCGGGGTGGTCGAAGCGGAGGCGGCCAAGCTTGCGGCGCCGCTCTTTCGCATGGGCCGCGAATGGCAGGTCACGCCGACGGCGTCCGGCTTCCGTTACGAAAGCGATCTTCTGGCCCTCGACCTTCCGGCGCCGGCACTTGCCGGCGCGCACCAGATCGACAACGCTGCCACAGCCGTGGCCTGCATCGAACGCCTGCGCGCGGCGCGCTTTCAGATCGACGACAAGGCCGTCCGCAAGGGCCTGGGGTCGGTCGAATGGCCGGCACGGCTGCAGAAGCTGTCGCGCGGCCCCCTGGTCGAGGCGCTGCCGCCGGGCTGCGAGATCTGGCTCGATGGCGGCCATAACGAGGATTGCGGACTGGCCCTTGCGCGGATGGCCAGCGACTGGGCGAAGGAGCCGGCGCCGCTGCCGCTTTATCTCGTGTTCGGCATGCTGACGACCAAGGACGCCTCGGGCTTCCTGCGGCCGCTGGCGCGCCATGCCATGGCTGCGCGCGCCGTGCCGTTTCCGGCGGGCCACAGCGCCTACACGCCTGAGGAGGCCTGTGCGAAGGCTGCCGACGTGGGCCTCGATTGCGTGCCCGCAAACGGCATCGGCGCGGCGCTGGAAGACCTGTTGGCCACCCAGCCCGCACCGATGCGTATCCTGATCTGCGGGTCGCTTTACCTTGCGGGCGAGGTTCTCGCCCGCAACGGCTGATGCTTAAGCGATCGCGGTATTGATCCAGCTCACCAGCTTCTGCTTCGGCTCGGCACCGATCTTGGTGGCGGCGACCTGTCCGTTCTTGAACAGCAGGAGCGTGGGGATCGAGCGGACGCCGTAGCGCGTCGGCGCCATCGGGTTCTCGTCGATGTTGATCTTCACGATCTTGAGCTTGCCGTCGAGCTCCTTGGAGATCTCCTCGAGCGAGGGACCGATCATGCGGCAGGGGCCGCACCATTCGGCCCAGAAGTCGACGAGGACGGGCGTGTCGGACTTCAGGACTTCCTGTTCGAAGGAAGCGTCGGTTGCTTTAACGGTCATGGTGGGTACTCCCAAAAACAAGAAAGGCCGGTCGATGGACCGGCGCCGCCCTTGGGCATCAAGCTAGGAAGCCGGGCCGGGGGAGTCAAGATGCCGATGCATAAGGCATTGATTTATCTAGGGATTTCCCGTCGATCTCCATGAGTTTTGGCGCCGCTGTCCACAGCAGGAAAGCCCGCACCGTCCGGCCGGGATAGATCTCCTGGAGCAGAGCGCGATAGAGCGCGAGCTGGCGGCGATAGGGTAGCGCCACACCGTCGGCGGCGGCCGGCGGCGGCCGGTTGGTCTTGTAGTCGACGATCAATACCTCGCGGTCGGAGACGGCGAGGCGATCGACCTGGCCGCTGACCGTGAAGGTGCCGCGCGACGTCCTCACCGTGCCGATCAACGGCACTTCCGCGCGCGAGCCCGGGGCGAACAACGCCGCGTGTTCCGGCGCCTCGGTGACGGCCAGCGCCTCCTTGCTCCAGTCGGCGATTTCCTCGGGCGCGAGGCCGAGCGCGGGGTGTGCGAGGAACCGCGTCGCCGTCGCGGCGCGCTCTGCCACCGGCAGGCCGGGCAGGTGACGCAGCAGGTCGTGCAGCAGCAGGCCGCGCTTCCAGCGCTTGGCGTCACCACCACCTGAGGGACTGAAGGCGCGTGGCTCGTCTGTCGCTTCGTCCGGCAGCGGCTGCGAAGGGGCAAGCGGCGTCGGTGGATCGGCTTCCGGCGGCGCGGTTCGGCTGGCCCAGGCCTCGAGCTTGACCGTCACTTCCAGCGCCAGCTCCGGCTCGTCGATCTCCGGCACCTGGCCTACGTTGGCGAGGCGGAAGCCGTCGCCCGCCCAGCCCGCCGCGGGATCGAGAGTCGTGAAGTCGAAATCGATCGGAACGGCGCGCACGCGCTCGAAGGGAATCTCGGTCTCGACGCTGGCGGCCAGCCCCGCCTTGATGCGGTCGTACCAGCAGCCCTTGTCCTGCCGCTTGGACTTGATGTAGCCCGCGACATAGAGGCGGTCCTCGGCGCGCGTCATGGCGACATAGAGGAGACGGTTCTGCTCCTCGAGCGAACGCTCGCGCACGTCAGTGCGCCAGGCGCGCGCGGCATCGTTGGCATCGTCCGTGCGTGGTATCCAGAGTCGCGTGAGATTCTTTGGCTCGGGCAGGACTCGCTCAGTATCGAGCGGCACGCGCGTCGTGTCGGGCAGGTAGACGACCGGCGCCTGCAGGCCCTTCGACGCGTGCACGGTGAGGATGCGCACCTCGGGCCGGCGGTTGGCGTCGAGGTCGCGCTTGATCTCGCCGCCGCCTTCCTCGAACCAGCGCAGGAAGCCCTGCAGCGAGCCCGCTTCCGCGCGCTGGTACTGAAGCGCCCGCGCCAGCAGCTCGTCGATCGGATCGGAGGCCTCGCGGCCCAGCCGTTCGAGCAGCTTCCGTCGGCCGTGCTCGGTGCCCAGCGCCTGGGCGAAGAAGTCGAACGGCGTCGTGTAATCGGCGCGCGCCAGCCAGCGCGACAGGATCTCGTGGGCGCGCGCGAATTCCGGATCGCTCGCCTTCCTTTCGCGCAAGCTGCGCCAGAGATGGCCCTTGCGGTCGTAGGCGAGCGTAAAGAGCCGGTCCTCGTCGAGCCCGATCAGCGGCGACTTCAGGAGGCAGGCGAGATTGAGATCGTCCTGCGGCAGCAGCACGAAGCGCGCCATGGCGAGCAGGTCCTGGATCGCGAGCTCCTCGCCCAGGTTCAGGCGATCGACGCCCGCGACACCGACGCCCGCGCGCTTCAGCTGCTGTACCAGCGCGCCCACGAACTCGTTGCGCCGCCGCACCAGCACCATGAAGTGCCCGGCATGGAGCGGCGTGCCGTCCTTGGCGCGCTTCTCCACGCCGATCAGGCCCTTGATGTGCAGCGCCGTGATCCGCGCCAGCCGCTGGTGCGGATCGATCGACGACGTGAGCTGCGCCCGCGTGGCGGTGATGTCGGCGGTATCGACCTCCTGCTCCTCGCCCTGCACCAGCGGCCAGAGCTCGACCAGCCCCGGCGCTTGCTTGCGGCTGGCGAGATGCATCACCTCGCCGCTATCCTCGACCAGCCCCTTGGCCGTGTCGGGCTGACTGAACACCCAGTCGACGGCGTCGAGCACGGCCGGCGTCGAGCGGAAGGAAACGGTGAGCTCGACCGGCACGAAGGCCCTGCGGACCAGCGCGATCTTCGTCTGGAAACTGTCGCGCATCTCCGCGAGCTTGCGCGGATCGGCCCGCTGGAAGCCGAAGATCGACTGCTTGGTGTCGCCGACCGCGAAGATGGTGCGGTCGCGATCGATGGCGCTCTCGCCCGAGAAGAACTCGTCGGTGAGGCTCGCGATCACCTCCCACTGGTCGGGATTGGTGTCCTGCGCCTCGTCGACCAGCACGTGGTCGATGCCGCCGTCGAGCTTGTAGAGCACCCAGGCGGCGCTGGCCGATGTCGCCAGCAGCCGCCGCGTCGCCACGATCAGATCGTCGTAGTCCAGGGTCGAGCGGCGGCGCTTGGCCCGGCCGTAGCGCTCGGTTATGTCGACGCCCAACTGCAGCAGGGAAGCCGTGAGCTCGACCAGCGCGCAGCCCGCAGCATGGTTAAGCGCGGTGACCAGGCGCTCAGCCTCGGCGGTCAGTACCTCCACGACGTCAGGCATGGCTTTGACGACCGCTTTCGTGGCAAGGCGAGCCTGAATACCGCCGTCTTGCTTGAGGAAGGCCTTCTTGTAGTCGTCTAGCAGCGAGAGGCGATCTGATTCGGCGTTCAGCCAAACGCCGATCAGTTCGGCGCGTTGAATGTCTTTCTCGCTACCCTTGAGAAGGGCGGCCACGGCATCGCGCAATGCCGCTTCGTCCGGCGTCGAGACAATCGGTTTGTCGCATCCGAGCTTGCGTGCCAGGCGCCGCCGGAATTGCGCGAGGCTCTTCTCGCTGCTGATCCGCTCCAGCAGCCAGGCCCGCTCGCCCAGCAGCTTGCCCATGAGCTCCGCGTATTCGGTGATCGAGACCTTGTTGGCAACGGCCGCCAGCGCATCGCGCAGGGTGGCGGGCGCGTCGTCATGCGTCAGCGCCTCGACCTGCTCGTCCTGCGCGTGGCGCAGCAGGGCCGCGGCATCGGCCTCGTCCAGCACCTCGAAGCCCGGCGCCACGCCCGCTTCCAGCGGGAAGCGCTTCAGCAGGGCCTGGCAGAAGGCATGGATGGTGAGGATGTTGATGCCGCCCGGCGCATCGAGCACGCGCGCAAACAGGCGGCGGGCGATCGTGCGCTCGTTCGGTTCGGGCGGCCGGTCGATCAGCCCCTCGATTTCCTTGTCGAGCGTCGCCTCGTCCGCCATCGCCCAGCGCCCGAGCTGGCTGGCGAGACGGTTGCGCATCTCGGCGGCGGCGGCCTTGGTGAAGGTGAGGCAGAGGATGCGCTCGGGTTTCACTTCGGCGAGCAACAGGCGCGTCACGCGATCGGTCAGCACCTTGGTCTTGCCGGTGCCGGCATTGGCCACGACCCAGGCCGATTGCTCGGGCCGGGTGGCCCGGCGCTGCGCCTCGCCCGCGTAGGCGATGATTTCGGCCACGGTGGTCATTCCGTGCCACCGCCGGCGCTCGACCACTCGGCCGTGCGTTCGAGATGTTCGTAGTCGTTGAAGTGCGGCCCGAACTCGGGCCACAGCGCTGGCTCGTAGGGCGTGGCTGGATTGGCAAAGTGCTCGGCCATGCGCTGCACCAGGGCCATCATCTGCGGGATCAGCACGTCGCTGTCCTTGACCTCCTTGACCGCGCCGCCGTCGCCCAGCCCGTTGGCCTGCCAATAGGAGAGGTGCACCGTGCGCGGCGGGCCCTTGACCTTGTCGAAGTGGCCGTGCCCCGCGATCACCGCCTCCAGCAGGAGCTGCGGCGCGAACAGTTTTTCCAACTCGCGCGGCGATGGCACGCGGCCGGTCTTGTAGTCGATGATCTCCCAGCCGCCGGGCTCGATCTCGTCGATGCGGTCGGCGCGCGCCTGGACGGTGAGCGGTCCCAACTTGACCTCGCCCTTGCTTTCGCTGGCGAGCAGGCGCGTCCCCGCGGCGCGGCGGTCGTTCTCGGTCTTCACGAACCAGGCCGCGAGCTTCTTGAAGCGCGGCCACCAGAAGGCGCGCTCGGCGGGCGCGGCCAGCACGGTCTGCAGGTGGCGCTCGCCCATGGCCTCGAACAGCGCGAGCGCGTCCGGCGGCAGGCGGCCCGACGGATAAGTCTTGAGGAATTCGTCGAGCGCATCGTGCAGGCGCGAGCCGCGCTCCGCCGCGCCCAATTCCTGCTCCAGCGGATCGAGCGGCTCGAGGTCGAGGATGCGGCGCGCGTAGAGGCCATAGGGATCGCGCCGCCACTGCTCGATGCGCGAGACCGAGAGCGTGGTCGGCCGCGCAGCGGCCGGCGGCCGCGGACTGGGCGCGGGCCAGGGCTTGTACTCATCGGTCTGGTCGAGCTGCTCGGCCCAGGCGAGCCAGGTGCGGCGGCCGCGCTGGATATATTCCGGCGGTGCCGCTCCGCTTTCGGGATCGTAGCCGAACAGCGCGTCGAGCCGCGCCAGCCAGCGCGACGGCACGGTGGGCGCGCCGCCTTCGCGCTCTGCGCGGGTCAGCAGCACGCGCTCGGCCGCGAGCGCCGAGGCGAAGTCGTGCGCCGAGAGGCCGATGCGCCGCTCGGGCTGCGGCAGGCCGAGCGCGGCGCGCATCGGCCGGTTGATCCACGGACCTGTCTCGACGGACGGCGGCCAGCTGCCTTCGTTCAGGCCGCCCAGGATCAGGAGATCGGCGCGTTGCAGGCGGGCCTCGAGTGGCCCCCAGATGGCCAGGCGCGGATGAAGCCCGAAGCGCGGCCGGACGGTCTCGGAGGCGAGCATCGTGAGCAGCAAGGGCGGCCACTCGCCGCTTTCGATCTCGGGCTGGGCCGCCCAGGCAGCCTTCAGTTTGGCCAGCGAATCCGCCAGTGCCTCGCCGGCTTCGCCCGACCACAAGGCCTCGGGAGGCGCGAGCTTCTCGGCCGTTGCGATCGTGACCTCGAGCAGGGCGGCCGGCGTCGCCGGCACGGACAAGGTTGCGACCAGCGCCGCCGTGGCGTCGCGCAGGCGCCCGACCAGGTCGCGGACCTGGGCGCGGTCGCCTTCGTTCGTGAACTTGGCGTCCTCGACCAGCGCTTCCAGCGCCTCGAGCCCGGGCGTGGGCCTGAGGCCGCGCAGCACCTTGCGGTCGAGCCGCCGCGCGCCGTTGAGCAAGGCGGGCCGTGCGAGGCCGAGCGAACAGAGTGGATGCTTCAGGAGCGCCAGCAGTTCGACTGGCGCGAAGCCCCGGTCGACCGTGGCCACCAGGCAGCGCAGCAGGGTGGCAGGCGGCGTGTCGGCCAGCGGCTGGCCCGCCGAATCGTCGATCTCGATGTTCCAGCGCCGCAGCTCGGCGGTGACTCGCTTGGCGAGGTCGCGGTCGGGCGTGACGAGGGCCGCGGTGCGTGTCACATGCTCCAGCGTCTCGCGCAGCGCGAGCGCAATGACGACGGCTTCCTGGTGCGGAGTGGCGCAGTCGGCGCGCGTCACGTGATCGAGCGAGGCCGCACTGGGCTTCTTCCAGTCGTCGCTGGTCTCGGCGGGCCGCATCAGCTCACCGATCAGCAGGCGGCGGGCAGCGTCACCGGACGCGCCCGGCCAGTCGGCAACGTCGCCGCGCACCATTTCGAAATGCTGCAGCAGCTCGTGCAGGCCGAATTGAGGATGTGTGGGATCGAGCTTCTGCCAGCTCTCCTCGTCCATGTCGCGGTCGAGGCCCGGCAGAACCACCGCGCCGTGGGGCAGGCCCGCAATGACCTTCATCAGTTCGCGTGTGGCGGGCTGCGAACCGGTCGAGCCGGCCGCGATCACTTGCGTCGCGGGCGGCGTGGCGCGCCAGTGCTCGGCCTGGGCACGGATCGAGCGGGTGCGCCGGTCGATGGCTTCGATCTGTCCGCGATCGGCAAGTTCGGCCGGCCATGCCTCGCCGACGATCGACAGAAACTTGAGCGTGCGCCGCCAGTGATGGGCAAAGTTGCCCTCGACGAGGGTCTCGAGCTTTTCGAACGGCACGCCATCGATCGCCAGTTCGTCGAGCAGGCTGCCGAGTTCGCGCGCGAGCTTCAGCGCCTGCGCCGCCGTCTGCGCGACCGGCTGTCCATCCTCGTCGGGGAAAGCCGCGACCAGCCGCGCCAGCAACGCCTCGCGCTCGGCGGGATCGATCGCGGGCGGGAGCGTCAGCGCTGTCGCGTCGCCCGACAGCGTCTCGAACTCGCTCTCGTCGAGATCGCCGAGAGGGGCCATGCGCGGCAGGATCGTGGGCTTGCCGTCGGTGGCGCGCAGGAAGGCTTCGCGCAAGGCCCGCACCGAGCGCCGTGTCGGCACCAGGATCAGCACGTCCGCCAGAGCCAGCGGATCGGCCGCATGCTCGGTCAGGATGCCGCGCGCCAGCTCGTCGGCGAAGCGCCGGTCGATGCCGATGGTGAAGACACCCTTCATGCCAGCACCTGCTCGGCCTCGGTCAGCGCGCGCGGCGTGCCGATGTGGAACCATTGGCCGTCGTGCACGAGCCCGTGGAGATGACCGGCGGCCTGCGCCTTGTGCCAGAGCTGCACCAGCGAGAACGGCCCGTCGGGCGAGAGTCGGAAAATGCGCGAGTCGCAGATCGACACGCTGGCGAAGAGATAGGGCGCCGTCGGCTCGGCGCCGCGGTGGCGGGCCTTGCCGCTGTCATCGAGGAAATAGTCGCCCTTGTCGGAGGCCTCGCGCCCGATCGCCTTGTCGATCGGATGGAGCAACAGCAGCGCATCCATACGCTTGGGATCCCAGGCGGCTTCCAGGCGCTTCAACATCGGCACCGCGCCGTCAGTCCAGAGCCCGTCGCCATTCAGCACGAAGAAGGGTTCCTGTCCCAGAAGCGGGAGCGCGTTCTTCACGCTGCCACCGGTGTCGAGCAGCTTCTCCTCGCGAATGACATGCGCGCGGGCAGGGCCGACATGGGCCGCGATCTGCTCGCCGAGGTGATGCACGTTGATCACGAGGTTGCGGATACCGTGTTGCTGCAGCCGGTCCATCGAACGATCGAGCATCGAGCGCCCGGCGACCGGGATCATGGGCTTTGGCGTGGTGTCCGTCAGCGGCCGCATGCGCTCGCCGCGTCCCGCCGCCAGGATCATCGCGGACCGGATCATGAGGCGCCGATGCGGCGCAAGTTGGGCGGCAGCAGGCGATCGACCCACAGGCGCAGCGGCTCCAGCGCCTCGTGCGCCAGCGCGCGTTCGAACATGCGCCAGCAGCGCTGCATGTGCTGCAGATATTCCGGCTTGCCGTCGCGGCGCAGCAGGCGGATCCAGAGGCCGATGATGCGTGCGTGACGCTGTGCCGCCATCAGCGCCATGCCGATCCTGAAATCCCTGTCGTCGAGCCCGGTCGCACTGACGTAGCGTTGCAGGCAGGTCTCGTGCACGGCGGGCGGCACGTCGCGGCGCGCATCCTCGATCAGCGATATGAGGTCGTAGGAGGGGTGACCCTGCTGGGCATCCTGGAAGTCGAGCAGGCCACAGGCTTTCACGCCTGGCCGCGCCGGCAGCCAGAGGAGATTGTCCTTGTGATAGTCGCGCAGCAGCAGGCTCGCGGACAATGGAGGCAGCGCGGTCAGGCATTCGCGCCACGCGGAGCGATAGGCGGCCGTGTCCTCCTCGGACGTGGGCTTGCCGGTGGCCTCGGGCAGATACCATTCCGGCAGCAGCATCGCAGCGTCGATCAGCGCCTCGCCGGTATAGCCGCCGAGGCCCGGCAGCATGGCGTGATCGGGCGCCTGGTGCAGTGCCACCAGCACGTCGGTCGCTCGGGCATAGAGCCCGGCTTCGTCGCCGCCCCTGGCAAGCACGCGCGCGAAGGTGTCGTCGCCGAGATCCTCCAGCAGCAGAAAGCCGTTCTCAGTATCCTCGGCCCAGATATCCGGCGCGCTTAGGCCGAGCGACAGCAGGTGCCTGCCGATACGCACGAACGGCCGCACATCTTCCTGCGGCGCGGGGGCATCCATGACGACCGCCGTGCCGCTGCCGCGCCTCAGGCGAAAGTATTTGCGGAACGAGGCATCGCCTGCGAGCAGATGTTCTTGCGCGTCGCCCCAGCCGGCGCGGCTTACGAAGTCGGCACGCAGCCCTGCGCGATCAGACATCGAGCAGGGCCCGGCGGCCATCGCCGTCGATCTCCAGGGTGACGCTGAGATGCTTGGGCAGCAGTGGGCCCAGGCGCTCGGGCCATTCGAGCAGGACGATGCCCTCGGCGCGCGCTTCCTCCCAACCGAGTTCGAAGACCTGCTCCGGCGTCTCGAGCCGGTAGAGGTCGAAGTGCCAGTAGGTTCCGTGTGGCGTCTCGTAGACCTCGACCAGAGTAAAAGTCGGGCTGGGCACGATCAGGGTGGGATCGTCCATCGCGGCGCGCAGGATGGCGCGGGCAAGCGTGGTCTTGCCGGCGCCGAGTTCGCCTTTCAGGCCCACGACGTCGCCGGGCTTCAGGCGCGCGGCCAGGGTTGCGCCGAGCTGCTCGGTCGCGGTCTCATCGGCGAGGGGCAAAGGAAAAGCCGGCATCTTGCGATGCCGGCTTTTTAGCATGTCGCCGCCTGTGGGCGGTTGGGACTAGTAACGGTAGAGGTCGCCCTTGAAGGGGCCCGCCTCGGGCACGCCGATGTACTTGGCCTGGTCCGGCCGGAGCTTGGTGAGCTTGGCACCGACCTTCTCGAGGTGGAGTGCGGCCACCTTCTCGTCGAGGAACTTCGGCAGGGTGTAGACCTGCTTCTCGTACTTGGTGGGGTTGGTCCAGAGCTCGATCTGCGCCAGGGTCTGGTTCGAGAACGAGGCCGACATCACGAAGCTCGGATGGCCGGTGGCGTTGCCCAGGTTCACCAGGCGACCTTCGGACAGCACGATAATGCGCTTGCCGTCGGCGAACTCGACCTCATCGACCTGCGGCTTCACGTTGTGCCACTTGAAGTTACGGAGCGAGGCAATCTGGATCTCGCTGTCGAAGTGGCCGATGTTGCAGATGATGGCGCGATGCTTCATCGCCTTCATGTGGTCGAGCGTGAGCACGTCGACGTTGCCGGTGGCGGTCACGAAGATGTCGGCGCGCGGCGCGGCATCTTCCATCGTCACGACTTCATAGCCTTCCATCGCCGCCTGCAGTGCGCAGATCGGATCGACTTCGGAGACCATCACGCGGCAGCCGGCCTGGCGTAGCGAGGCGGCCGAGCCCTTGCCCACGTCGCCGAAGCCCGCGACCATCGCCACCTTGCCGGACATCATGACGTCGGTGCCGCGGCGGATGCCGTCGACCAGCGACTCACGGCAGCCGTAGAGGTTGTCGAACTTCGACTTGGTAACCGAGTCATTG
>CAIMEE010000374.1 GCA_903839865.1 Enhydrobacter aerosaccus | reverse complement strand
GGCCGGCCGTGCTGGCGCTGATGCATCTGCTGCTGAAGCGCACGCGCTGGGGCGCGCTGGTGCGCGCGGCCACGCAGGATCGCGAGATGGTGGGCGCGCTGGGCGTCGACCAGGCCAAGCTCTTCACCTCGGTCTTCTTTGTCGGCGCCGTGCTCGCAGGCCTGGGCGGCGCGCTGCAGATCCCGCGCGAGCCCGCCAATCTCGACCTCGACCTGTCGGTGATCGCCGACGCCTTCGTCGTTACCGTCGTGGGCGGCCTCGGCAGCATGGGCGGCGCACTGCTGGCCGCCGTCCTGATCGGCGTCACCAAGGCCTTCTGCATTGGCCTCGGCTTCTCCAAGCTCACCCTGGTCGCGGAGTTCGTGATCATGGGCATCGTACTGGTGGCGCGGCCCTACGGGTTGCTCGGCAAGCCTTCGGCGCTGGCGCGTGCGGCCGAAACCCCGCCGCCGCTCAGCCCGCCGCGCTGGCCCTGGCTCGGGCTCTGTATCGCGGGCTTCGCGCTAGTGCCGCTGTTCACCGATCAATATGTCAGCGTCCTGCTGATCGACATCGCCTGCTTCGGCCTGTTCGCCGTCAGCCTGCATTTCATCATGGGGCCGGCCGGCATGGTGTCGTTCGGCCACGCGGCCTACTTCGGCCTCGGCGCCTATGCCAGCGCCGTGCTGTTCAAGCGCGCCGGCCTGCCGATGGAAGCAGCGCTGGTGCTGGCGCCGTTCTGCGCCGGGCTGTTCGCCGTGGTCTATGGCTGGTTCTGCGTGCGCCTGAGCGGCGTCTACCTCGCCATGCTGACCTTGGCCTTCGCGCAGATCAGCTGGTCGATCGTCTACCAGTGGGATGAGCTCACCGGCGGCTCCAATGGCATGGTCGGCATCTGGCCGTCGGCCTGGCTCGCCAACAAGACCGTCTACTACTACCTGACCTTCGTGCTCTGCGGCGCGGGCATCGCCTTCTTGTGGCGCGTGCTATTCTCGCCCTTCGGTTACGTGCTGCGGGCTGGCCGCGACTCGCCGCTGCGCGCCGAGGCGATCGGCATCGACGTGCGCGGCTTCCAGTGGGCGGCCTTCGTCATCGCGGGCACGATGGCGGGACTTGCGGGCGCGGTCTTCGCCTTTTCCAAGGGCAGCATCTCGCCCTCGGTCGTGTCGATCGGCCAGTCGACGGACGGGCTGATCATGGTGCTGCTGGGCGGCGTCGACACCTTGACCGGTCCGATCGTGGGTTCGGCGGTCTTCACCTGGCTGCGCGACGTGCTGGCGCGCGAGACCGATTTCTGGCGCGCCTGTCTTGGCTTCGTGATCCTGCTGATCGTGCTCCTGTTCCCGCAAGGGCTGGTCGGCGGCCTCAAGGCATTGGTCGCTCGGTGGTCCCCTTCCTCTAGGGGGCAGGCATGAGCGCGGTGTTGCAGGTCGAAGGACTGCGCAAGGCGTTCGGCGGTGTCGTGGCCGTGGCGGACGTCTCCTTTGCCGTCGATGCGGGCGAATTGCTGGCGCTGATCGGGCCCAACGGCGCGGGCAAGAGCACCTGCTTCAACATGCTGAACGGCCAGCTCTCGCCCGACAACGGCCTGGCACGCTTCGAGGGCCGCAACATCGTGGGCCTCAGCCCGCGCGCCATCTGGCGCCTGGGCGTCGGGCGCACCTTCCAGATCACCGCGACCTTCTCGTCGCTCAGCGTCCGCGAAAACGTGCAGATGGCGCTCTACAGCCATGCCGGCAAGCTGCGCTCGCTGCTGTCGCGCTTCGGCACCGCGTTCGGCACGGAAGCGGACGCGCTGCTGGCGCAGGTCGGTATGCTCGACCAGGCGGCACGTCCCTGCGGGGTGCTGGCCTATGGCGACCTGAAGCGGGTCGAACTCGCCATGGCGCTGGCCAACCGGCCGCGCCTGCTGCTGATGGACGAGCCGACGGCCGGCATGGCGCCCAAGGAGCGCATCGCCCTGATGGAGCTGACGGCCAGGCTCGCGCGGGCCCAAAAAATCGCCGTGCTGTTCACGGAGCACGACATGGATGTCGTGTTCGGTCAGGCCGACCGCATCATCGTGCTCGATCGCGGCACCCTGATCGCAGGCGGCACGCCAGAGGAAGTCCGCACCAATCCCGCCGTGCGCGCGGTCTATCTCGGGGGGACGCATTGATTTCTTCGTCTTCCGGACCGCGAGCCTCTGGCTCGCTCATGAATCCGAGCGAGCCGGAGGCTCGCGGTCCGTATGAGCATGAGTGCTTTGCATGCTCTCCGTGATCGACCTCCACGCGTTCTACGGCCGCGCCCACATCCTGCACGGCGTCACACTCGAGGCGCGGGCGGGCGAGGTCGTGGCGCTGCTGGGCCGCAATGGCGCCGGCAAGTCGACGGCGATGAAAGCGATCATGGGCCTTGTGCCGCCGGCCCAGGGTGAGGTGAGCTTCGACAGCAAGCGCATCGAGAGCCTGCCGCCCTACAGGATTGCGCGGCTTGGCTTGGGCTACGTGCCGGAAGAGCGGCGCATCTTCACCGAGCTGTCGGTCATGGAAAACCTCGAGGTCGGCCGACAGGCTGCGCGGGAAAAAGCGCCGACCTGGGATGCCGAAAAGCTCTTTGCGCTGTTTCCCAATCTCGGTCGCATGCGCGAGCGGCCGGGCGGCAGCATGTCGGGCGGCGAGCAGCAGATGCTCACCATCGCCCGCACCCTGATGGGCAACCCGCGCTGCGTGCTGCTCGACGAGCCGTCGGAAGGGCTGGCGCCGATCATCGTCGAAGAGATGGGCCACTCCATCCGGGCGCTGAAGGCCCAGGGCATGTGCGTGGTGCTCTCCGAGCAGAACCTGCATTTCTGCCAGTCCGTCGCCGACCGCGCCTATATCATCGAAAAGGGCCAGATCCGCTTCGGCGGCACGATGGCCGAACTCTCCGCCAACGCTTCCCTCCGCGAACAATATCTGTCGGTTTGAACATGTCCCCGAAAAGCACGCTCACCGTCGGCATCGATGTCGGCGGCACCTTCACCGACCTGATCGCCATCGATACGGCGAGCAACACGGTCAAACTCGCCAAGGTGCCGACCACGATCGACAACCAGGCGATCGGCTTCATGGCGGCGCTCGCCGCAGCCGGCGCCGATCCCGCGACCCTGCAGTCGCTGGTGCACGGCACGACCACGACGACCAACGCGCTGCTGGAACGCAAGATCGCGAGGGTCGGCCTCATCACCACCCAGGGGTTCCGTGACGTGCTGGAGCTGGGACGGCGCACGCGGCCGCAGGCCTATGGCCTGCGCGGCACCTTCGTGCCGCTCATCGAGCGCGAATATCGCCTCGAAGTGCCCGAGCGCATGGATGCCGACGGCAAGGTGCTTTTGGCGCTCGACGAGGCGGCCGTCACGGATGCCGCCAAAAAGCTGCTGGCGCTGGGCTGCGAGGCGGTCGTCATCCACTTCCTGCACAGCTACATCAACGCCAGCCACGAGAAGCGCGCGGCCGAGATCGTAAGCGGCCTGTGGCCCAACAAATACGTGACGGCGGGTCACGCGATCCTCTCGGAGTATCGCGAGTACGAGCGCGGCGTGACGGCGGCGGTAAACGCCTCGGTGCAGCCGGTGCTCGACCGCTATCTCACGCGCCTGCGCACCGAGCTCTCGGCCAGGGGATTCAACCGCGACCTGCTGGTGATGCAGGGCAACGGCGGCACGATCTCTTCGCAGTTGATCGCCCGGGCCGCCGTGAACACGGTGATGTCGGGACCGGCGTCGGGCGTGATGGCGGCGGCCTATACCGGCCGCGTCTCGGGACATGCCGACCTCATCACCTACGACATGGGCGGTACCTCGACCGACGTCGGCCTGATCGAAGGCGCCGTGCCTCAGGTCTCGGGCGAGCTCGAACTCGAATACGCGATGCCGATCCACGTGCCGATGGTCGACGTGCACACGATCGGCGCCGGCGGCGGTTCGATCGCGTCGGTCGATACCGCGGGCATGCTGCGGGTCGGGCCGGAGAGCGCGGGCGCGCGGCCGGGGCCGATCTGCTACGGCCGCGGCGGCACCGAGCCCACCATCACCGACGCCAATCTCGTCCTGGGCCGGCTCAATCCCGACCGGCTGCTCGGCGTCGATCATCCGGTCACGCTCGATCACGTCCGGAAGCTGATCGAGGACAAGGTCGGCAAGCGCCTCGGCCTCGACGCCGAAGCCGCCGCCGCCGCGATCCTGCGCATCGCCAACGACCGCATGGCCGGTGCCATCCGGCTGGTGTCGCTCTCGCGTGGACACGATCCGCGCGACTTCGCGCTCTTTGCCTTCGGCGGTGCGGGGCCGCTGCATGCGACGGCGCTGGCGCGCGAGCTTGCGATCCCGACGGTGCTGGTGCCGGCGCGGCCCGGCATCACCAATGCGCTGGGCTGCGTCGTGGCCGATCTGCGCCACGATTATGTGCGCACGGTGAACAAGCCGCTGTCGGCGCTCGACGACGCGACCGTGGCCCGCATCTACGCCGAGCAGGCCGCCCAGGGACGGTCGACGATCGAAGGCGAGGGCGTCCCGGTGCGCGAGCTGCGCTACGTCCACACCGCCGACATGCAGTTCGCCGGACAGAGCCACATCCTGTCGGTAGGCATCGAGCGCCCCGACATTTCCATCGCCGACTTGCACAAGGCGTTTGCCGCGGCCTACTGGCGCCGCTTCGGCATCGAACTCGCGGAGATCCCGCCGGTGCTGGTCAATCTCCATACCGGCGTGATCGGCGTGCGGCCCGAGGTCGATCTCGGCGCGTTGGCGTCAGGCGATCGCGCGCCGACGTTGAAGGCCGCGCAGACCGGCGAGCGCCGCGTGTGGTTCACCGACGGCTGGCACCAGACGCCCGTCTACGCGCGCGACAAGCTGCCGAAGGACGCAACCTTCGCCGGCCCCGCCATCCTGGAGCAGCTCGATTGCACGACCGTGGTCGAGCCGGGCGACACCGTGCGGCAGGACAGGCTGGGAAACCTCCTGATTTCCGTGCAGGCTGCGTTTACCTGAAGGGGGAACACGATCTGAAACGCCGCAGTCTCCTGCTGGGCAGCCTGACGGCCGCCGCGTTCCCGGTGCATGCGCAGCAATCGCCGAAGGTTCTGCGCGTCGGCACTGCCAGCGGCCAACCAAGGTCGTCGATCCTGTGGGCCTCCTTCCTCGAGCGCATGACGGCGCTCGGATACCGGGAGGGAAGGAATTTCTCGTTCGAGCACGTGCTGGCCGACAGCGTCGCAGGCTATCGGCAAGGCTATGGACGCTTCGGGGGCGGCGCGGTCGACATCATCATTGCCCCCGGACCGGAATTCTCGCTGCAGGCGGCTTTGGCGCTGCCCGGCACGACACCGATCGTCATGGTGGCGATCGACTACGATCCATTGGTCCGCGGCTACGTGAAGAGCCTGGCGCGCCCGGGAGGCCATGCCACGGGCCTCATGCTCCAGCAGATCGAGCTCGCCGCAAAGCGCGTACAGATTCTCAAGGACAGTTTCCCCGACCTCAAGGCAATGACGGTGTTCTGGGACCAGGCCTCACTCGACCAATGGACGGCCACGAAGGATGCCGCCGCCAAGCTGGGCATTCGAGTTGCCGGCATTGAGCTCAGCAATCCTCCGTACGACTACGAAAAGGCCTTCGCCGAAGCGCCGGCCGAGGCCCGCGGCATCCTGCTGCCGCTCACGTCCCCCTTCATTTTTCGCGAGCGCGACAAGGTCGCCGCCCTCGCGATCCGGCACCGTGCGATCATGATGTTCTCGGACAAGGTGATGGCCGAGGCTGGCGGACTGTTGACCTACGGGCCAAGCTTTCCCGCGATGTTCGCACGCGTCGCCGACTACGTGGACCGCATCGCCAAGGGCGCCAAGCCGGGCGATCTTCCGATCGAGCAGCCGACCAAATTCGAACTCGTCATCAATCTCAAGACGGTCCGGACGATCGGCGTCACCATTCCGCCGCTTCTGCTCGCCCGCGCCGACGAAGTGATCGAATAGCGCGATCTTTCGCACGCCAAACTCTGCGTCTGGTCTCGCCGGTCGCGGCGTGGCAGCTTTCCTGTCGATCAAAGGGAAGGAAGCAACAAGATGAAGGTGACAGACGTTGTCTGCCACATCCTGCAATGCAAGGTCGACAAGCCGTTCGTGTCGGCGCGCGGCTGGGTCTACGGCACGCGCTCGACCTGCCTGGTCGAGATCTCGACGGATGAAGGCATTACTGGCTGGGGCGAGTGCTATGGGCCGGCGGCCGTCGCCAAGATCTTCGTCGAGACGCAGTACAGGACGCGCGTGATCGGCCGCGATCCGTTCGACGTCGAGGCGATCTGGGAAGATCTCTACAATCGCATCAAGGACTACGGCACGACCGGTATGGCGATCTCGGCAATCTCCGGCATCGACATCGCGCTGTGGGACATCATGGGCCGCGCGGTGAACAAGCCCGTGCACAAGCTGATCGGCGGCGCCTATCGCACCGAGGTGATCCCGTACGCGACCGGTCTCTATTTCATCGACATGGATCGTCTGGTCGAGGAAGCCGTCGAAGAGGCGCTGGAATTCAGGAACGACGGCTTCCGCGCCATCAAGATGAAGATCGGCCTGGGCGATCTGAAGCTGGATGCCAAGCGGGTCGGTGCCGTGCGCAAGGCGATCGGGCCGGACGTGAAGCTCGCGGTCGACGCCAACCACTGCTTCTCGGTGCCCAACGCCATCAAGCTCGGCCGCATGCTGGAGGAGCACGACATCCTGTGGTTCGAGGAGCCGATCAGCCCCGAGGATCACGACGGCTACATCGAAGTCACGCGCGCGCTCGACATGGCGGTGGCCGGTGGCGAGAACGATTTCACGCGCTGGGGCTTCCGCGACGTGATCGCGAAAAAGGCGATGGACATCGTGCAGCCCGATCTTTGCGCGGCGGGCGGCTTCTCGGAATGCCGCAAGATCGCGACGCTCGCGTCGGCGTTCGGCGTCGAGTGCGTGCCGCACGCCTGGGGCTCGGCGATCGGTCTCGCGGCCACGGTACAGTTCCTGGCGGCGTTGCCGGACCAGCCGCCCGCGTTCCGGCCGATGCCGCCGATGCTCGAGTTCGAGCAGACGCCCAATCCGTTGCGCGATCATCTCGCGAAGGAGCCGATCGAGCAGAAGAAGGGCATCGTGAAGGTGCCCGGCGGTCCTGGTCTCGGCATCGAGATCGATCGTGACGTGCTGAAGAAATACAAAGTCGCTTAAGCGATCTGTAGGAGGAAACGATGAAGCGTTTTGTGACGGCTCTCGTGGCCGTGCTGGCAATGACGGGCCCGGCCTGGGCGCAGGCGAATTTTCCGACCAAGGACGTGCGGTTCATCAACGGGTTCCCGGCGGGCGGCAGCTCCGACATCATCGGACGCCTGCTGGCCGAGCAATTCTCCAAGCAGATCGGCCGCACGGTCGTGGTCGACAACAAGGCCGGCGCCTCGGGCATGATCGCGGCCGCCGAGACTGCCAAGTCGCCGCCCGACGGCCACACCATCCTGCTCGCCTCGATGGCGATGATGACGGTGCTGCCGCAGATGGTGAAGACCAACATCGACGTCGACAAGGACCTGACGACGATCGGCAACGTGGCCGGCGTCTACAACATCCTCGTCGTCGGTCGCGACACGACGTTCAAGGACTGGAAGGACGTCGAGGCGGCAGCCAAGGCCAACCCGGAGAAGGTGACCTGCGCCACGGTGGGCTCCGGCTCCAGCCAGCAGCTTTCCTGCGCGCTGTTCATGGCGCTCACCGGCACCAAGCTGACGCAGGTGCCGTACCGCGGCGGCGCGCCCGCGATCGTCGACATGACCGGCGGCCGGGTCGACCTGATGTGGGGCAACATGCCGGAGTTCATGGGCCAGATCCGCGGTGGCGGCCTGCGCGCCATCGGCTACGGCGCGGACTCCACCTCGCCGCTCTTGCCCGACGTGCCGGTGATCTCCAAGACCGGGCTGAAGGATTTCGTGATCCACAACTGGTTCGGCCTGGTCGGCCCCGCCGGCATGTCGCCGGAGATGGTCAAGTACTGGAACGATCAGCTGATGAAGGCTGTGGCCTCGCCCGAGCTCCGTCAGAAATTCGCCGACAACGGCCTCGAGATCGTGGCCGGCACCAAGGAGAAGTTCGACAAGGAGATCGCCGAGGATCGCCTGAAGTGGGGCAAGATCATCAAGGACTTCAACATCAAGCCCGAAAACTGATTAAGCGGCGACCACCAGAGACGAGGCGAGCTGGCGCACCGATTTCACCATCGCCATCGCGACCAGCTTGCCGGTCTTGCGGTTCTCCTCGCTGACGGCCACGTCCTCCATGAAGGTGAAGCGGCCGAACGCGCCCCGGGCCTCGAGTTCGACGATGTGGGTGGTGATGGTGGGATCGGCCACGATCACCACACGGGTCCTGTCGAGGCCGATGCCCGCGATCGCGGCGGCGGCCGAGATATTGACGTTCTGCGGATAGAGCCGTGCGCCTTCGCGCACGGGTCCGTCGAACACGGTGTGCGGCACCTTCAGCGAGTCGAGATCGACCAGCGTTTCCGCGATCGTGCCCTTCCACGCCGACGGATCTTTTCGCACGGTGACAGTCACGCTCTCCAGGCCGCCCACGGCGGCGCTGCTCAGGATGTCGAGCGCGCCGATGCCGGCCGACGGCAGGATCAGCCGCGTGCCGCTCGCTTTGGCGGCGGCGAGCAGGCGGTCGAACAGGGCGGTGTCGGTGAAAGCGCCAACGGATGTCACAAGGAAGTCCGCGCCATTCTCCAGCACGCGCTGGCCATGCGCCCGCACGGCCTCGTGGCCGGCGCATTCGGCGACGGCGTCGAAGGTGTGCGCGAAGAAGCGGTCCGGCTCATACGTCAGTCTGCCTTCGGTGCGCGGCCGCTTCACCAGCACGGAGACCAGTTCGATGTTCTCCAGCCCGGCCGCCTCGACATGCTTGCCGATGGCGCCGTAGCCGATCAGGCCGAGCTTCAAGTGAGGCGCTCTTCCACCCAGCGCGCCCAGGCGATGAGCTGGTCGTCGCCCTTGTGCGGGCCGATGAGTTGCACCGCGAGCGGCAACTCGAACGGTCCGGTGTTGAAGGGCAGCGTGATGCAAGGCGAGCCCAGCAGGGTCCAGAAGCGGTTGAAGAGGGGATCGCCGGTGTAGCCGAGGCCCGCGGGAGCCTCGCCGCGCGCCGACGGCGCCAGCAGGATGTCGAACGTGTCCCAGACCTGGGCGAGCTCTGCCCTGGCGCGCTCGCGGCGCTTCTTCGCGTCGGTCAGCTGCTTGCGCGTGACGGCGTCGCCCACTTCGAGCGCGTTCGTGAGGCCGACCGAGAGCAGGTGCGGGAAGCGCTCGCGTTCGGGGCCGTAGTGGAACGTGGCTTCCTTGGTCATGACGCGGTTGTGCGCCTCGATCAGCGCGTCCCAGCTCTCGGGCATGTCCCACGCACGAACCCTGGCGCCCGCGGCGCGCAGAGTGCTGGCGGCGGTCTCGATGTTCTTCTGGTTATAGCGGTCGGCCATGTCCCACCAGCGCGTGCGGCAGAAGCCGATGCGCGGCGCGCGGCCCTTGGTGGGTGGATCGGCCGGGGCGTGACCGTAGGCGGCGCGGATCAATGCGAGATCGTTCGCTTCGCGCGCGAAGAAGCCCAGCGTGTCGAGGCTCTTGGAATAGGTCTTCACGCCGGTCATGTCGGCCCAGCCGTAGGTGCCCTTGTAGGCCACCACGCCGTTGAAGGCGCCGGGCCGGATCACCGAGCCCGAGGTCTGCGTGCCGTAGCCGATCGGCGCCATGAAGTCGGCGACCGCCGCTGCCGAGCCCGAGGAGGAGCCGGCGGGCGTATGGCGGACATTATGCGGATTGTGGGTCTTGCCGGCATGTCCGCCCGCGAACTCGGTCGTGACCGACTTGCCCAGCACGATGGCGCCAGCCTTCACGAGCTGCGTCACGCAGGCCGCGTCCTTGCCCACGACATGGTCGCGATAGATCGGCGAGCCGCAGGTGGTGGGCATGGTCCTGGTCGAGATGATGTCCTTCACCGCGAGCGGGATGCCGTGCAACGGGCCCACGGGCCTCGCGCGCTTGTCGAGCATCGCGGCCCGCTTCAGCGCGCCTTCGGCATCGATCGCCTCCCAGGCGTGGACCTGGCCCTCGCGCTTGTCGATGCGCTCGAGGCAGGCCTCGACCATGTCGACGGCCTTCAGCCGCTTGTCGGCCATGCGCTGGACGGCCTGGCTGGCTGAATACTGGTTCGGCGATTTCGCCATGCGTGCTTTCCCCTCGCGCTCGGTTCGGTCCATGATGGTATCCCATGAGCCCTCCCTTTGCCGTCCAGAAAATCGGCCACGCCGTCATCTTCGCCTCCGACCTCGAGCGGTCTAAGCGCTTTTATACCGAGGTGCTGGGCTTCAAGGTCTCCGACACCTACGACGGCACGATGATGCCGGGCGGCATGGTGTTCCTGCGCTGCAATCCCGATCACCACTGCCTGGCGCTGGTGGGCGGCGGCAGCGAGCAGCAGGACAAGAGCCTGCATCACCTCGCCTTCGAGGTGGAAAGCCTCGACGACGTGTTCCGCGCCCGCGACCATCTCAAGAAGCACGGTGCGAAGATCACCTACGAAGGCCGCCGCCGCGCCGGCTGCCAGGTCTCGGTCGAGTTCCTCGATCCCGACGGCCACCATCTGGAACTCTACTGGGGCGTCGACCAGATCGGCGCCGACGGCCGCTCGCGTCCGTGGGATGAATGGCGCCAGACGGCCACCCTGGAAGAGGCGGTGCGCCGCCCGCCGGTCGGGCAGGACACGACCTTGCACGACGCCGCCCTGCGCGCGCGAATCGAAGGCGGGACGGACAAGCCATGACGATCGGACGGCGCGCCTTCGTGGGCGCCGCTGCGAGTGTCGCGATTGTTTCGCGGGCACGCGCGCAGGACTTCCCGTCCAAGCCGCTGCGCATCCTGGTGCCGTTCACGCCGGGCGGCACGACCGACATCCTGGCGCGCGAGATCGCTGCCAAGCTGCAGGCGACCTTCAAGCAGAGCGTGATCGTCGAGAACAAGCCGGGCGCGGGCGGTACCCTGGGCTGCGAGATCGTGGCGCGGGCCGAGCCCGACGGTTACCTGATGCTGATGGGCCATATTGGCACGCTCGCCATCAATCCGCTGGTCTATCCGAACCACAGCTACGATCCGGTCAAGGGATGGACGGCGCTCTCCTACTGCGCGAACGTGCCCAACGTGCTGGCGGTGAATGCGGCCAATGTTCCGGCGATGAGTGTTCAGGAACTGGTGGCGCTCGCCAAATTGAAGCCCGGCGCGCTGGCCTACGGCACCGGCGGCACGGCCACCGCCTCGCATCTCGCTTCGGCCTATTTCGCCTACGCGACTGGCACGGAGTTCCTGCATGTCCCTTATAAGGGCACGGCGCCGTTCGTGGCCGATCTTCTGGGCGGCCAGCTTCAGATGGGGTTCACCGGCGCGCCGGTGGTCATGCCGCTCGCCAAGCAGGGCCGCCTGCGAGCGCTCGGCATTTCCAGCGCCAGGCGGTCCGCCGCCTTTCCCGAACTGCCCACCATCGCCGAGTCGGGTTACCCGGGCTTCGAGGCCGACCAGTGGTACGGCATCACCGGCCCGGCCGGCATCGATCCTGCCATCGCGAAAAAGTTGAACGACGCCATCAACCAGGCGTTGGGTTCGGCCGACGTCCGCGCGCGGCTGGAGAAGGAAGGCGGCGAGCCGGTGATTCTTCCGCGCGAGGCGCTGGAGAAGTACCTCGCCGCCGAGATCGATCGTTGGCGGCCCGTCGTGAAGGCCGCCAACATCAGGCTCGAGTGACCGCTGGCGTTTTCCTCCCCATATGAATGGGGAGGGATAGGTCAGTGTGCTGCGGGCCCGGCCGGCTTGGGAGGAGCAGCAGGCTTGGTCCCAATCATGCCCTTGATCCGCTCGCGCAGGCCCTCGAATGTCACGTAGAGGCCCGGGATCACGAAGATGCCGAGGAACGACGCCGCGATCATGCCGCCGAACACCGCGGTGCCGACCGCGCGCTGCGTGGCTGCACCCGCGCCGCCTGCGATCACCAGCGGGATCAGGCCGCAGATGAAGGCGAAGGACGTCATCATCACGGCGCGGAAGCGAAGCCCGGCCGCCTCGGTCGCGGCGACCACGATGTCCTTGCCGTCGCGCCGCGCCTCCATCGCGAACTCGATGATCAGGATGGCGTTCTTGGCGGCGAGCGCGATCAGCACGACGATGCCGATCTGGGCGTAGAGGTTGTTGTCGAGGCCGGAGATCCAGAGCGCGAACATCGCGCCGAACAGTCCGACGGCGACGGAGAGCAGCGCGGCCACCGGAATGGCCGTGCTTTCGTAGAGCGCCACCAGGAAGAGGTAGGCGAACACGATCGCCAGCACGAGGATGAAGCCGGTCTGGCCGGAGGCGGCCTTTTCCTGCAACGCCGTGCCCGTCCACTCGTAGGTGTAGCCTGCGGGCAGGGTCTTCTTCGCGAGCTCTTCCATGGCCGCGATCGCCTGGCCGGTCGAGTAGCCCGGTGCGGGTGAGCCGTTCAAGGTCACCGAACGCAGGTTGTTGTAGCGGATCACCGAGCTCGGCGCGGTCACCAGCTCGATGTTGGCGACTGCCTGCAATGGCACCAGCGCGCCGTCCTTGGCGCGCAAGCGCACGCGATAGACGTCGTTGACCGTCGAGCGGTCGGAGGCATCGGCCTGGACCTTCACCTGCCAGACGCGGCCAAAGAGATTGAAGTCGTTGACGTAGCTGCCGCCCATCGAGGTCTGCAGCGCCGAGAAGATGTCCGAGATTCCGATGCCCAGAGCCTGCGCGCGCTCGCGATCGATCTTGAGCTCGATCTGCGGCGTGGCCGCGCCGTAGGTCGTGAACACGCCCTGCAGCTGCGGCACGCTCTGCGCCGCCAGCATCAGGCCGCGCGTGACGCCCGCCAGCTCCACGGGATCGGCGCCGGCCACGCTCTCGACCTGGAACTCGAAACCCGACGCGTTACCGAGGCCCGAGATCGGCGGCAGGTTGAAGGCGAAGATGTTCGCCGCCGCGATCTGCGAGAAGGCGATGTTGGATTCCTGCAGCGCCGCGAACACCGATAGAGACTTGTCCTTGCGCTGGTCGAATGGCTTCAGCGCCGCCACGACGAGCGCGCGGTTGGGCTGGGCCAGGCCATCGAGCAGGCTGTAGCCCGAGACCGTGAACAGGTTTTGCAGCCACGGCTTGCCCTTCAGCGTGTCTTCGACCTGTTCCAGCGCCACCAACGTGCGGCTGGTCGAGGCGGCATCGGGCAGCTGCAGCTCGGCCATGAAGGCGCCCTGGTCCTCGTCGGGCAGGAAGCCCGACGGCACGAGGCTGCCGACGCCGGCGGTAGCGGCGATGAAGCCCACCACCAGGATCATGGCAATGCCGCGCCGCGCCAGCGGCGTGACCAGCTTCACGTAGCCGTCGCGGCTGGCGTCGATGCGGCCCTGCATCCAGGCCATCACGCCGGTAGGCTTCTTCTTGTGGCGCAGGATCAGCGAGCACAGCGCGGGCGAAAGCGTGAGCGCGTTGATCGCCGAGATCACCATCGAGACGGCCACCGCCACCGCGAACTGCTTGTAGAGCTCGCCGGTGATGCCGGGAATGAACATGGTCGGCACGAACACCGACAGCAGCACCAGGGTGATGGCGATGATCGGGCCGGTTACCTGGCCCATCGCTTTTTCCGTCGCTTCGGCGGGCGTCAGGTCGGGTTCGTGCTCGAGGATGTGCTCGACCGCCTCGACCACCACGATCGCGTCGTCGACCACGATGCCGATCGCCAGCACCAGCGCCAGCAGCGATACGGTGTTGGCCGAGAAGCCCAGCACCAGCATCACGGCAAAGGTGCCGACCAAGGCCACGGGCACCGCGATGATCGGGATGATCGTCGCGCGGAGATTCCCCAGGAACACGAAGACCACGATGGCCACCAGGACGAAGGCCTCGATCAGCGTGTGGATCACGCTGTTGATCGTGGCCTGCACGAACACCGTGGTGTCGTACATCACGTCGTAGGTCACGCCGTCGGTGAAGCGCGGCGCCATCTCGGCCAGCGCCTTGCGCACGCCGTGGGCCGCATCGAGCGCGTTGGCGCCGGGTAGCTGGTAGATCGCCACGCCCGTGGCCGGCGCGCCGTTGTAGCGCGCCGCCTGGTCGCTCGACTTGGCGCCCAGCTCGACCCGGGCGATGTCCTTGATCCGGACGAGGCCTCCGTCGGGCATGGCGCGGACCACGATGTTCTCGAACTCCGGAACGGTCGTCAGGCGGCCCTGGGTCGAGATGTTGAGCTGGAAGTCGACCTCGTTGCTGAGCGGTGCCGCGCCGATCCGGCCGACGGCGGCCTGGGTGTTCTGTGCCTTCACCGCCTTGACCACGTCGTCGGCGGTGATGTCGAGGCTCGACAGGCGGTCGAGGTTGAGCCAAACGCGCATCGAGTAGTCGAGCGGACCGAACAGGCTCGCCTCGCCGACGCCTGGCACGCGCTTCAGCGTGTCGAGGATGTTGATGGTGGCGAAGTTCGACAGGAACAGCGCGTCGCGGTCGCCCTTGGGGGCGTAGACCGCGACCACCTGCAGCAGCGAGGACGACTGCTTCTTCACCGTGATGCCGGTGCTCTGCACCTCGGGTGGCAATTGGGCCGTCGCCTGGTTCACGCGGTTGTTGACGTTCACCGTGTTGATGTCGGCGTTGGAGCCGACCTTGAAGCTCACCGTCAGGCTGTAGCTGCCGTCGCTGCCCGAGGTCGACTTCATGTAGAGCATGCCCTCGACGCCGTTGACCTGGGCCTCGATGACCTGCGCCACGCTCTCCTCGACCGCCTTGGCCGAGGCCCCGGGATAGGTGGCCGTGACCTTGACCTGCGGCGGCACGATGTCGGGGAACTGGGCCACCGGCAGCGCCGTCATGGCGATCAGGCCGGCGATCGAGATCACCGTGGAAATGACGAACGCCAGCCGTGGCCGGCGGATGAAGACCGATGAAATCGTCATGGGATCAATTCGGCTTCTTGAGCGCTGGGGGAGCCGGGCTCGGGTTCACCGTCATGCCGGGTCGAACCTTCTGCTGGCCCTGCACGATCACCTTGTCTCCGGCCTTCAGCCCGCTCTCGACGCCGCTCAGGCCGTCGCGCGAGACGCCGACCTTGATCGTGCGCCGCTCGACCACGTTCTTGTCGTTGACGACCAGAACGAAGGAGCCGGTCTGGTCGAGGGCGACGGCGGCCTGCTGCACCGCCAGCACCGAGGTTGGGTCCTTGGCTTCGAGCACGACGCGCAGCGTCTGGCCGTCGGTCAGGGTTTCGTCGGCGTTGGGGAATTCCGCGCGCACGATCTGCCCGTCGGTCATGGCGTCGACCGTCACGTCGATGAAGTCGATCTTGCCCTTTTCCTTGTAGAGGCTGCCGTCGGCCAGGCGCACCTGGACCGCGACATCCGAGCCGTCTTTTTTTCCATCGCGGCGCGCTTCCAGCAGCTCGCGCTGGGTCACCGGGAAGAGCACGCGCATCGGCTGGTCGCTGACGACCGTCGCCAGCACGCCCGAATCGGGGCCGACGACGTTGCCCGGCGAGACCGCGGCGCGGCCGATGCGGCCGGTGATGGGCGAGCGGATCTCGGTGTAGGAGAGCTGGATCTGGGCGTCACGCAGGTCGGCCTCGGCCTGTTCGACGGCGGCCTTGGCCTGCAGCTGTTCGCTCAGCCGCAGGTCGTAGGTGACCTGGGTGCCCGTGTTGGTGCGCAGCAGCTCGGCCGCGCGCCTCAACTGGCCTTCGGCGTTGGCCAGGGCGGCTTTCGCGGCATCGCGGACCGCGGTCTTCTGGTCGACGGCGGCCTGATAGGGCTCGCGCTCGATGGTGAAGAGGATCTGATCCTTCTTGACCGGTCCGCCGTCGGTGAACTGGCGCTGCCCGAGATAGCCCTTCACGCGCGCGCGCAGCTCGACCTTGTCGACGGCGGCGGCACGGCCGATGAATTCGAACTGCTCCGACAGCGGCTTGGCCTCGACGGCCTGGACCAGCACCGCCGGCGGCGGTCCGGCCTGCTGGGCGCTCGCGGAGGTGCCATATGCGGTGGCCAGCAGTCCCATCAGGACTGCCGTTGTCGAATGTCTGATCATCATTGCCCCCGGCCCTCTCAACTTCCGATAAACACTGCCTTATTTCGACAAATCGGTCACGAATTTTCCCGCTCTCGGCTATCATGCGGCGGCGTTCAGGGGTGGTGAGAGAGAAACAGGATGGCGGCGTTACGCCGATACGCATCGGTCATATTTTTGTTGCTTCTTGTCGTGAGTGGCGGCGCGTTGGCTCCTGAGGCATGGGCACAGGTGCCGGGCGATCCCGTGGCCCAGCGCAAAGCGTATGATGCGATCGTGGCCACGCCCGATGCCACCAAGCGGGCAGAGGCGCTCGACCTGTTCATCGCCTTCTACCCGAACAGCCCCTTGATCATCGGCGCGCACGAACAGCTCATGGCAGCGTGGCAGACGGCCAAGGAGCCGGCGAAGGCCGACGCGGCGGCCACCAAGCTGCTCCAGCTCGATCCCGGCAACGTGCGCGCGTTGGCCAACAAGGTCTATGTCGGCCGCGGGCGTTTGGCGGCGGGCGACCAGGCGGGGCTGGCCACGCTCGTGGCCATGGCCGAGCGCGGGTTGGTGGCGCTGCCGAAATGGCAGAGGCCGGAGGGCGTGAGCGCCCAGGAATTCACGCGGCTAAAGCTGCAGGCGACGGCGATCTTCGACAGCGTGCTGGCCTTCGCCGCGCAGCAGGCCAAGGACTTCGCCAGGGCGCGGCGCTTCTACATCAACTCGGTCACCATTGACCCGGAGAATCTCCAGGACGTCTACCAGCTCTCGGTCGTGATGCTGGAGGACAAGCCGCTCGATCCGCTGGGCTTCTGGTACGCCGCGCGCGCCGTCGTGCTCGCGCGCTCGGCGAAGAACGACCAGGCCGCGGCGGGAATCGAGAAGTATGCGCTCGCGCAATATCGTGCCTATCACGGCAGCGAGGAAGGCTGGCCGGGGCTGCTCGCGCGCATCGCCGACGGCCAGCGCCTGCCGCCGGACAATTTCGCCGCCTCGATCTCCAAGGTGCTAACCACGGCCGAGGCCGCCGTGCAGGCCGTGGCGGCGCACGATCCCGCGACGCTGTCGTTCGCCGATTGGGAATTCATCCTCGCCCAGCGCGACGCCTCGCCCGCTAACAAGGATGCGGCTGAGAAGGTGTGGAAGGCGATCGTCGACAAGCAGAAGGGCGGCGAGGCGCGCCTCAAGATCTCGGTGAAGGTCATTTCCGCGACGCCCGAGCGCCTCAAGGCCGCGATCACCGACGAGAACCAGCAGAGCGGCACCGCCGATCTCGATATCGTGCTGGCGCGGCCGCTGTCGCCGCTGCCGTCGCCGGGCGTCCGGATCGCGATCATCGGCGTGCTGGGCGACTACCAGCCCAAGCCGTTCCTGTTCCGCATGACCCAGGCCGAGCTCGCCGACGAATCGCTGCCGGTCGCCGGCGGCGCCTGCGCCAGCCCGCGGCCGCAGATGTGCACCCAGGACTTCCGCCCCTCGTGCGGCCTGCGCCGCGACGGCACGCGCAAGACCTACAGCAACGCCTGCTCGGCCTGCGCCGACACCGACGTGCAGAGCCAGGCCGCCGGCGCGTGTCCGTAACGCCTCATGCGCCTCTCCCCCGCGAGGGGAGAGGCGCATGAGTGTGCAAATAGTGCGTGTGCCCTCGACCTAATTGCACTGCGCGCCTCGTATGCAACGCGGGGAAATGTTTGATGCCTTACAACCGCAGTGCTACGGCTAGGTGCTTGCAAGCGTTCTTGGGGGGAGAACATGAAGCACCTCATTCAGTTCCTGACGATCGCCGCCATGATCGCCGTTGTCGCGTTGCTGCCGATCGGCGCGCAGGCCCAAACACAGACGCCCGCACACACGCTCGATGTCGTGAAGAAGCGCGGCACGCTCCAATGCGGCGTGAACGGCCAGGCGCCGGGCTTCTCGGCGCAGAACGCCGCGAAGGAATGGCAAGGCCTTGACGTCGATCTCTGCCGCGCGATTGCCGCCGCCGTGCTCGGCAGCGCAAGCAAGGTCCAGTTCATTCCAACCACGGCACAGGACCGCTTCACGCGGCTGATCGCGGGCGATTTCGATGTGCTGGTGCGCAACAGCACCATCAATCTCGAGCGAACGGTCGGCACGAAGGTCCGCTTCACGGCCGTGAACTACTACGACGGCCAGGCTTTCCTGGTGCCGAAGAAGTCGGGCGCCGTGGGGCTGAACGACCTGCGCGACAAGATCATCTGCGTGATCAAGGGCACCAACCACGAATACAACATGGGCGCCTACTTCAAGGCGCGCGGAATCAATTACATCGCGCGCCCCTTCGACAAGCCCGACGAGATGTACAAGGCGCTGTTCGACGGCCGCTGCCAGGCCGTGACACAGGATGCCTCCGCGCTCGCCGCCGCGATCGTGGCGAGCGGCAACGCGCCCGACTACACCATGCTGCGCGACTTCATCACCAAGGAGCCGCTCGGCCCCTACGTCCGCGACGGCGACTCGGGCTGGCTTGACGTGGTGCGCTGGACCCAGTTCGCCATGCTCGAGGCGGAGGAGCGCGATATCGGCAAGGCCAACGTTGACGATGCGCTGACGTCGGCCGACTTCAACGTTCAGCGCTTCCTGGGCGTGATCCACGGCTACGGCAAGATCCTCGGCCTCGACGAGAAGTGGGCCTACAACATCGTCAAGCAGGTCGGGAACTACGGCGAAAGCTTCGAGCGCAACCTGGGCCAGGGCTCGCCGCTCAAGTTCGGCCGCGGCGTCAATTCGCTCTGGACCAAGGGCGGCGCGATGATCTCGCCGCCGATGCGCTGAAGGGTCGAAACGCGCACTCGCCGCGTCCGTCCGTTTCAAGCCGGCCAACGATACGGCGTCAGTAACGACCGGAATAGGGGATTGACGGGGGCACGCGTAGGTTGGTGCGCATGGTCAGCATTGCCGCCGCGCGCTCTTTGCCTCGCGCAAACTGTCATCCCGAGCGTAGCGAGGGATCCTTGCTCATCGACAGCGAAAGATCCCTCGTTGCGCTCGGGATGACGGAGGGGTGTGTGCCCCGTGCTTCGAGACAGGTGCTTTGCACCTTCCTCAGCATGAGGTTTACGGTGGAATTGTCGGCAACTGCCGTGCATGCACCCGCTCGCGAGAGTCGCGAGCCTCGCGAGGAATGGGCTTCGATTCAGGCGGGCCAGCGTTTTCCGGCAATCCTCGCGAGGACGTGCATTCTCTTCCGAAGAGCTCATGAGCCTCATGAGGCTCATGAGGAATCGGCTCCCGTGCCGATGGCATCGGCCTCCGAGGCGATTCCTCATGAGCAGGGTTTTTCGGGATGCGCGTGGCGCAGCGAAAAATGGTCCCTCGACTGCGCTCGGGATGACGGAGGGCTCGTTGGGCAGGGGGTGAGGCGCAGAATGCGGGAAGAAATGCGCAAAATTCCTGCGCCATCGACACCGGAGGGAAGATCTAGAACATCGTGTTGTCGTTGGCCGACTTCTCCGGCACGTCCTGGATGACGTCCCAGTGCTCGACGATCTTGCCGTTCTCGACCTTGAAGATGTCGACGATGGCGCGGCCGCGATCTTCCGGCGTGCGCTTGGAGTGCACGTGCAGGACGACCAGATCGCCCTCGGCGATCACGCGCTTGATCTCGTTGCGGGAGTTCGGAAACTTCTCCTTGAGGAAGTCGACCAGCCGCTTGAAGCCCTCGGGGCCGTTCGCGGCGCCGGGATTGTGCTGGACATAACGCGGCCCGAAATATGTCGCGGCCGCGGCGTAGTCCTTGTCGTTCAGCGCCTTGTTGTAGAAATCGACGACGATCTTCTTGTTGGCCTCGAGGTCGGCGGCGAAGGCCTGGCCCGCGAACACCATCAGAATCGCGACGAGAAGAGACTTCACCATGGCCGGGCTCCCTTAGTGGGCGAGCAGCAACGGCACTCGGCAGGAGGAGATCACCTTGCCGGTCGCGCCGCCCAGGCCGAGGAAGCTCATTACCTGGCCGCGGCCATAGGCCCCCATTACAAGAAGGTCAGCGACCTTCTCGTGCGTGTACCCCAGCAGCGCACGGCCGCGCGAGCGGCCGGTCAGCATGCCGGTGCTGATCGCCTCGATCGCGGGCGTGAAGCCCTGGCGGCCGAGGTTGCGCGCGAGGTAGGAGGCGCCGACATCGTCGGGCTTGGCGTCGACGACGAGCAGCGTGACCTTGGCCGCTTTCTCCAGGAACGGCAGCGCGTAGTCGACCGCGCGCGCGGCCTGCATGCTGCCGTTCCACGCCACGACCACCGAGGCGAAGGCGCCGGCGCCGGCGTGCGGCGGCGCGATCATCACCGGGCGGGCGCATTCGTAGAGCGCCGCCTCGACGGTCGCGGGGGCCACGTTCTCCGGATCGCTGCCCGGGCGTCCCAGCACCAGCAGGTCGGAGCACCGGCCCATCGCCACCAGCGCGTCGAGCGTCGCGGTCTTGGCGGCGGTGTAGGTGGCGCCCGCGATCGGCGCGACCAGTTCCTGATAGGCGCGGGCGGATTCCTTGGTGCGTTCCTCGAGGCGGTCGTCGTCGAGATCCATGACCAGCGGCATCGCCTCGCCGCTCATGGCGAGGCCACCCACCATGCCGCCGGCCGGGCCGACCGGCAGGTGCAGCGCGTCGACGGTGGCGCCCATCGCTCCGGCCACGCGCGCGGCGAGGCGAAACGACATGGCGGCATCGGGGCCACCCTCGGAAACGGCCAGCACGGACTTGATCATTCTTCTTCCCCCATAGGCGTCGGCGGGATTTTAGAGCGGAACCGGGCCGGAGGACAGGCGTTACCGCCTGACAATCCTACAGGAGAAATTCATGACCCCGATGACCCGGCGCGCCGCGCTCGCGTTCGCTCTTGCCGCCGTTCCCGCAGCCTATGCCTCGCGCGCGCTTGCCGTCGATGCGCTGCCCGACGCGCGCTTCGTGGGCTATGCCCAGGCGCACAACGATTTCGAGATCGCTTCCGCCCGGCTCGCCCTCTCCAAGTCGCGCAACGAGAACGTTCGGGGCTATGCCAATCGCATGCTGACCGAGCACGATCTTGCCGCCCAGGCGCTGGCCAAGTCGCGCTCCGAGGCGGGTGTCACCTATGCGCCGGACCCCAACGAGCCGACCGTGGCCGTGCTGCGCCGCCTCAGCAGCCTCGAGGGACCGGAGTTCGATGCGGCCTATGCCAACGCCCAGCTGGCGGCGATGACCAACGCGGAAGCGCAGTACGGCGCCTTCTCGCAGGCGGGCCAGGGCGGACCGCTGCGCCGCTACGCGCAGGAACAGTATCCGAAGGTCCGCCTGCATCTGGAATACGCGCAGCGTCTGACGGGTGGCCTCTAAGAGGGCTGCCTTTAAGCCTTCCCGGCCTTCCACAACTCGTAACCCCGCTTGCGCAGCGCGCAGGCGGGGCATTCGCCGCAGCCGCGGCCCCAGGCGTTCATCGGCCCGCGCTCGCTCTGGTAGCAGGTGTGGGTGTGCTCGAGGATCGTCTCGACCAGCGCGTCGCCGCCCAGCTCCTTCGCCAATGCCCAGGTCTCGGCCTTGTCGAGCCACATCAGCGGCGTGTGCAGCACGAAGCTGCGGTCCATGCCGAGGTTGAGTGCCACCTGCAGCGCCTTGATGGTGTTGTCGCGGCAGTCGGGATAGCCGGAGAAATCCGTCTCGCACATGCCGCCCACCATGTTGCGGATGTTGCGGCGCCACGCGACCGCGGCGGCAAAGGTGAAGAACAGCAGATTGCGGCCGGGCACGAAGCTGTTTGGCAGGCCGTCCTTCTTCATTGCGAAGGCAACGTCGCGCGTCAGCGACGTCTCGCTGATCTGGCCCAGCACACCCATGTCGATGAAATGATCCTCGCCGAGCTTTTCTTTCCACTGCGGAAAGCGGCGCCGGACCTCTTCGAGGACGATAAGCCGTTGATCCAGTTCGATTCGGTGGCGCTGCCGGTAGTCGAAGGCAATCGTCTCCACACGGTCGAATCGCTCTAGCGCCCAGGCCAGACACGTGGTGGAATCCTGGCCTCCGGAGAACAGGACGAGAGCCGACTTCGAGTCGTTGAGGGCGTCGTTCATCACGGCTTTATGGCCTGCAACTTTCCTCCGCGCCACAGCGTTGAACGTTGACCCACCACCTACGTCCAGAGGAGAGAATAATGTTCGTCTCCGACATTCTCGCAGAGAAGGGCGGCCTGGTTTACACGGTGTCGCCCGGCACCACGGTCAGTCAGATCTCACGCCAGCTCAGCACCCGCCGCATCGGCTCGGTGCTGGTGGTGGACCGGCTGGACCGGCTGGCCGGCATCGTCTCCGAACGCGACATCGTGAACGCGGTCGCCACGCACGGCGCGCCGGCACTCGAGCTCGATGCCTCGGAAGTGATGACGCGCGACGTCGTGACCTGCGATCCCGACGATTCGATCGACCAGGTCATGGCGATCATGACCCAGGGCCGCTTCCGCCATCTGCCGGTCGTGCGCCACGGCGAATTGCTGGGGCTGGTGTCGATCGGCGACGTGGTGAAGGCGCGCATCGCGGAAACCGAGCACGAAGCCGAAGCGCTGCGCGCCTACATCGTGGCTGGGTAGGCCGATCTCCGCTAGGGTCCGTTGCCCCTGATGGAATGGGGACCCTGGTTGGAGATCGCATGTCACTTCCGTTGCAAGACAAGGTCGCGCTCGTCACGGGCGCGGGCAAGAATATCGGCCGCTGCATCGCGCTCACCCTCGCGCGCGATGGTGCCGCGGTGCTGGTCAACGGCCGCTCCGACAAGGCCGCCGTCGATGCGGTCGTGGCGGAGATCAAGGCCGCAGGCGGCAAGGCGATGGCCGCCATGGGCGACGTCTCCGATCCCGCCACCACTTTGCGTCTGGCGGACGAGGCGCAGAAGGCCTTCGGCGGCGTCGACATCCTGGTGAGCAACGCGGGTCTGCGCCGGCAGACGCCGTTCCTCAAGATGACGTTCGAGGAGTGGCGCGAGATCCTATCCGTGGCGCTCGACGGCGCCTTCCTGCTGGGCAGGGCGTTCATCCCGCAGATGGTGGCCAAGGGCAATGGCGGCGCGTTCGTGGCGATCTCGGGCATCTCCACCCACGTCGGCACGCCCAACCGCTGTCACGTCTCGGCGTCCAAGTCGGGCCTCGAGGGCCTGATGCGCGCGCTCGCCGTCGAGCTCGCGCCGCACCGCATCACCTGCAATGCCCTCTCGCCCGGCGCGATCGATACCGCGCGCGCGGCCTCCGCCGGTCCGCGCCCGGTCGAGAACCGGCCGATCCCGCTCAAGCGCTTCGGCACGGTCGAGGAGATCGCGGCCATGGTGCGCCTGCTGGTCGGGCCGGAAGGCACGTTCATCACCGGCCAGACGATCCACGTGAACGGCGGAGAGTTCCTGACGTGAGGAACCTGATCACCGACGTGCCGGGCATCCTGGTCGGCAACGCGCACGACGCGCGCGTGGCGACGGGCGCCACGGTCGCGATCTTCGAGCAGAGTACCGTGGCCAGCGTCTCGACCCTGGGCGGCGCGCCCGGCGATCGCGGCGTGACGCTGCTCGAGCCCGAGATGACGCGCGGGATGATCGATGCCGTGGTGCTCTCGGGCGGGTCGATCTTCGGGCTCGATGCGGCGGGCGGCGCTACGTCGGTGCTCAGCCAGCAGGGCAAGGGCGCGCAGTTCGGCGGCATCATCCTGCCGGTCGCCGTGCAGGCGATCCTGTTCGACCTGATGAACGGCGGCGAGAAGGACTGGCTGAAGCACCCGGCGACGCATCGGCCGCCCTATTGGGATCTCGGCCGCGAGGCTGCGTTGGCGGCCGCCTCGGACTTTGCGCTGGGCACCGTGGGTGCGGGTTACGGCGGCACCACCGCCAATCTGAAAGGCGGGCTGGGCTCGACCAGCATGCGCACCCGGAACGGCTTCACGGTCGGCGCGCTGGTCGCGGTGAACGCAATCGGCATGGCGACGATTGGCGACAGCCCGCACTTCTGGGCCGGCGCCTATGAACGAGGCAACGAGTTCGGCGGCAAGGGCTGGCCCGCGCAGGTGCCGCAGGCCGCCCTCGAGCTGCGCTTCAAGGGCCAGCCGGTGCAGGCGACGGCGACCACCATCGCGCTGGTCGCGACCGACGCCACGCTCACCAAGGCCGAGTGCAAGCGCATGGCGATCATGGCCAACGACGGTCTCGGCCGCGCGCTGCGGCCGGTCCACGCGCCGAACGACGGCGACACGGTGTTCGCCGCCGCCACCGCGCGCGTGGCCATGCCGATGGATCCGATGCTGCTGACGGAGCTTGGCGCCGCCGCCGCCGACTGTCTCGCGCGGGCCGTGGCGCGCGGCGTTTACGAGGCCACGGCCCTGCCGTATCCCAAGGCCGTGCCGGACTGGAAGCAGCGCTTCGCGTGACCTTCGACGTCATCGTCATCGGCGCAGGGGCGGCCGGGCTGATGTGCGCGATGCGCGCCGGCCAGCGCGGCCGCAAGGTGCTGCTG
>CAIMEE010000373.1 GCA_903839865.1 Enhydrobacter aerosaccus | reverse complement strand
TCCAGTTCCTGCACGTCGGTCACGACGGCATCGGGCGTCTCGGCATCGTTGCGCGGACGTTGCTTGCGCCACCGGCCGCTCCTGAACTGGATCGTCGCCATGCCCTGCACTTTGGCCGGTGCGATGTCCTTGTCGAGACGGTCGCCGACGAAAAGGCATTGCGACGGTGGCACACCGGCCGCGTCGTCGAACAGGCCCGCGATCTCCGGCCGGTCGGCCTTCGCATTCACCGCCACGAGCACCCGGCCGGATTTCCGCAATTTCCGCAGCAGGATGTCGATGCCCGGCCGCAACTGGAACGCATCGAGCGCACCCGTCATTGCCCGGACCCGCTGCGTCACGCGGGCGATCGTCACCGGCTCGCCACCGCACAGGCTTTCGATCATGTGGGCGTAGGTGTCCGGGGCGAAGGCCTCGACGGCGCGGTCGGACGCTTCCTCGATGGCCGCGGGATCGACGCGGATGCCTTCCATGCCGCAGGCGGCGGCAATCGCGCCGTCGACAGCCATCTCCCACGCGAATTCCAGATCGATCGCGCCGCCGATGTCGAACAGGACGGCGCGGCGCGTTGTCATCCCGCGAGATCGGCGAGGCAGCCTGTCTCTTCCAGGATCGGATCGAGACGGCGGAGCACCTCCACCGGAAGCGCCGCGCGCTTCTTGCGCAAGGCGTCGAGGCATTTGGCCTGATAGCGGAACGGCGCCTGCGCATAGGGCCGGCCCTGGATGTCGAGCGTGACCTCCGCCCTGCCGTCCTGCAGCGCGCGCAGGTTGGCCGTGAGGAACGGCAGGTAGGTCTCGCCGCAGTGGCGCAACAGTTCGGTCAGCGTCGACGGCAGCGGTGCGCCCGGATCGAGCCAGGCGCCGTCGATGCCGGACGCATCGTCGAGCCGCAGCAGCCAGCAGTAGACATCGATCGCGCGCTCGCGCATCTCGGCCATCGGCGTGGGGTCGACGGAGAGGATCTGCAGCTGGCCGTAGAGGCCGAAGTCAGCCAGCGAGGGCCGCGAGCCGAAGAGATAGGGCAAGGCCCGCACGTGGCGGTCCAGCGTCTCCAGGACGAAGCGGTAGCTGTCCTCGATGATCGGCCGGTTCTGCTCGGTGCAGCCCACCATGGCCATGCGACCGACCTGGCGGTCGTTGAAGGCCTTCATCTCGGCCGCCCGCTGGGGCGCCGGCATCGTGGGATTGCGCGAGGTCGTGATCCACGCCTGCGCGAAGGCGCGATCGGCAGGATAGTACCAGCGATAGTGGAACATCATCTTGGTGACCCATTCGTCGCCAAAATCTTCCAGAAGGTCGCTGAGAAAGGCCTGCACCGGATCGTCCGGCACGATCGACCGCACGCCCGGATGCTCCCGCTCCAGCGCATGGGCGAGCGGCGTCGAATCGTTCATCTTGCGGCCGTCGGGAAACTCCAGCACCGGAATGACCGGCGGCAGGCCTGCCTGCACCGCCACATCGCGCGGCATGCCGACCGCCTGCCACACGAAGGGCAGGCGGCGATACCGCATGATCGCCCGCATCTTCACCGAGTAGGGCGACGGATCGAAGCCGTGAAGGATGTAGGGGCTCACCCGCGGCTCCTGCCGATGACTGCCCTCAGTTCTTCTCCACCGGCCCGCCAGCGGCGACCCATCCCTGAAATCCGCCGAGATTGCGGACCTTTTCGTAGCCCATGTCCAACAGCGTCTTGCCGACAAGCGCGGAGCGTCCGCCCGAGGCGCAATAGCAGATCACGGTCTTGGAGCGATCGAAGGCACCGTCGTGCATCGGAGATGCCGCGTCGGCGCGAAATTCGACCAGACCGCGCGGAACCGCCAGCGCCCCCGGCACCTTGCCCGAGGCCGCGACTTCCGGCGGTTCGCGCACGTCGAGGAAGAGCACGTCGGCCTTGCCCACCAGGGCCTTGGCCTCCTGCGGAGTAATCATCGGCACCGCAGCATGCGCTTCGGCCAGCATGGATTGGACGGTTTTCATCGGACGCTCACCCTTCCTGTGTTGAGGCCTTGCCCCGGCAAAACCGGCGGGGCGCTCTAGTGCGCGGAGCCTTCCATCGCCTTGACGATGTTCTCGCACATCACCTTGGCGTCGGCGAACAGCATCATGGTGTTGTCGCGGAAGAACAGCTCGTTCTCGACGCCGGCATAGCCCGAGGACATGCCGCGCTTCACGAACAGCACGGTGCCCGCCTTCTCGACGTCGAGGATCGGCATGCCGTAGATCGCGCTCTTGGGGTCGGTCTTGGCGGCCGGGTTGGTGACGTCGTTGGCGCCGATCACGAAGGCCACGTCGGTCGACGAAAACTCGCGGTTGATGTCGTCGAGCTCGAAGACCTCGTCGTAGGGCACGTTTGCTTCTGCGAGGAGCACGTTCATGTGGCCCGGCATGCGCCCGGCCACGGGATGGATCGCGTACTTCACCGAGACGCCGCCCTTCTTCAGGATGTCGGCCATCTCGCGCAGCGCGTGCTGCGCCTGTGCGACGGCCATGCCGTAGCCCGGCACGATGATCACGCTCTGCGCGTTCTGCATCAGGAAGGCCGCGTCCTCGGCCGAACCGACGCGCACCGGACGGTCGTCCTTGACGCCGGTCGCCGCGGCGCCGCCCGTATCGGTGCCGAAGCCGCC
>CAIMEE010000372.1 GCA_903839865.1 Enhydrobacter aerosaccus | reverse complement strand
GCATTGCGGAAGTCGGCCAGGGTGAACTTGTCGCCGCGCTGCATGAAGGCCAGCGTCACCGGGTCCATCCGGTTCTGCCACTGCGCGAGATACTGCGCGCAGGTGACCGCGAAGCCCGCTTGGTAGAGCACGCGGCCTTCGTATTCGATCCAGTCGATCTTCTCCGTGACCTCCTCGACGGTGGCGCCCATTGCGCTCCAGGCGTCGAGGCAGGCGCGCGTGTTGGTGCGCACGTCGGCGGCGATCCGGGGATTGGCGCAGAGCTCGATGTAGCCGATGCGCGCGCTGGACAGATCCTCGCCCGAGAGCTTGGGCGAGAGCGGCCGCTGGCCCGCGCTGCTGAGCGCCCACGGATCCTTCTCGCTCGGTCCCGCGATCACGGAATGAAAAACCGCGGCGTCGGTGATCGTGCGGCTCAAGGGGCCGGCATAGATGTTGTTGCCGAAGGCATCGCGCGTGGTGTCGTAAGGCACGACGCCGAGCGTGGGCTTGAGGCCAACCAGTCCCGAGCACGATGCGGGTCCGCGCACCGAACCCGCGCCGTCGGTGCCGAGCGAGATCGGGCCCAGGCCCGCGGCGACCGCGGACGCACCGCCGCCGCTCGAGCCGCCCGGCGTGCGCTCGAGGTTCCAGGGATTGCGCGTCACGCCAAAGGACGGGCCGTCGGTCAGGCCTTTTACGCCGAACTCCGGTGTCGTGGCCTTGGCGAACAGGGTGGCGCCCGCCTCGCGCAGGCGGCGGACGATGATGTCGTCGTCGGCGGCCGGCGGATTGCCGTCGAAGATCGCCGAGCCGTGGCGCGTCGGCACGCCCTTCACGTCGACCAGGTCCTTGACGCTGATCGGCACGCCATGCAGCGGCCCCAGCGCGTCGCCGCGCATCACGGCCTCCTCGGCCTTCTTCGCGTCCTTGCGGGCCGCGTCGGCGAAGACCTCGCGGAAGCAGTTGAGCTTGGGATTGGCGGTCTCGGCGGCCTTCAAAACGGTGTCCAGATACTCGACCGGCGACAGCTTCTTGGCGCGGATCAGGGCGGCGGCTTTCACGGCAGGCGTGAACAAAAGATCGGTACTCATGGCAGCACCTTAGCCCAACCTCGACAGGGTGCGCACGCTGCGCTACTTCCGCCTGCCGATGTTCACGCTCCCCGTCCTGGCCGCCCTGGCCGCTGTCGCCGTCGTGACGTCGTTCATCTCGGGAATCTTCGGCATGGCGGGCGGCATGCTGCTGATCGGCTTCCTGCTGCTGTTCCTGCCGGTGCCCGTCGCCATGGTGTTCCATGGCGTAATCCAGATCACCGCCAACGGCTGGCGTTCGTGGCTGTGGCGCGAGCACATCAACTGGCGTGTCGTCGTGCAGTTCGGATCGGGCGCCGGCGTGGCACTTGTGATTTTCTCCTTCTTCAGCTTCGTGCCGCCCAAGTACATGGTGCTGCTGGCGGTCGGCCTCATGCCGTTCGTCGCGCTGTCGGTGCCGCAGCGGTTTGCGCCCAATATCGAGAAGCCCGGCCAGGCCTTCTTCGCGGGGTTGCTCGGCGGATCGATCCAGCTCGTCTCCGGCGTGACCGGCCCGCTGCTCGACATGTTCTATGTGCGCACCGGCATGACGCGGCAGGTCAATGTCGCCACCAAGGCGGCGGCGCAGGTGCTGGGCCATCTCACCAAGGTCGTCTACTTCGGCATCATGGTCGCCGATCCGGCCGGCCACGACGTCGAGCAGTGGCTGGTCATGGCGTTTGCCGGCGCGTTCGCGGTGCTGGGCACCAACCTCTCGCGCCGCCTGTTGGACAAGATGTCCGACAAGCAGTTCTACTGGTGGACGCGGCGGGTCATCCTGGCACTCGGCGTCGTGTATATTGTGCAGGGCGTGTGGCAGTGGACAGCAGGATGAGCGAACAGACGGACAAGCAACAGGTACAGGCGCTTCTCGACAGGATGGCCGACGACGCCAGCTTCGCCGACATCCAGCGCGCGATCGCCGTGTTGATGTGGCCGAAGACCGGCGACGGCAGACTGAAGGCGCCGGAGCGTCTCTCGCCTGACGAGGTGAAGAAGCGCCTGCGCGAGTGGCTGAAATCGGAGGGAGACAAGAACTGAACATCCGCGACCGTGTCACGATCGACCTCAAGGACGGCGTGGCCGACGTCCGCCTGATCCGCGCCGACAAGATGAACGCGCTCGACCACGACATGTTCGAGGGCATCATCGAGGCGGGCCAGGCGCTCGCCACCATGAAGGGCCTGCGCGCCGTCGTGCTGTCGGGCGAGGGCAAGGCCTTCTGTGCCGGCCTCGACATGGCGAGCTTCGCGGCGATGAACAAGGATGGCGTGCCCGGTGCGCGCAATCTCACCGCCCGCACCCATGGTATCGCCAATCGGCCGCAGCAATGCGCCTGGGTGTGGCGTACGCTGGCGGTGCCGGTGATCGCCGCCGTGCATGGCGTGGCCTTCGGCGGCGGCTTCCAGATCGCGCTGGGCGCCGACATGCGCTACGCGGCGGCCGATGCGCGCTTCTCGGTGATGGAGATCAAGTGGGGCCTCGTGCCCGATCTCGCCGGCACGCAGCTCATGCGGCACCTGGCGCGCGAGGACATCGTGCGCGAGCTCACCTACACCGGCCGCATCTTCAACGGCACGGAAGCGCAGCAGTATGGCTTTGTCACCAGGGTCGTGGCCGATCCACGCGCCGCCGCCCTCGAAGTCGCGGCGGAGATCGCGGGCAAGAGCCCCGACGCGATCCGCGCCAACAAGCGCCTGCTGAACGATGCGGTTGCCGTCGACGCGGCGGCGGGCCTGATGGCGGAGTC
>CAIMEE010000371.1 GCA_903839865.1 Enhydrobacter aerosaccus | reverse complement strand
GAGCGCACGGCGGGGCTGTTCAACCAGGGCTACATCACGAGTCAGCACGATCGCCTCGTCGCGGAGATGGATCGCGTGGGCAAGATGGTGGGCTCGGAGTTCAAGCCGGGCGACGACCGCACGATCTTCATGGACACCTATGCCATGCAGGCGAAGTGGCACATGTGGAAGTACGGCACGACGCAGGCGCAGATCGCCACCGGCGCCGCCAAGAATCATAATTACGGCGCTCTCAACGAGAAGGCGCAGTACCGCTTCCAGATGACGCCGCAGTCGGTGATGGAGGACCGGCCGGTGTCCTATCCGCTCACGCGCGCGATGTGCGCGCCGATCGGCGATGGTGCCGCGGCGGCGCTGCTGTGCTCGAAGGAATATCTAGAGAAATTGCCGAAGGGCGTGCAGGCGCGCGCGGTCAAGATCGCGGGCGTGGGTTTCTCCGGCGGCATGTACCGCGAGCTCGACAAGCCCGGCCTGACGCGTGCTGCCGCCGACAAGGCCTACAAGATGGCGGGTGTCGGGCCGCAGGACATTGACGTGGCCGAGGTGCACGACGCCACCAGCTTCTGCGAGGTCTACCAGTGCGAGATGATGCGCTTCTGCCCCGAGGGCGAGGGCGGGAAGTTCATCGAGTCGGGTGCCACCGGCCCCGGCGGCAAGTTGCCGGTGAACACCTCGGGTGGTCTCGTTTCAAAGGGCCATCCGGTGGGCGCCACGGGCCTCTCGATGCTGGCCGAACTCGCGATGCAGTTGCGCGGCGAAGCGGGGCCTCGCCAGGTCAAGGGCGCGGAGTTTGCGCTGGCGGAGAACGGCGGCGGCGTGATCGGCATGGAAGAGGCGGTGGCCTCGGTGATCATTCTTCAAAAGCAGGGTTGAATCCCTGCCTTGAATTCGACGCGCCACAACCAACATCCGTCTCCCGCGCCGGAGACGATGCTGTAAACTCTCCCGGAAATTAAGGTTACTTGGGAGAGAGTGATGACCGTCCGCTTCGACAATCGCGTTGCCATCGTCACCGGCGCCGGCAACGGCCTCGGCCGTTCGCACGCGCTGCTGCTGGCAAGCCGCGGCGCCCGGGTGGTGGTCAACGATCCGGGTGGCGCGGTCGACGGCAAGGGCGGCGGTCACGCTGCGGCCGACAAGGTGGTCGACGAGATCAAGGCGGCGGGCGGCCAGGCCGTCGCGAACTACGACTCCGTGGCCGATGCCAAGAGCGCCGCGAACATCGTGAAGACCGCGGTCGATTCCTTCGGCACTGTCGACATCGTCGTGAACAACGCGGGCGTGCTGCGCGACAAGACCTTCCACAACATGACGACCGACGATTTCGACTTCGTCGTGAAGGTCCATTTCTTCGGCACCGCCTATGTGACCCATGCTGCCTGGCCGATCCTGCGCGCCAAGGCCTATGGGCGGGTCGTGGTCACCTCGTCGAATTCCGGCATCTATGGCACCTTCGGCCAGTCGAACTACGGCGGCGCCAAGCTCGCGGTCGTGGGCTTCATGAACGCGCTGCGCCTCGAAGGCCAGAAGTACAACATCATGATGAACGCGCTGGCGCCGATCGCGGCCACGCGTATGACCGACAGCCTGATGACGCCCGAGGTACTGGCCAAGCTCAAGCCCGAGTATGTGTCGCCGATGGTGGCCTATCTCTGCAGCGAGCAGTGCCAGCGCACCGGCGACATCTGGAGCGCGGGTGGCGGCACCTTCGCGCGTATCGAATATCGCGAGGCGGCGGGGCTGCGCATCGACGGACGCGCGCCGACGGTCGAGGACGTGATGGAGAACATCGACCGGATCGCCGACGTTTCGGCGAGCCGGGTGTTCCGGACCTCCGGCGAAGAAGTCGCGGCGGTGGTGAGTGGCTGAGTTCGACTCCTCTCAGACCTCCATCATCTGCAGCACGCGCCTGCGGCCGGTCCTCGACTGGCTGCTGCGCGAGGGGCGGCTCGAGCAGAACCTGTCGCGCTTCGTCGACGGGCTGATGTCGCGCGCCGCGGCGGCGGGCCTGCCGATCTGGCGTTTCTACATCGGCCTGCAGCTGGTACATCCGCAAATGGTCGCGACCGGCGTGTTGTGGAGGCAGGGCAGCGTCTCCGAGGAGATTCCGCGCCTGCACGGCATCATGACCAGCCCCGCCTATATCGGCAGCCCGATGCAGGCGGTGCGGCTCCGCAACGAAGCCGTGCGTCACGGGCTGGAGGGCGATCTCGAGGAAGGCGCGCACACCGTGCTGCGTGAACTGAAGGAGGGCGGTGGCACCGACTACGTCGCGCTGCCGATGCGGCTTGGCCGGCAGGGCTCGGCTCCGGTTGCCTCCTTCGCGACCGACCGGCCGGGCGGCTTCAGCGACGAGGATGTGAGCGACATCCGCCACCTCGTCGACCTGATGGGCTCGGTCGCGGAGATTTTCATCTACCGCAACATCGCCGAGACCGTGACCGACACCTACCTCGGCCACATCGTGGGCGAGCAGATCCTGGGCGGGTTGATCAAGCGCGGCGACGGCAAGGAGATCAACGCGGTCCTGTGGTTCTCCGACCTTCGCGACTTCACCGGCCTCAACGAGCGCATGAGCTCGGCGGAACTGCTCGACCTGCTGAACAATTATCTGCAGCTCGTGGGCGATGCGCTGAAGGCCTATGGCGGCGAGATCCTGAAATTCATCGGCGACGGTGTGATGGCCTATTTCCCGGCCGACGACGCGCTTTTCCTGCCGGTCGTGACCAACAACGCGATCGCGGCGGCGCGGCGTCTGATCGGCGACGTCGAGGCGGCCAACGAGGCGCGCGCCGCCGGCGGCGCCGATCCGCTGCGCTTCGGCGTGGGCCTGCATGTGGGCCCGGTGACCTTCGGCAACATCGGCACCGAAGACCGGCTCGACTTCACCGTCATCGGGCCCGCGGTCAATCGCGCGTCGCGGCTCGAAGGGCTGACCAAGCAGCTGGGCGTTCCGGTGCTGGCCTCGGCGGAGTTCAATACCGTGAGCACGGTGCCGATGAAGTCGCTCGGCATGCACCCATTGCGCGGCGTGCCGGAACCGGTCGAGGTCTTCACGCTGCCCGATTAGAGCGGGCCGACTAGACGAGGCTCTTCCAGCCCTCGATCCAGGTGAGCGCCTCTTCGTCGGGCAACGGCTGCGACGAGGCGTCGACCTCGAGCCGGTCACCGACTTTCCGGGCGCCGCACAGCTCGAGGACCTTGTCGACCTTCTTGCCGCCGCCGCAGTAGGTGTCCTGGTAGGTCATGTCGCCCAGCGCAATGACGCCGTAGCGATGGCCCGACAGGTCGGGGCGCTCGCGTTCCAGCGTTTCGGCCAGCGGCAGGATGTTGGTCGGAATGTCCCCCGAACCGTGGGTGGCGCAGACCACCAGCAGCACGTCGTGCGCCTGCAGGTCGGATTTCGTCGCGGCCTTGTCGGTGACGTCGACCTTGTGGCCGGAGCCTTCCAGCACCGGCTTCAGGGCGTCGGCCACCATCTGGGCATTGCCCGACTCGGTACCGACTAGGATTAGAATGCTCGCCATGCCAGTCTGTTTGCCATGGAAGAAACGCCCGTACTAGCCACCGTAGAGAGTGGCGTTCTGACGCTGACCTTGAACCGTCCGCAGCGGCTGAATGCGATGAGCCAGCCGCTGATTGCCGCGCTCCGCGAGCAGATCGCGCGTGCGGCCGGCGACAGCGCGATCCGCGCCGTGCTGCTGACCGGTACCGGCCGCGGCTTCTGTGCCGGCGCCGATCTGGCGAGTGGCGGCACCGGCGCGGTGGGCGCCGACGGCAAGCCCGATCTCGGTGCCGTGATGGACACGGCCTACAATCCGCTGATCCGCGCGATCCGCGACCTGCCCAAGCCGGTGATCGGGGCGATCAACGGCGTGGCCGCGGGCGGCGGCGCGAACCTGGCGCTTTCCTGCGACATCCTGCTGGCGGCGCGCTCGGCCCGCTTCGACCAGGCCTTCGTGCGCATCTCGCTGATCCCCGACCTGGGCGGCACCTGGTTCCTGCCGCACACCGTGGGCGACGCGCGGGCGCGCGCACTTGCGATGCTGGGCGCTTCGGTACCGGCGGAAGAGGCGCTGCGCATGGGCATGGTCTGGCAGGTGATCGACGACGACAAGTTGATGGCCGAGGCGACGGCGCTTGCGACGAAGATGGCCGCCGGCCCGACGCTCTCCTATGCCGCGATCAAGAAGGCGATGAACGTGGCCGGCACCAACACGCTCGACCAGCAGCTCGATCTCGAACGCGACAGCCAGCGCGCGCTGGGCAAGAGCGCCGACTTCAAGGAAGGCGTCGCCGCCTTCCTCGCCAAGCGCGCCGCTGAATTCAGGGGACACTAAAGACATGGCTTTCGAGAAGATCCTGCTCGCCAAGGACAACGGCCTCGCCACGCTCACGTTCAACGCGCCCGACCGGCTGAACGCCGTGTCACGCAAGATGATCGCGGAGATCAAGCAGTGCTGGGAGGAGCTCGCGGCCGACGCCTCGGTGCGCTGCGTGCTGCTGACCGGCGCGGGCCGCGGCTTCTGCGCCGGCGCCGACCTCGCCGATCCCGACCGCGAGGCGAGCGCCACGGCGGACTCGGGTGCCGCTCTGGAAAAATTCTTCAATCCGGTGATCCGCGCCATGCGCGCGATCCCCAAGCCCGTCGTCTCCGCCGTGAACGGCGTGGCCGCGGGCGTCGGCATGAGCTTCGCGCTCGCCTCCGACATCGCGATCGCGGGCAAGTCGGCGTCGTTCCTGCAGGCCTTTGCCCGCATCGGCCTGCTGCCCGACGGCGGCAGCACCTGGTTCCTTCCGCGCCTCGTGGGCGACCAGCGCGCCCGCGCACTCGCGATGCTGGCGCCGCAGATCTCCGCGCAGCAGGCGAAGGACTGGGGCTTGATCTGGGACGTCGTCGAGGATGCCGAGCTGATGCCCAAGGCCACCGAGATTGCGCGCAAGCTGGCCGACGGTCCGACGCTCGCGCTGGCGCGCATCAAGGATGCGCTCAATCAATCGACCGGGAACGACTTGTCCGCACAGCTCGACGTCGAACGCGATGCGCAACGCTTTCTGGGCAAGAGCGAGGATTTCAAGGAAGGCGTCATTGCCTTCCTCGCCAAGCGCAAAGCCGAATTCAAAGGAAAATAAGCAAGAGAGGAAACGAGCATGGCCACGCCGACGATGACGCCGCACCGGGAAATCACCTCGGGCCTCAAGTTTCCAGAAGGCCCGATCGCCATGCCCGACGGCTCGGTGATCCTGGTCGAGATCGCGCGCGAGACGCTGACGCGCGTCATGCCCGACGGCAAGCAGCACATCATCGCCAAGCTGGGCGGCGGCCCCAACGGCGCTGCGGTCGGGCCCAAGGGCAAGATCTATGTCTGCAACAACGGCGGCTTCAACTGGATCGAGCGGCCCGATGGGCGCCTCTTTCCCGGCACGCAGCCAGCCTCGTACAAGACCGGCTCGATCCAGGTGGTCGACCCGGAAACCGGCAAGTTCGAGACGCTGTACGATTCGTGCGACGGCCGGAAACTGAACGGCCCGAACGACCTCGTGTTCGACAATGCCGGCGGCTTCTGGTTCACCGATCTCGGCAAGACGCGCGAGCACGACAACGATCGCGGCGCCGTCTACTACGCCAAGGCCGACGGCTCGAAGATCGAGCAGAAGGTGTTTCCGCTCGAGCGGCCCAACGGCTGCGGCCTCTCGCCCGATGAGAAGACGCTCTACGTCGTCGAGACGCCGACCGCACGCTGCTGGGCGTTCGACCTCTCGGCGCCCGGCGTGATCAAGGATGCCAACGGTCCCTATCGCGGCGAGAAAGGCCGCGTGATCGCAGGCCTGGGCGGCTACCAGATGTTCGATTCGCTGGCCGTCGATTCAGCTGGCCACATCTGCGTCGCGACCCTGATCACCGGCGCCGTCTCCGACATCTCGCCCGACGGCAAATCCGTGACGCAGTACATGCTGCCCGACCCGATGGTCACCAACGTCTGCTTTGGCGGCAAGGATCTGCGTACGGCCTACGCCACGCTCTCGATGACCGGCAATCTCGTGAGCTTCGTCTGGCCGCGGCCGGGCCTGGCGCTGAACTATCTGAACAAGTAGTCGGCGCTAGCTCTTCGCCTCGCCGCGAACCTCGCGGCTCGCGACGACTTTGCCACCCGCATAGGACTCGTGATTGGCGTCGACATCGGAGAGTTTGTAGCGGTAGTTCACCATCATGCCGTAGGCCTGCTTGAGGCCGTTGGCGCTGGTGTCGCCCAGCCAGTTCAAACGCTCGACGATGGCGCCGTTGCCGAGGTGGAAATGGGCCACGCGGTCGAGCGCACGGCCTTTCTCGTCGATCGAGGTGAGGTAGGTGGCCGCGAGCCGCGTCAGGATCGGGCACAACGCCTTGTCGACCGCGGGCACCGTCCACCAGTTCGGCCTGTCGAGCAGCTTGCGCACGGCGGCAGCGCCGTGTGCTTCGCTGATCACGGGCACCAGCGAGCCGATCTCGTTCTGGGTCATCGCCTGGTCGCCCTCGTCCTTCAGCCGGCGGTCGATGTAGGAGCGCAAGCCCGGGATCGGCGACAGGGTGGCGAAGGTTTTGAGGTTGGGCATCTCCGTCGCCAGCCGCTCGGCCACGCGCTTGATCAGGAAGTTGCCGAAGCTGATCCCGGCCAGCCCCTGCTGGCAGTTCGAGATCGAATAGAAGATCGCGGTATTAGCCCGGCCGGGATCGCTGGTCTCGGCCCTGGAGTCGAGCAGGCGCTGCACGCTGCCCGCCAGGCCGTCGACAAGGGCCACTTCGACGAAGATCAGCGGATCTTCCGGCATGCGCGGATGGAAGAAGGCTAAGCAGCGCCGGTC
>CAIMEE010000370.1 GCA_903839865.1 Enhydrobacter aerosaccus | reverse complement strand
TGCCTTCCCACAGCGTGCCGATCTGGGCATCGCGCACCAGACGCGCCGTCGCCCATTCCTCGATGTAGCCGATGCCGCCGCGCACCTCGAGGGCGGCACTCGCCACCGGGATGTTGTCGCGGCAGGCGCGGAACTTGTAGACCGGCGTCAGGATGCGCAGCAGGTTGGCCGCGTCCTTGTCGCCCTTGTCGGCGCGGCCCATCGCATCGGCGGCGTAGGCGAACATCGAGAGCGCCTGCTCGGTCGGCAGCATGATCTTCATCAACTGCCGGCGCATCAGCGGGTAATCGGCGGTGGCCTTGCCGAACGCGCGGCGGCCGCGCGCGGCGGCCAGCGCTTCGTTCAGGCAACGGCGCATCATGGAAGCTGCGCGCACGCCGTGGCTGAGCCGCGACAGGTTCACCTGCTCCATCATCTGCTTGAAGCCCAGGTTCACGTCGCCCACGAGATAGGCCGTCGCGCCCTCGAGCACGATCTCGCCCGAGGCCATCGAGCGCGTGCCAAGCTTGTCCTTCAGCCGCACGATCCGGTAGCTGTTGCGCGTACCGTCCTCGAGCCGGCGCGGCAGGGCGAACATGCCGAGCCCCTTGGTACCCGGCGCGGCGCCGCGCGGACGCGCCAGCATCACGGCCACATCGGCGTCGGCGTGGCTGCAGAACCATTTCTGGCCGTACAGCTTCCAGTGCTCGACTCCATTGGCATCGACACCGACGCGCTCGGCTTCGGTCTCGATCGCGCCGACGTCGGAGCCGCCGGCCTTCTCGGTCATGAACTGCGTGCCCTTCAGCATCACCGCCGGGTCCTGGCTCAGCAGCCGGTCGAGCAGCAGCTTCTTCAGCGGGTCGGAGCCGTAGCGCTTGAGAATGAAGTTCGACGTGTCCGATACCGAGACCGGGCACATCAGGCCGAACTCGGCCTGCACGAAGAGATAAGTGATGGCGTATTTCACCAGCGGATCGGCCGGCGCCGCCATGCCGAGCACGCCGGCACGGTGGCTCATGGCGTGCATGCCGAAATCCTCGAACGCAATCTTCTCCATCTCGCGATAGGAGGGGTGATAGTCGATCCAGTCTTCGTCGCGGCCGAAACGGTCGCGCGGCTGCAGCACCGGTGGATGCTTGTCGGCGATCATCGCGAGTTCGTCGAGCCGGCCGCCGGCCAGTGCGCCCAGCCGATCGAAGTGCGGATTAATTGCAGTGCGCGCACCCGGTTCCATGTAGAGCGACATCAGGTCCTGGAACTGACGATCGATCGCATAAAAATTCTGGCCGTGGATGTCGGGCGCGATGTGGTGGGCGCCGTGCGGCACCTTGACTGCAACGGGCGACATGTCGGGCATCGTTTCTTCCTCAACTTCCTTATCGGCGCGTATTGCACATTTTAGCGCCGTGCTAAGGTGTCAGACCATGCCCATTGGCGTCATCTTCGTCTGCTCTGCCAATATCTGCCGCTCGCCCATGGCCAAGGGCGTGTTTCGCACGATGGTGAAGCGCGCCGGGCTCGAGCATGCCTTCACCATCGATTCGGCCGGCACGCTCGAAGGCCATGAGGGCGAACCCGCAGCACCCCTCGCACGCGCGGCCGCCGGCCGGCGCGGCTACGACATTTCCGACCATCTCTCGCGCACTCTGACCAACGAGGATCTGGAGAAATTTGCACTGCCTCTGGGCATGGACCGCAGCCACCTCGCGGCGATGCGTTGGATGGCGCCGCGCCCGGTCGCGGACCGGCCGCAACTGCTGCTGAAATTTGCACCCCAGACGGGCCTGGTCGAAGTCGGCGATCCGTTCGGAGGACCGCCGATCGGCTACGAGGA
>CAIMEE010000369.1 GCA_903839865.1 Enhydrobacter aerosaccus | reverse complement strand
GCCTATCTGGCCTTGGGCAACGTCGCCTGCGTCGGCGGCTCCTGGGTGGCGCCGAAGGGTGCCGTGGAGGCCGGAGACTGGGCCCGGATCGAGCGGCTTGCGGCCGCAGCATTGGGACTGAAACGACCCTAGCGCGGCGACCTGGAAAGTGTTTTTTTGCCCCACGGGTTGGGGGTTATTGCCGCTTCTATGAATAGATTTGTGATGGGCGCGCTGGCAGTCGGGTTGGGCTGGAGCGTAGCCGCGCGCGCCGAGTCCGTTCTCGTCCTCAATTCGGAAGACACCTCCTACAGCATCATCGACCGCGCCACGCGCACCGAGATCGGGCGCTTGCCGCTCGGCCGCGAGCCGCATCACATCGCGGTGACGCCCGACGGCAAGGAAGTGCTGCTGGCCTCCACCGTGACGAACGATCTGGTGGCGCTCGATAACAGGACCGGCGAACCGCGCCGCATCGTGCGCGACATCGTCGATCCCTATCAGCTGGGCTTCAGCCCCGATGGAAAATGGTTCGTGACCGTCGCCAACCGGCTCGATCACATCGACATCTATCGCGGCGCCGACTTCAAGCTGGTGAGCCGCATCTTCGTCGACAGCGTGCCGAGCCACCTTGCGTTCGACACGGAATCCAAGGCCGTGTTCGTCACCCTGCAGAAGAGCAACCGCGTCGTTGCCTACGATCTCGAGACGCAGGCGATCAAGTGGAACGTCGAGGTCGGAAAGACTCCCGCCGGCCTCGTCATGCTGCCCGACAACAGGCGGCTGCTGGTCGCGCTGACGGGTGAGGACGGCGTGCAGGTGCTCGATCCCAAGGACGGAAAGATCGGCGGCAGCCTGCAGACAGGGAAGGGCGCGCATCAGTTCTGGCCGAAAGGCGACGGCCGGCATTGGTTCGTCAGCAATCGCGTCGACAGCACGGTGTCGCTGGTCGACACGCAGGAGATGAAGGTCGTGGGCACGATCGTCGTGCCGGGTGGGCCCGATTGCATGGACATCACCGCCGACGGCAAGGAGCTCTGGATCACGCAGCGCTTCCTGCGCCGCGTCGCCGTGATCGATCTTGCGCAGATGAAGATTGTTGCCAGCATTCGCGTCGGCAAGTCGCCGCACGGCCTGTTCATCCTGAAGGGCGATGCCGTCGGCACGCCGCCGTCGCCGGTCGTGCGTGCCGCGGCCACCGAGCCCGCGCCGAAGTAGCACCGCGCATGCGCGCTCTTCTCGACCCCTGGATCGACGCACAGGCCTGGATATTCGACACGTTCGTCGGCCCGGGGCTTTTTCGACTGGGACTGATGGCGTGGTACGAGCCGGCCTTCAACGCCGTCGAGTTCGTAATGCTGGGCATCGTCCAGATCGCGGTGATCGCCCTGGTCCTGCGCGTGATCGAGCGCCGTTGGCCGCTCGAAGCGGGCGACGACCGGCTGATGGGCGTGGACCGGATCTACACCGTTCTGAACAAGCTGGGCTTCGTGCCGCTCGTCGTATTCATCGTGGCCTATCCCATCACGAACGAGATCGAGCAGGTGATCCGGGTCGTGGGCATGACGCCCCCACGGCTGGAGCATCTGTCGTCGTGGTTTACCGGGCACGCCTTCGTGTCGTTCCTGATCTACTTCGTCCTCTACGATTGCGCGTCCTACTGGCTGCATCGCGCCCAGCACAGCGTCGGCTGGTGGTGGGCGCTGCACAGCCTGCATCACAGCCAGCGCCGCGTGACGGTCTGGACCGACGATCGCAACCACATCCTGGACGATCTGCTGGTGACGTTGATGCTGGCGATCTTCGCCCAATTCGTGGGCGTGCAGCCGGAGGACTACGTGCTGATCCTGATGATCGGCCGCCTGATCGAGAGTTGGAGCCACGCCAATGTCGATGTGAGCTTCGGCCTTATCGGCAGCAAGCTGCTGGTGGGCCCGCGCTTTCACCGGCTGCATCATGCACGGGCAAGCGGCGGCGAACGCGATATCCACGATCACAATTTCGGCGCGGTCCTGCCGATCTGGGACATACTGTGCGGCACCGCCAATTATGATGGGCGCAAGCGTCCGACCGGCGTGGAAGATGCCGGCATCGATGCTGACAATGGCCGGGGGTGGCTTGGCCAGCAGCTGGCCGTCTTCGGGCGCTTCCTGCGTGCCGTGACGCCGCGCTTTATCCGCGGTTGAGGGCCGCCAGCACCTCGGCCTTGCGCGGCATCGGCGTTACCGCGCCGTAGCCCGTCGTCGAGAGTGCCGCTGCCACGTTGGCGTAGCGTCCGGCCGTCTCGGGATCGTCGCCTTCGAGCAGTCTCGCGAGGAAGGCACCGTCGAAGGTGTCGCCCGCGCCCGTGGCATCGACCGCGTTCACCTTGTGCGGCGGCAGGCGATGGCGCTTGCCGGCAGTCACGATCAGCGAGCCTTCCGCACCCATCTTGAGCGCCACCATCGGTGCGCCGAGCTTGAGGTAATAGTCGGCGATCGCCTCGGCGTCCGTGAGCCCCGTGAGCTGCTGCGAATCGTCCAGGCTGGGCAGGGCGATGTCGCAACGCGCGATCGTCTCGTCGATCTTCCTGCGTGCCGTTTCGAGATCCCAGAGCCGCAGGCGCAGGTTGGTGTCGTAGGAGACCTTCACGCCGGCAGCCTTCGCGGCATCGATGGCAGCGTCGCAGGTCGCACGCGCGCTCTCGCTGATCGCCTGGCCGATGGCCGAGAGATGGAAGAACTTCGCGCCGGCGATGTAATCCTTCGCCAGCGTGTCGGGCGTCATCAGCGAGGCGGCCGAGTTCTTGCGCAGATAGTCGAACTTGTGACCGGCCGGCCCATGGGTGACGAAGCTCACGCCGGTCGGCGCGCTGGGATGCCGGCTGACCCGCGAGGCATCGAGGCCCTCGGATTTCCCCAGGTCGAGGAAGGCATCGCCCATCCAGTCCTGGCCCAGGCTGGTGAGGTAGCCCGCCGTCGCGCCCTGGCGTGACGCCGCGATCGCCACGTTCTGCGAATCGCCGCCGAAGCCCTGCAGCCACGTGCGCCCGTCGCCTTCCTTGGGGCGGTTGAACTCGATGAGCGGCTCGCCCAAGGAAACGATCGAAGGAGAAGTATTCATTGCGGCATTTGTAGCATGCTAGGGTCGCGGCAACGAAGGTGGAGGAACGACAATGGCCAAGGCCGACAAGAAGCGCCGTCTGCGCAGCCGCGAATGGTTCGACGCGCCGGGCGATCCCACGATGGCGTCGCTCTACCTCGAACGCTACATGAACTTCGGCCTGACCCTGGCCGAGCTGCACAGCGGCCGGCCGATCATCGGCATCGCCCAGACCGGCAGCGATCTCTCGCCCTGCAACCGCCACCACCTCGATCTCGCGACGCGCGTGCGCGACGGCATCCGCGACGCGGGCGGCATCCCGATCGAATTCCCGGTCCATCCGATCCAGGAGACGGGCAAGCGGCCAACCGCCGGCCTCGACCGCAATCTCGCCTATCTCAGCCTCGTCGAAAGCCTGTACGGCTATTTCTTCGACGGCGTCGTGCTGACGACAGGTTGCGACAAGAGCACGCCCGCCATGATCATGGGCGCGGCGACGGTGAACATCCCCGCGATCGTCCTGTCGGGCGGCCCGATGCTGGACGGCCACTACGCCGGCGGCCTCGCGGGATCGGGCACGATCGTCTGGTACGCGCGCCAGGAGCTGGCGGCGGGCCGCATCGATCTGCAGACTTTCCTGAAGTGGGTCGCCGACAGTGCGCCCTCGGTCGGCCACTGCAACACCATGGGCACGGCGCTGTCGATGAACTCGATGGCCGAAGCGCTCGGCATGTCGCTGCCGGGCTGCGCCGCCATTCCCGGCCCCTATCGCGAGCGCGGCCAGATGGCCTACGAGACCGGCAAGCGCATCGTCGACATGGTGTGGGAGGACCTCAAGCCGTCCGACATCCTGACGCGCAAGGCGTTCGAGAATGCGATCGTGGCAGCGAGCGCGCTGGGCGCCTCGACCAACTGTCCGCCGCACGTCAACGCAATCGCGCGCCATATCGGCGTGAAGCTCGAGAACAGGGACTGGGACAAGATCGGCTACGACATCCCGCTGCTGGTGAACTGCATGCCGGCCGGAAAATATCTCGGCGAGGCGTTCCATCAGGCCGGTGGCGTGCCGTCGGTGATGCGCGAACTGCTGCGCAAGAAGAAGCTGCACGGCGATGCGCTGACGGTGACGGGCAAGACCTACGCCCAGAACCTCAAGGACGCGAAGCCAGCGGACGGCGAGGTCATCAAGACCTACGACAAGCCGATGCTGGGCCAGGCGGGGTTTGCTGTGCTGTCGGGCAACCTCTTCGACAGCGCGATCATGAAGACGTCGGTGATCTCGCCCGAGTTCCGCAAGAAGTACCTCGAGAAGAAGGGCGACAAGGACGCCTTCGAGGGCACGGCGATCGTGTTCGAGGGACCGGAGGACTATCACCACCGCATCAACGATCCCAAGCTGCCGATCGACGAGAACAGCATTCTCTTCATCCGCGGAGCGGGGCCGGTCGGCTATCCCGGCGCCGCCGAGGTTGTGAACATGCTGCCGCCGGATCGGCTGGTGAAGGGCGGCGTCCTGCTGCTGCCGTGTGTCGGCGACGGCCGGCAGAGCGGCACGTCGGCCAGCCCCTCGATCCTCAACGCCTCGCCGGAAGCCGCGGTCGGCGGCGGCCTGGCGCTGCTCAAGACAGGCGACAAGGTGCGCGTCGATATCGGCAAGCGCACGGCCGATATCCTGATCTCGAAGGCCGAACTGGAGAAGCGCCGGAAGGCGTGGAAGCCCAACATCGTGCCGAGCCAGACCCCGTGGCAGGAACTGCAACGCAAGTACGTCGGCCAGCTCTCGACCGGCGCCTGCCTCGACTTCGCCGTCGACTTCCAGCGCGTGGCTCAGACCAAGGGAGTGCCGCGCCACTCGCATTAGTCATGGGCGCGCGCCACTGCAGTGGCGCTCGGATTCGTGACTGCGCTGCGCGCAGCCATGATCGCGTCCGGTGATAAGGTGCGCAACTGGAGGGGCGCGGGCTCTCGCGCCTCAGAAGGCTCTGCCGCCCGCCAGCGCGTATGAAAGCGCTTAATGCACGAACAGGCGTTGTTCGACGGTGATCGGCAGGTCGGCGCGGTTGAGCAGGAGGATCGCCCAGGGCGACGTGGGCGGGCCGGCGGGACGGTACGGGATCGCGGGCAGGCCGGCGGGCGGTGCACTCGAGGCGAAGCCGGCGCCACCGGTCGGGAGAGAGAGGGCGCGGGCCGTCGGTGCACCAGGGGAGGCGCCCTGCGCTGCGAGGACACTGCTGGGGGCGCGCTCTTCGAACACGATGATGATGCGGTCGCGGCGGCGCGCGGCGGAGAGGATATTGACGCCGTAACCGTCGCTCGCACGGCCGCCCAGGAAAATGCCGACGGCTTCCGTGCGGCCTGGCTCGAACATGTCAGGCGCTTTCACGCCGACGCGGCTCCAGAGGCTGCGCCATTCCGCCATGGTGCCGGCGACGACCTGCTCGGGCTGGCGTGTCACCGCGTTGGTACCTTCCCAGCGATGCACGTCGATCGCCTGCGCCGAGGCCTCGCCGGCCGTGGCGGCCAGGGCAAGAAGCGCGAGCGACGCGAACCGGCAAAGCGGCCGCTGGAACTTTTGTGAGGTGAAGCGCACGACGTTCATTAGCCCGTACAGTTTGGCGCAATTGGGGCGCAAGGGGCAGCAGGGGCCCGCTTCGTGTCGACTAAGGTGCGCAGCGTGGCCAAAAAGACACAGTCGTGCGGGCACCGCGCATCTGTTTTTGCACCTGCTAACGTCGGCGACTAACTGCGCCTGGCCTTGTCGGCGGCGTTGGTCGTCTGGATCTGCTCGCGGATGCGGCGCCAGTCGTCCTCGCTGTAGGCCATCATGTTGGAGAAGGTGCCGTTGCCCATGATGCCCATGCCGCCGTCGATCGCGATGATCTCGCCGTTGATGTAGGCGACCTCGTCGCTCATCAGGAACGCGGCCATGTTGCCGAGCTCGCCCGGCCGGCCGACCCGGCCCATCGGATTGCGTGTCTTGTAGCGGTCGTCGTTGTCGCCGCCCGGATTGAGCCGCGCCCAGGCGCCTTCGGTCGGGAAGGGGCCGGGCGCGATCGCGTTGAGGCGGATGCCGTGGCGGCCCCATTCGACGGCGAGGCTCTGGGTCATCACCGCGACGCCGGCCTTCGACATCGCCGAGGGCACCACGAAGGGACTGCCGGTCCACACCCAGGTCGTGAGGATGCTGATCACGCTCGCCTTGCGCTGCTCGGCGATCCAGCGCTTGCCGCAGGCATTGGTCATGTAGAACGTGCCGTGGAGGACGATGTTGGCGATGGCGTCGAACGCGCGCGGGCTGAGATCCTTGGTCTGGGAAATGAAATTTCCGGCAGCATTGTTGACCAGCCCGTCGAGCGGCCCGCCGGCCCAGATGCGGTCGATCATCTCCTCGACCGCCGTCGCCACGCGAATGTCGACCGCGAAAGTGTCGACCCGCCGGCCGGGATGCCTGGCCATCACGTCCCTGGCCGTTTCCTCGAGCACGCTGCCGCGCCGGCCGCATATCACACAGTCTGCACCCAGCTCGACGAAGCGCTCCATCATGATCCGGCCGAGGCCCGTGCCGCCGCCGCTGATGAGAAATCGTTTGCCGGCGAAGAGATCGGTCCTGAACATCGCAACTGTCTCCCAGTCTTTTTGGAATTCTTCCAACTCGCGCGCGAGAATACGCCACGAATACGCAACATGGACTGTTGCACCGGCTCACCGGACTGTTAAGCTTTTCGCATAACAAACAAGGGATCGTTGAATGACGACCCATCAGGGAGAGACGAGCGGGGACGGCGGATCGGTTGAGCTGCGTGGTAAGGTTAAGTGGTTCAACGCCGTAAAGGGCTATGGGTTCTTGGCCCTCGAAAGCGACAACAGCGACGCGTTCTTGCATGTAACGACACTACGCCAGGCCGGGCATGAGGATCTCAAGCCCGGGGCGACCGTCGTGTGCGCGGGTGTCCGCGGCCCGAAGGGCTGGCAGGTCATGAAGGTGATCGACGTCGATTCGTCGACCGCGATCGCCGTTCCGCCCAAGGTGCCGCCGATCCCGGATGGCATCGAGATGGGCGAGTACACCACCGCGTTGGTGAAGTGGTACAACAACGAACGCGGCTACGGCTTCGTGACGCGCGAGGCGACGGATGGCGACATCTTCGTCCATGCCGCGGTCCTGCGGCGTCACGGCATGGAATCGCTGGCGCCCGGGCAGAAGGTGCTGATCCGCCTCGCCGAGGGCGACAAAGGGCTACAGGTCACCGAGATCAGATCGGCTTGACCGCCGCCTGCCGGGGCGGGCACTAAGCATCATGGCGTTCAATCTTGGTACGCGGCGGCTCAGCCGCCGTCTGGTGTTCGGCGTTCCTCTGTTGCTCGCCGCAGGCAGCGCCTGCGGCCAAAGCGAGAACGACGGCGTCACCTTCGAGAAATCCTCGCTGGTGATCGTGACCGGCGGCCGCGAGATCAAGTTCGAGATCGAGATGGCCGACACCGAGCCGCGGCGCGCGCACGGCCTGATGTTCCGCAAGCAGATGGGCGCCTACGAAGGCATGCTGTTCGACTTCTTCCGCGAGGAGCCAGTCGCCTTCTGGATGAAGAACACGCTGATCCCGCTCGACATGGTGTTCATCGCCGCCGACGGCACGGTGCGCCACGTGCATGCCAATGCGACGCCGATGTCGACCGACTCGATCCCGAGCGGAGCGCCGGTGCGCGGCGTGCTCGAGATCAACGGCGGCACGGCGCGGCTGCTGGGCATCAAGCCGGGCGACATGGTCAAACACCCGATCTTCGGGAACGCGTAGATTCCATCAGCTTTCATACCGGTCCAATAAAGTGGAAGAGAGCTCTGCACCGAAAATATTTGAGACGAGAGCAAAATATCGAGCCAAGAAGAGCTTCATGAGCGGTGCTTCCGTCTTTGTTGCGGGAGAGGTTCTCGAATTTGAAGGGCAGGGCTTCAATCACTACGACGATTGTTTCGACTATTGGTTTCATAGCCAAAATGACGGGCAAACGAAGACTTGGTCGCTACGTGGCGATCAAAGTGTAGGGATATGGAGAGAACTGCTTGAGGTGGCATAAGTATTGGTTACCCCAGACTTCTGGGTCGACCGCTGTCATCTGGGTCGACCGCTGTCATCTGGGTCGACCGCTGTCATTCGTTTCAAGCAGATCAACGATATGTCGTCAGTAACGACCGTAATAGGTGATTGATCTCGACGCGCGTAGGTTGGCGCTCATGATCACTATTGGCAGCGCACACTGTCAGCCCCGTCCACATAGTCATCCCGCGCGCAGCGAGGGATCTTTGGGGCGGCGACACGCAAAGATCCCTCGCTGCGCTCGGGATGACATGGTGCACGTCTTGCCTACGCGTCGAGACGCGTTGCATGAGATTGTAGTGAAGTTGCCTGTAACTGCAGCGTATGTACCGGCTCGCG
>CAIMEE010000368.1 GCA_903839865.1 Enhydrobacter aerosaccus | reverse complement strand
TTAGGGCTGATGGGTGACAGCTGTTTCAAACCAAACTTATTCGATGATGTAGCCCTCTTCGCCATGTTCCGCGACATCGAGGCCCTGCGACTCCTCTTCCTCGGAGACGCGCAGGCCGCTAAAGGCGAAGCCCACGACTTTGGCGATGACGACAGTTGCGGTTACGGACCAGAGGAGCACGAGACCGCCCGCCTTGATTTGTTCGAGCCAGAGACTGTGACCCACAAAGCCGGCGATTGGTTCGCTCGCGAGGTTCGGGTTAATCGTCGCTGTGGCAAAGACCCCAGCGAGGACGGTGCCGATCGTGCCGCCCACGGCATGGACGCCGAAGGTGTCGAGCGAATCGTCGTATTTGAAATAAGACTTCAGGTAGTTACAGGCCAGATACGTGGCGGCGCCCGCGATCAGGCCGATCAACACGGCATTGCCGGCCGTGACGAAACCGCTGGCCGGGGTGATGGTGGCCAGACCGGCAACGGCGCCGGAGCAGAAGCCGAGCACGCTGGGCTTGCCGCGGCGGAGAAATTCGAGCATCGGCCACATGAAGCAACCGGCGGCAGCGGCGAGCGTGGTGGCGACGAAGGCGTTGACCGCCACGCCGTCAGCGGCGACTGCGCTGCCCGCGTTGAAGCCGTACCAGCCGGCCCAGAGCATGCCCGTGCCGGTCATACAAAAGACCATGCTGTGCGGCGGCATCGGCTCGTGTCCGTGACCCCGGCGTTTGCCGAGCACGATACAGAGCGCGAGCGCGCTCCAGCCCGAGGTCATGTGGACAACGATGCCGCCTGCGAAGTCGATGGCCTTGATCGAAGCGTGCGGATTGAGCAAGCCACTCATCCAGCCGTCTGCACCCCAGACCATGTGGGCGACCGGGAAATAAACAACGAACATCCAGATAACGCTAAACAGCATGATCGCCTTGAACTTCATGCGCTCGGCGATGGCGCCGATGGTGAGCGCCGGAGTGATGATCGCAAACATGAGCTGGTAGATCATGAAGAGATTGTGCGGCACCCATTGCGCATAATCGCGGTTGGGCTCGATGCCGACGTTGCGGAGAAAGCTGAAGTTCCAGCTGCCGAGGAAACTGTTGCCTCGCGAGAAACTCAGGCTGTATCCACAAACCCACCACAAAATCGACACGCCGCCGGCGAGTCCGAGACACTGGGCGAGCACGGAGAGCACGTTTTTGCGACGCACGAGGCCGCCGTAGAAAAGGGCGAGGCCGGGCAGGGTCATGAAGAGCACCAGTGCGGAGCTGGTCATCATCCAGGCGCTGTGGCCGGGGCCGCCGTTGGGAACCTTGGATTGGGCCTGGCCGTCGGTTGTGCGCGGCGCGTTGTTGACGTAGGCTTCCAGGTCGCCAAGTCGGTGCTCAACCGTGGGCGGCGGCAATGCGGAGGCCGGCGCCTCGGTGGCAGCCAGCCGGATGGGAGAGACGAAGCCCGCGAGAGCTACGATGAGGGCACAGAACAGGGTTTTCATAAGGCACAGGATAAGGGGCGGATCGGGCGAGCCCCGTTCCCGCAGATGTCCAGTTCGCTGGTGGGCCTGAAGGGTGGCAGGCTGACGGTGACCGGGGAAGACGGCGGGAGGAGCT
>CAIMEE010000367.1 GCA_903839865.1 Enhydrobacter aerosaccus | reverse complement strand
AGCTCGGCTGCCTTGCGCGCGACGTCGTCCATGAAGGCATCGTCGTGGCTGGGATCGTGATGGAAGATGGCAAGCGTCCCGACGCCCGCGGCATCGGCGATGCGCGCGCCTTCCTGCCATGTCGAATGGCCCCAGCCCTTGTAGCGGGGGTACTCCTCGTCGGTGTAGCTGCAATCGTAGATCATGATGTCGGCGCCGCGGCACAGATCGACGATGGTCTTGTCGCGCTCGCCCTCTCGGTGCTCGGTGTCGGTGATGTAGCAGATCGACTTGCCGCCATATTCGACGCGATAGCCGGTGGCGCCGTTGGGATGGTTGAGCGGTGCCGTGCGCATCGCCACCGCGCCGCAGGCGAGCTGCTCGCCGACTTCGAATTCCTTGAAGCCCACGCTTGCCTGGAAGATGTCGAGGGTCACCGGATAGATCGGCGCCTGCATCAGGTTGCTCACGACTTTCTTCAGGGTGTAGGGCGCCTCGAGGTGGCCGGCCCACAGGCGCACCGAATTGCGCTTGTCGAACAGCGGCGCGAAAAAGGTGAGCCCCGACATATGATCGAGGTGCGTGTGGGTGAAGTAAATGTCGATGTCGAGTGGCGCCCCGCGGGCGAGCTCGAGGCCCAGGGTCCGGATGCCGGTGCCGGCATCGAAGATCATGCGGCGGCCGCCAGCCGTCACTTCCAGGCACGAAGTATTGCCGCCGTAGCGCACATACTCCGACCCCGCGCAGGAAATCGACCCGCGCACACCCCAGAATTTTACTTTCAGACCGTCGGCCAAGATGGTTCCCAAGCTGCCTTGCGGCACAGAGTCCACAGGCTGGGCCGGACGTCAACCGAGGGAGATTGCCGCTGTTTCTGGCCGCATTCTTGCCTGTTCCCGGGAAGGGCAATCTGGCGGGGTATTTGCAGCGTATTGTATCAAGAGCCTGGAGTGGTCGTCCCCCGCCTGGTGCGTTGCCTGAATCCCCGTTCGGAGTGATACTTTCACCATGAACATCGCAAATCAGACTGCCGGTACCGCCGTCGTCGAACCGCCGATGCGCAAGGCCAAGTTCTCCATCGGTCAGGTGGTGAAGCACCGGATCTATCCGTTCCGGGGCGTGATCTTCGACGTCGACCCGGTTTTCGCCAATACCGAGGAATGGCTGTCGTCGATCCCCGAAGAGGTCCGCCCGCGCCGCGACCAGCCGTTTTATCACCTGCTGGCCGAGAACGCGCAGACCACCTACGTGGCCTATGTCTCCGAGCAGAACCTGCTGGCCGACGAAACCGGCAAGCCGGTGGGCCATCCTCAGGTGCCGCATTTCTTCAAGGAACTGAAGCGCGGACAATACGTCTCGCGCGATCGCGCCCTGAACTGATCTGGCGTCCTCCCCATTCAACTGAGGAGGTGGCGCGCAGCGCCGGAGGGGTCATCGCTTCCCTGGACGGTCACCCCGAGTCCGAAAGGGAAATTTCGCACTAAAGCTCTTCGCCGTGAGTCTTCTTGGGCTAGGAACTGCGGGACTTCTCCGCGCATGACCCCATCTCCCCCGTAAGACGGGGGCACTTCTCCCTTTGAACGGGGAAGAGAACTAAAGTCTCTAGTGTCCCGCCATCGCGCGGCCGATCGCGCCCACGTCGGCTTGGGCCGCGTCCATCTCCAGCGCCAGCTTGCCGTCGAACATCACGACAATACGGTCCGAGAGCTGCAGGACCTCGTCGAGGTCCTCGCTGACGAGCAGCACCGCCGCACCGCGGTTGCGCGCCTGCACGATGCGGGCGCGGATTTCCGCCACCGCCGCGAAGTCGAGGCCGAAGCAGGGATTGGCCACGATCACCAGATCGCCCTCGCTCGACAGTTCGCGCGCCAGCACCGCGCGCTGCACATTGCCGCCCGACAGGGCCTTGATCGCGGCATCGGGGCCGGGTGTCTTCACGCGATAGGCGTCGATCAGCTTGCGCGCAGTGTCGCGCATCGGGCCGCGCTTGAGGCGAATGCCGTCAGGTGACGAAGGCGGCTGGTCGAACGATCGCAGCGCCATGTTCTCCGCGACCGACATCTCCGCAACGCAAGCGTTGCGCAGCGGCTCTTCGGGCAGGCAGGCGATCTTGTGACGGATCATCTCCGCGCGCGTGGCGGTGTAGGCCTCGCCATGTACCAGCATCTGGCCCGATTGCCTGTGGCGTTGGCCCGCCAGCGTCTCGACCAGCTCACGCTGTCCGTTGCCCGACACGCCAGCCACGCCCACGATCTCGCCGGCCCTGATCTCGAGCGACAAATCCTCGACCGCGAGCTGGCCTACATTGTCGGCGACGCTCAGGTTCTCGAGCTTCAGCACGGTCTTGCCCAGCGCATGCCGTTCGCGCTCGACCACGGCGCGCGTCTCGCGCCGCCCGACCATCATCTCGGCCATGGTGTCGTTGTCGAGCTCAGAAGTCGGCCTGGTGCCGATCAGCTTGCCCCGGCGCAGTACCGTCACGGTGTCGCAGAAGGCATTCACCTCGCGGAACTTGTGCGTGATGGTGACGATGGTGACCAGCTTCTCCTCGGTCATCTTTTTCAAAGTCGACAGCACCTCGTCGGCCTCGTCGGGCGTCAGCACCGAGGTCGGCTCGTCGAGGATCAAGAGGTTTCGCTTGAGATAGAGCTGCCGCAGGATTTCCGCTTTCTGCTTCTGGCCGGCGGCGAGATCGGCCACCGGCAGATCGATCGGCACCGCGAACGGCGTCGTCGAGAAGAAGGCGTTCAGCACCTTGCGTTCGGCGGTCCAGTCGATCACCGCCGGCAGGTCGCCGCGCGACAGCACGAAATTCTCCAGCACCGTCATGTTCGGCACCAGGGTGAAGTGCTGATAGACCATGCCGAGGCCCAGCTCGTGCGCCTGTCGTGGATGGTCGATCGCGACTTCGCGGTTGTTCAGCAGGATCTGACCTTCGTCGGCGGCGTAGTAGCCCATGGCGCACTTCACCAGCGTGCTCTTGCCCGCGCCGTTCTCGCCCAGCAGCGCATGGAAAGCGCCAGCCTTCACCTTCACCGAGACGTCGTCGAGCGCGGCCATGGCGCCGAAGCGCTTGGTGAAGCCGATCAGCTCGAGGGAGGGGGCGTTCACCGCTGGTTCCTCATGAGAGTGCCTTGATGACCGCAACGGAGTTGGCGACGGCACCGAACACGCCGCCCTGCATCTCGACCATCTTGAGCGCGGCGGCATGATTTCCCTTGTCTGTCGCGCCGGTGCAATCCTCGAGGATCAGGCATTCGAAGCCGCGGTCGTTGGCCTCGCGCATGGTCGTGTGCACGCAGACGTCGGTGGTGATGCCGGTCAGCACCAGGTTGTCGATGCCGCGCGTGCGCAGAATCAGCTCGAGATCTGTGGCGCAGAACGAGCCCTTGCCCGGCTTGTCGATGATGGGCTCGCCCGCGATCGGGGCGAGATCGGGAATGATCTCCCATCCCGGCTCGCCGCGCACCAGGATGCGGCCGCAGGGACCGGGATCGCCGATGCCGGCGCCGATCTGGCGGCTGCGCCAGCGCTTGTTGGGCGGCAGATCGCTGAGGTCGGGACGATGGCCCTCCCGCGTATGGATCACGGTCCAGCCCGCTTTGCGTGCGGTGGCCAGCAGCTTCTTGATCGGTTCGATCGGCGCGCGCGTCAGCGACAGGTCATAGCCCATCTTGTCGACATAGCCGCCGACGCCGCAGAAGTCGGTCTGCATGTCGATGATGACCAGCGCGCTGTTGTCGGGCCGCAGGTCGCCGTTCCAGGGCCAGAGATAGGGGCGGGAGTCGACATGCTTGGTCGCCATCGCGGTTCTCCTATTTGACGGCGCCCAGCTCGCCGGGCGCGCCCTTGAGGCTGCGCTCGGGCGAGCAGGTCGCGATCATGAGCGCAAGCGTGAGCACATAGGGCGCGGCGCTGAACAGATAGTAGCCTTGCGTCACGCCGACCGATTGCAGCGCGGGGCTGATCGCACCGGCGGCGCCGAACAGCAACGAGGCCCACAGGCACCGGATGGGATCCCAGCGCGCGAAGATCACCAGCGCCACGGCCATCAGGCCCTGGCCGCTCGACAGGCCTTCGCTCCAGCTGCCGGGATAGTAGAGCGACAGGAACGCGCCGCCGACGCCCGCGAAGGCGCCGCCGATCGAGGTCGCGATCAGGCGCGTGCGCGCGACCGATGCGCCGATCGCCAGCGCCGCATCGACGCTCTCCCCGGCCAGCCGCACGATCAGGCCCCAGCGCGTATTCTTCAGCGCCCACGCCATGGCGAAGGCGAGCACGATGCCGATCACGAAGAGGTAGTTCACCTGCAGGGCCTGGCGGACCTGCGGGATGTTGCTCCACCAGCCGAGATCGATGGCGCCGAGATTGGGCGCCTTGGGCTGGATCAGCGGCTTGCCCAGGAAGAAGGCGAGGCCGGTGCCGAACAGCATCAGGCCGATGCCGGTGGCGACGTCGTTGACCTTCGGCAACTGGCAAATGACGGCATGCAGCGCGCCGAACAGCAGGCCGACCAGGGCGGCGACCAGAACGCCCAGCCATGGCGAGCCGCTCACGAGGGCCGCGCCATAGCCGCTCATCGCGCCCATCACCATCGTGCCTTCGAGGCCGAGATTGATGCGGCCGGAGCGCTCGGTCAGGCATTCGCCGACGCTCACGAAGATGAAGGGCGTACTCACGCGAATGGCGCCCGCCAGCATCGCAAGCGGCACGCCCCACAGGCCAAGACCGGT